>JBQCHO010000020.1:0-12424 GCA_051954635.1 Sphingomonas sp. | reverse complement strand
TCGGTCGAGGACTCGCCCAATTCGGCGGGGGTCGCGATCGACATGATCCGCTGCGCCAAGATCGCCAAGGATCGCGGCGTCGGCGGCGTGATCGATGCGCCGTCGGCCTATTTCTGCAAGCACCCGCGCGAGCAGATGACCGACGACCATGCGCACGAGGCGGTCGAGGCGTTCATCGCCGCAGCCTGAGGTGATCGACACCGCGATCCTGCTCGCCGCCGGGCAGGGCAGCCGACTGCGCGACGCCGCGCCGTCGAAGCCGCTCTGCCCGGTCGCCGGCGTGCCGCTGATCGACCGGGCGCTGACCTCGCTGGCCGCGGCGGGGATCGCGCGGGCGGTGGTCGTGACGGGCTATGAGGCCGAGGCGATCGAGGCGCACCTCGCGGCGCGCGACTGGCCGCTCGCGGTCGAGACCGCGCGGACGGCGGATTGGCGGCAACCCAACGGCGTCTCAGTGCTGGGGGCGGCGGATCGCGTCGCCGGCGAGGCGCTGCTGGCGATGTGCGACCACCTCGTGACGCCCGCGCTTTACGCTCGTGTCGCGGAAGCCGGCGCGCAAGGCGGGCTGACGCTAGGAATCGACCGCCGCCTCGGCCACAAATGGATCGATCCCGAGGACGTCACCTGCGTCGCGACCGAGGGGGATCGCATCACCGCGATCGGCAAGGGGCTGGAGCCCCACGATTGTTATGACGTCGGGGTGTTCGCGATCGGTCAGCGCTTGTTCGAAGCACTCCGCGGCCTTCCCGCACCGTCGCTCACCGACGGCGTCCGTGCGCTCGCTGCGGACAATCGCGCGCATGTCGCCGATTGCAGCGACCTCGACTGGATCGACGTCGATGATTCGAGGGCGCTCGCCGCCGCTGATGCGTGGCTCTCAAACCCGCGTCGGAAGTAAGCTCTTGGCTCATCCGTTCGTCACCCCGGACTTGTTCCGGGGTCCAACCCTCCGCGGGCGCTATCGCCTGTGGCGCGTTGGATGCCGGAACAAGTCCGGCATGACGGTTACGGAGAGTGGCGTTGCAAGGCGTCAGGCGTCGGCCAGCCGATAATCCTTGAAGCGCTCGCGCAGCGCGGTCTTGAGCAGCTTGCCTGTCGCGGTGTGCGGGAGTTCATCGACGAACACGATCTCGTCGGGCAGCCACCATTTCGCGACCTGGCCCGACAAATGCGCTTGGATCGCTTCCGCCGTCACCTCGCTTCCCGCCTTGCGCACCACGACGAGCAGCGGGCGTTCGTCCCATTTGGGATGTGCGATGCCGATCGCCGCCGCCTCCGCCACGCCTGGGCAGCCGACCGCGGCATTTTCGAGCTCGACCGAACTGATCCACTCGCCGCCCGATTTGATGACGTCCTTCGAGCGATCGGTGATCTGCATCGTGCCGTCGGCGTGCAGCAGCGCAACATCGCCGGTGTCGAACCATCCTTCGTGATCGATCGCGTCCGCCTCGGCGCCGAAATAACGCTTCACGATCCACGGCCCACGCACCTGCAGCCGGCCCGATACCAATCCGTCGCGAGGCAGCTCGACGCCATCGTCATCGACGATCCGCAATTCGATCCCGAACGGCACCGCCCCCTGGCGGCAGATCACGTCGAGCTTCGCCTCGCGATCGAGATCGTCCCAATCGGGCCGCGGTGCGAGCGCGGTGGCGACCGGCGAGGTCTCGGTCATCCCCCACAGATGGGTCGGTTTGATCCCGAGATCGAGGAACCGCGCGAGCATCGCGCGCGGCGCCGCCGATCCGCCGACGGTGATCTGGTCGAGCGTCGGCGGCACCTCTGCACCGCCATCGATATGCTGGAAGAAGGCGAGCCACACCGTCGGCACCCCGCTGCCCAGGGTCACCTTCTCGCTGTGCATCAGGTCGCACAGCACCTGCGCCTCGTTGGTCTGCGAGAACACCAAGGCCGCGCCCGCCAACGCCGCTGCGAAAGGCAGCCCCCAGGCGGCGGCGTGGAACATCGGCACGATCGGCAGGATCGTGTCGCGCGAGGACAGCCCCATCACCCACGGCTGCGTCGCATTCATTGCATGGAGCACGGTCGAACGATGCTCGTAGATCACGCCCTTGGGATTGCCGGTGGTGCCGCTGGTGTAGCACAGCATGCATGGCTCGCGCTCGTCGCCCTCGCGCCAGGCATAGGCGTCGTTCTCGCCGTCGAGCAGCGCATCGAACGACCCATCGTCGAAGGCGATATAACGCTCGATCGAGGTCCACTCAGGCTTGAGGCGATCGACGATCGGCTGGAACGCCTTGTCGTAGAGCAGCACGCGGTCGCCGGCATGGTTGGCGATATAGACGAGCTGGTCGTCGAACAGCCGCGGGTTGATCGTGTGGACCACGCCGCCCATCCCGATCGTGCCGTACCAGGCGATCAGGTGATGAGCGTGGTTCATCGCCAGCGTCGCGACGCGATCACCCGGCGCGATGCCGAGCCGTTCGAGCGCCGCCGCGAACCGCCGCGCGTCGCACGCGATGCCGGCCCAATCGGTGCGCGTTTCGTGCCCGTCCGCCCAATGCGTGACGATCTTCTGCCCGCCATGCTCGCGGCTCGCGTGATCGAGCAGCCGCGGTACTCGCAATTCGAAATCCTGCATGCCGCCGAGCATTGCCCTCTCCCGTCCAGCCCCATGCGACCCTACGGCTGGAGCGCCGCTTATCGGTCGTTGGAGGTATCCGGCATCGTGCTATGCTTCGCCGCGATCCGCAAGCGGGGTGAGCGAACCCGTTGTTCGAAAAACGCCGCGCGGGGTCAGCCGACCAACGCCAGGCGAGTCTCCGACGTCTTGAACGCGACGTCCTCGACGCCCGGCACCGTCTCCAGGTTCGCGGCGAGTTCGGCGTCGAGCAGGAAGTCGCGGCCGATCAGCACGGTCGCCGTGCCGCCACCTGCCAGCGTTGCCCGAACACGCAATTCGCCGCGCCCGCCGCGCGCGCCTTCGACGAGCTGCGCGATATGGCGCAGCGCCGCCGCGTCGGTGACGGTCAGCTCGATCGCGACGCGCGCGCTGGTCGCCAGCGTCTCGAACGGCTGGATGCGCTTGACGGTGACGCGCGGCGTCTCTTCGCCGGCCCGTCGGTCGAGTTCGACCGTCAACAGCCCGCAGCCGCCCACCTTTGCCGCCTCTTCGAGCTCGCCCGCGACCGAATCCTCGAAACAGGTCGCGACGAACTGCCCGGTCGGATCGGACAGCGTCGCCATCATGTAGCGCCGCCCCCGCGCCGACGTGCGCCACCGCGCATCCTCGACCAACGCCGCCATCGTCGCGCCGGTGCGCTGCCCCTCGGCAATCGGCAATTCGCCGAGCGCGGCGAAGTTGCGCGCGCCGTGCATCTTGGCGAGCAGGCGGTGCCGATCGACCGGATGCGCCGAGAAATAGAAGCCGAACGCTTCCTTCTCCTGCTCCATCCGTTCGGCGATGCTCCAGCGCGCGGTGGCGAGCGGCTTGATCGCCGCACCCCCGGCGTCGCTCTCGCCGAACAGGCCATGCTGACCGCTGGTGCGCTGATCGTGCAGCCGCGCCGCGGTGGCGAGGATCGTCTCGGCGACCGCGACGATGCCAGGGCGGTGCGTATCGATCGAATCGAACGCGCCGGCAGAACCGAGCGTCTCCAGCTGCCGCTTGTTGAGCAGCCGCGGATCGACCCGCTTGGCGACATCGCCGAGCGACGCGAACGCGCCCTTGGCCTTTCGCTCGGCGACCAATTCCTCCATCGCCCGCTCACCGACGCCCTTGAGCGCCGCGAGCGCGTAGCGGACAGCGATCCCCTCGTCGTGGGGCTCGACCGAGAAATCCGCCTCGCTGGCGTTCACGTCCGGCGGCAGGCACGTCACCCCCAGCCGCCGCATATCGTCGACGAACACGCTGAGCTTGTCGGTCAGCGCCATGTCGAAGCTCATCGACGCAGCGTAGAATTCGGGCGCGTGATGCGCCTTCAACCACGCCGTTTGATAGGCGAGCAGCGCATAGGCCGCCGCGTGGCTCTTGTTGAAGCCGTAGCCCGCGAACTTGTCGATCAAGTCGAACAGCTCGTTGGCCTTGCCCTCCGCAATGCCATTATGCTCCTTGCATCCCGCGACGAAGATCGCGCGCTGCTGATCCATCTCCGCCTTGATCTTCTTGCCCATCGCGCGGCGCAGCAGATCGGCGCCGCCGAGCGAATAGCCGGCCAGGATCTGCGCGGCCTGCATCACCTGTTCCTGATAGACGAAGATGCCGTAGGTCTCGGCAAGGATGCCTTCGAGCAGCGCATGCGGATATTCGATCGGCTCGGTGCCCTGCTTGCGGCGACCGAAGCTCGGAATATTATCCATCGGTCCCGGCCGGTAGAGCGAGACCAGCGCGATGATATCGCCGAAATTGGTCGGCCGCACCGCTGACAGCGTGCGCCGCATCCCCTCCGATTCGAGCTGGAATACGCCGACCGTGTCGCCGCGCTGGAGCAGCTCGAACACTTGCCTATCGTCCATCGGCAGCGCGCTGAGATCGACGACGATGTCGCGCTTGGCGAGCAGCTCGACCGCCATCTTGAGCACCGACAAGGTCTTGAGGCCGAGGAAGTCGAACTTCACCAGCCCCGCGCCCTCGACATATTTCATGTCGAACTGCGTCACCGGCATGTCCGAACGCGGATCGCGATAAAGCGGCACGAGCTGGCTGAGCGGCCGATCGCCGATCACCACGCCCGCCGCGTGGGTCGAGCTGTGCCGCGGCAACCCTTCAAGCTTGCGCGCGAGATCGAGCAGGTGCCGCACCGCGCCGTCATTCTTGTACTCGGCCGCCAGCTCGCTGACGCCGTTGAGCGCACGATCGAGCGTCCACGGGTCGGCGGGCAGGTTCGGCACCAGCTTGGCGAGCCGATCGACATGGCCGTAGCTCATCTGCAGCACGCGCCCCGTATCCTTGAGCACCGCGCGCGCCTTCAGCTTACCGAAGGTGATGATCTGCGCGACCTGATCGCGGCCGTATTTCTCCTGCACGTAGCGGATCACTTCGCCGCGCCGGGTTTCGCAGAAATCGATGTCGAAATCGGGCATCGACACGCGCTCGGGGTTGAGGAAGCGTTCGAACAGCAGCCCCAATTGCAGCGGATCGAGATCGGTGATCGTCAGCGACCAGGCGACCACCGAGCCCGCGCCCGAACCGCGGCCCGGGCCAACCGGAATGTCGTGATCCTTGGCCCATTTGATGAAGTCGGCGACGATCAGGAAATAGCCGGGGAAGCCCATCTGAATGATGATGTCGAGCTCGAACTCGAGCCGCTCGGCATAGGCCTGGCGGCGCTCGTCGCTGAGCGGTGCGCCCTCGATCGCCGCGATCTTGGCGAGCCGATCGGCGAGCCCCGCGCGCGCATCATCGCGCAGCTTGGTCGCCTCGCCCTCGCGGTCGCCGGCGAGGCTGGGCAGGATCGGCTTGCGCTTGGGCGCCGCCACCGCGCAGCGTTGAGCGACGACCAACGTGTTCGCGATCGCTTCGGGCAGGTCGGCGAACAGCTCGCGCATCTCGCGCGCGGGCTTCATCCAGGCATCGGGCGACGAGCGCGGGCGGTCTTCGCTTGCGACATAGGTCGAATTGGCGATGCACAGCATGGCGTCATGCGCTTCGCTGAACTCAGCTTCGGCGAAGCAGCACGGGTTGGTCGCGACCAGCGGCAGATGGCGATCGTAAGCGAGGTCGAGCAGGTGCGGCTCGGCGCGCCCCTCGATCTCGTCGAGCCGCCGCGTCAGCTCGATATAGAGCCGATCGCCGAACAGCCCTTGCAGGCGATGGGCATAAGCCAGCGCGCGCTCATGCTGCTCCTCGGCGAACAGCCGCGCCAGCCCGCCCTCGCGCCCCGCGGTCAGCGCAATCAGGCCGTCGGTCCGCCCGTCGAAATCGGCGAAATCGACATGCGCGGGCTGCTCGATCGGCCGGTCGAGATGCGCGCGGCTGACAAGCGCGCACAGATTGTCGTATCCGCTTGCGTCCTGTGCATATAGCGCCAGCCAATCGAGCGGCGCGTCGACGCCTTCGGGCATGTCGGGCCGCTTGACCGCGAGCATCGTACCGATCACCGGCTGGACGCCCGCGCCCTTGCACGCATCCGAAAACGCCATCGCCGCATAGAGACCGTTGCGATCGGTCAGCGCCGCGGCGGGAAAGCCCAGCTCCTGCGCGCGCTTGGCGATCGCCTTCGGTTCGATCGCGCCGTCGAGCATGGTGTAGGACGAAAAGATACGAAGGGGCACGAAGGCGGAATGCGGCATTTCCCGACTATGCAGCGTGCCGGTGATTCTGTGAACCTCCCATCACCCGTGGAACCTGTGGAGCAATCGCGTCGTTGGCGGTGAAAGGAGGCAATTCATGGACGAAGCGTTATACCAGGGACCACGGCGGGTCGGGGCGGGCTGGGGTTGGCTGATGGCCTACGGCATCTTGTCGCTGCTGCTCGGATTTGCCGCGTTCGTCTGGCCCTTTTCAGCGACCTTCGCTGCCACCGTGGTCATCGGGGCATTCTTCCTCCTCGCCGGCATCGCCTCGATCGCCGCGGGCGCGATGGGCGGCGCGCGCGAGGGACGCTTCTACGCCATCATGTTCGGTTTCGTGTCGCTGGTGATCGGCGCGATCATGGTGTTCGATCCCGCCTCGGGCGCGCTGTCGCTGACGCTGGTGGTGGCGATCTGGCTGGCGCTGCGCGGGGTGATGGAGTTCCTGTGGGGCGTCCGCTTCCCGCGCCACCGCGGCTGGATGATCGCGCTCGGTGTGGTCAACGTGATCCTCGCGCTGCTGATCCTTGGCACCATTTCCTGGACCGCGCTGACGCTGCCCGGCTACATCCTCGGCATCAGCTTCCTGTTTGCCGGCGTCGTCGAAGTGTCGCGCGCGAGCCACCACCGCAAAGGCACCGCCGCGTTCGCCGTCTAGGTCAGAGCAGCTTCTCGATATCCTTGGCGATATCCTCGGGCTTCGTCGTCGGCGCGTAGCGATCGACGACCTTGCCGCTGCGATCGACCAGGAACTTGGTGAAGTTCCACTTGATCGCCTTCGAGCCGAGCAACCCCGGCGCCTGCCGCTTGAGCTCGGTGTAGAGCGGATCGGCCCTGTCACCGTTGACGTCGATCTTTGCGAACACCGGGAACGTCACGTCATAGGTCAGCGAACAGAAATTTGCGATTTCCGGCGCATCGCCCGGCTCCTGCGCGCCGAACTGGTTGCATGGAAAACCGAGCACCTCGAACCCGCCCTCACTGTATTGCCGATGCAGCGCCTCCAGCCCTTCATATTGCGGCGTGAAGCCGCATTTCGAGGCGGTGTTGACGATAAGCAGCACCTTGCCCGCATAAGCCGACAGATCGACCGCCGACCCGTCCGCCGCGCGCACCTGAAAATCGGTGATCGTCGTCATGTCGCCGTCTCCTCATGCGCGGCGAGCAGCGTCCGCAGATTGCGCCGCACGCCGGGCCATTCGTGCGCTAGGATGGAATAGACCACGGTGTCGCGCAAGCGATCGCCCATCACCATATGCCCGCGCAGCACGCCGTCCTGCTTCGCGCCGAGCCGCTCGATCGCCCGCCTTGACGCGCGGTTGAGCCAGTCGGTGCGCAATTGCACGCATTGGCAGCCGAGCACCTCGAAGGCGTGGCTGAGCAACATCAGCTTGGCTTCGGTGTTGAGCCCGGTCCGCTGCACGCGCTTCGCATAGACCGTCCCGCCGATCTCGACGCGGCGATTGACCGCGCTCATCCGCATCAGCCGCGCCACACCCGCAATCTGGCCCGCCGCATCGATCACCGTGAACGGCAATGCTCTCCCCGCCTCGCGCTCGCGCTCGAGCCGCTCGTACCAACCGTCGATCGTCGCCGCGTTCGGCACCATCGTGGCGAACGCACCATCGAGCCCGGTGGCGAACGCCGCAAGGATACCCTCGCGATCCTCACGCCCGAGCGGCCGCAGCGTGACGTGGCGGCCGACCAGCGTCGGCGTCTCACGCCAGGCGTCGCTCACTCGAGATGCCCGTCGTGGAGCGTGACGATCCGGTCCATCTTCGCCGCGATCCGCTCGTTGTGCGTCGCGACCAGCGCCGCCGAGCCTTCGTGGCGGACCAGCCGCAGGAATTCGGCGAACACCACGTCTGCGGTATGCTCGTCGAGATTGCCGGTCGGCTCGTCGGCGAGCACCAGCGCCGGTTGATTGGCGAGCGCCCGCGCCACTGCGACGCGCTGTTGCTCACCGCCCGACAATTGCGATGGCCGATGCGTCAGTCGGTGCGCAAGGCCGAGTGCGCTCAGCAGCGACTCCGCCCGCTCGCGCGCCGCCGCCGGATCGGTGCCGCGAATCAGCTGCGGCAGGACGACATTCTCGGTCGCGGTGAAATCGGGCAGCAGATGGTGGAACTGGTAGACGAAGCCGAGTTGCTCGCGGCGCATGTCGGTGCGCCCCGCGGCATCGAGCTCGACCGCCTCGACCCCCTTGATGCGGATCGACCCGCCGAACCCGCCTTCGAGCAGCCCGACCGCCTGGAGCAAGGTCGACTTGCCCGATCCCGATGGCCCGAGCAGCGCGACGATCTCGCCCGGCGCGATTGCCAGATTGACTCCGCGCAGCACGTCGATCGTCTCGCCGCCCTGCTCGAAACTGCGCGTCAGCCCCGTCGTCTGAAGGATCGCCTCACTCATAACGCAGCACCTCGACCGGATCGGTGCTCGCCGCCTTGAAGGCCGGGTAGAGCGTCGCCAGGAAACTCATCAGCAGCGCGACGACGACGATCATCACGATCTCGACGGGGTCGGGCTTGGACGGCAATTCGGTCAGGAACCGGATCGAGGGATCCCACAAATTCTGCCCGGTGATCAGCTGCACGAAATTGACCACGCCCTGCCGGTAGAACAGGAACAGGAACCCGATCGCCAGGCCGAGCACGATGCCGGTCACGCCGATCACCGTGCCCACGGTCATGAAGATGCGCAGCATCGCCCCCCTGCTCGCCCCCATCGTCCTGAGGATGGCGATGTCGCGAGTCTTCGATCGCACCAGCATGATCAGCGACGAAGCGATGTTGAACGCCGCGACCAGGATGATGATGCACAGGATCGTGAACATCGCGACGCGCTCGATCTGCAGCGCCTTGAACAATTCGGCGTTCATTTCCTGCCAAGTCTGGATGATCCCGATCGTCTCGATCTTCGGCTTGAGCGGCTGAAGAATGTCCTGAACCTTGTCGGCGTTGACCGTGTTGATCTCGACCATGCCGACCGTATCGCCCATCAGCAGCAGCTTCTGCGCGTCGGTCAGCGGCATCAGCACATAGGCCTTGTCGTAATCGTACACGCCGATCTCGAAGATCGCGCCGACGGTGTAGGAGACGCTGCGGAACATCGTTCCGAAAGGGGTCGTCGGGCCTTGCGGATTGACGATGGTGATCTGGCTGCCGACCTCGGCGCCGAGCGATTCAGCCAACCGCGATCCGATCGCGACGACGTTGTTGCCGGGCTTGAGGCTCGACAGCGACCCCATCAGCACCTTGCCGTCGATCGTCTTGTTGTTGACGATGTCGGGCACGTCCATCCCGCGCAGCAGGATCGGCTCGGTGCGCCCGTTGAGGCTGGCGAACAGCGGCTGCTCGATCAGCGGGATCGCGCCGGTGACGCCGGGGATCGCCTTGGCCTCGCGCTGCACCATGCGCCAGTCGGGCAGCTGGTTGTTGAACCCCTGGACGACCGCCTGGCCGTTCAGCCCCACACTCTTGTCGAACAGTTCGGCGCGAAAGCCGTTCATCACGCTCATCACGATGACGAGCGCGGCGACGCCGAGCATCACCGCGCCGACGCTGAAGCCCGCCACCAGCCCGATGAAGCGCTCGCCCTTGCCTGGCAGCAGATAGCGCCGCGCGATCATCCGTTCGTACCGAGAAAGTATCATGATATCGGCGCGGTCCTGCCCCGGTAGGTTGCGGTTTGGGGCTGCTCTAGGCGAGCCGCCCCGGGCTGGCAACGCCCGCTCGGCTGTTGCGCATTCGACACAGGACTCCGGCAATCGAAGGATGAACGGGGGATTTACGGTGACAAGATCGCCGCGACCCAATAGCGTCGAACGTACTGAAGCTCAGGCAAAAGCCGGGTTCGGGGAGTTCCCGCTCCGCAGCCAGCAATGGTTCAGCGTCGTAGTGGTAACGAGACAAGGGGGCTGACGAGCAATCGTCACGCAGGCGCCCGGATCGCGATCGCGGTCCGGGCGTTTGTCTTTTTTGCAACTCTTTCGCAAAAATGTCGAAACGGTGCAACGGATCGGTCTCGGTTTCGTTGTCGCCCCACTTGTTTCCTTGGGGAAATCGATACGTGTCCGGCGAGCCCGCCCCTGCCCTGCGCCATCCTTCAACTTCATTTCCCGGTGACATCGGCAAGCAGATAGCGGCGCTCGACGCCATGACGTCACCGCTCGGGTCGCCGGATGGCTGGTCGCAGGCGTTGCACAATGCGCTGAACCTCATCCTCCCTTCCAAGGCCGAGATCGTGATGTTCTGGGGCGAGCAATTCTGCGCGCTCTACAATGAGCAATACGCTCCGACCATCGGCGACAAGCACCCCGCGGCGCTCGGGCGGCCCGCAAGCGAAGGCTGGGCCGAACTGTGGGACGATCTCGGCCCGCTGCTCGCCAATGTCCGCAAAACCGGCGAGACGTTCCACGCCAAGGACCGGCCGTTCTACATCGAGCGGCATGGCGGCGGCGGCGAGACCGTCTATTTCGATATTTCCTATTCACCGATCCGTGACGACGACGGCTCGGTCGGCGGTGTATTGTGCATCGTCAGCGAGACGACCAAGCGCGTCATTTCCGAACAGACCGCGCTGCGTGATCGCGATCGACTGTGGACGCTCGCGCGCGATCCATTTCTGGTCGCGCGTACCGACGGAGTTTGGCTCGCTGCCAGCCCGGCCTGGACCGAAATTCTCGGCTGGCGTCAGGATGAGCTTGTCGGAAAGACGTCCGAATGGCTCGAACATCCCGAAGACCAGATCGTGACGCGATCGGAGGTGTCAAAGCTCGCCAATGGCGCGCCAACGATGCGTTTCGAAAATCGCTTCCGTGATCGCGACGGCAATTATCACTGGTTTGCGTGGACCGCCGTGCCGGAAGGCGACCTGATCTATTGCGTCGCGCGCGACATCACCGCCGAAAAGGAGGCGACCGCTGCGCTGCGCACCGCCGAAGACGCGCTGCGTCAGTCGCAGAAGATGGAGACGCTCGGTCAGCTGACCGGGGGTGTCGCCCATGATTTCAATAATTTGCTGCAGATTGTTACCGGCAATCTCGATATCATTCAGCGGACCTTGCCTGACGATTCGGCGCGCCTTCACCGCGCCGCCGATAACGCGATGCGCGGTGCCAATCGCGCTGCGGTATTGACGCAACGCCTGCTCGCCTTCTCGCGGCGCCAGCCGCTGCAGCCTACCCGTGTCGACGCCAATCGACTGATCGCCGGCATGTCGGAGATGCTGCATCGGACGCTCGGCGAAATGACCGAGGTCGAAACGGTGCAGGCAGCCGGTCTGTGGCCGATCGAGGTCGATCCCAACCAGCTTGAGACCGCGATCCTCAACCTCGCGATCAACGCCCGCGACGCGATGCCGCACGGCGGCAAGCTGACGATCGAGACCGCCAACACGCATATCGACCGCGGCTATGCCGCCCGCGATGTCGAGGTTTCGCCTGGCCAATATGTCCTGATCTGCGTTTCCGACACCGGCGAAGGCATGACCGAGGACACGCTGACCCGCGCGTTCGAGCCGTTCTTCACGACCAAAGAAGTCGGCAAGGGCACCGGGCTTGGCCTCTCGATGGTCTATGGCTTCATCAAGCAGTCGGGCGGCCATGTCCGCATCTATTCCGAAGCGAACCACGGTACGACGATCAAGATCTACCTCCCGCGCTATCTCGGCGACGCGGGGGAGGATCGCGCTGTTCTCGCCCGCGGCCCGGTTCCCGAAGGGAGTGCCGCCGAAACCATCCTGGTTTGCGAAGACGATGACGACGTCCGCGCCTATTCGGCCGATTCGCTGCGCGAACTCGGCTATCAGGTGATCGAAGCGGCCAACGGCGCCGCTGCCCTTGCCGTGCTCGAGCGCAAGGACGTCCATGTCGACCTGCTGTTCAGCGATGTCGTGCTGCCCGGCGGCATGACCGGAGCGATGCTCGCCGAGGCCGCGCTGTCGCTGCGCCCCGACCTCAAGGTGCTTTTCACGACCGGCTATGCCCGCAACGCGATCGTCCACCACGGCCGCCTCGATCCGGGCGTCGAGCTCTTGACCAAGCCCTTTACCTACACCGACCTCGCTGCCAAGGTCCGCGATCTGCTTGATCGGCGGGAGAGTTGAGCCAGCTCGATCCTCCCCTGCAAGGGGGGTGGCACGCATAGCGCGACGGAGGGGTGTCGCCCTCTCG
>JBQCHO010000019.1:0-16202 GCA_051954635.1 Sphingomonas sp. | reverse complement strand
CCGTCGATGAAGAGAATTCGGTCGCTGAGCATGATCTGCTCCCCTTGCCACCGCGCGCGCCGCCATGCCAGAGCGCATAACCGCAGGGCCGTGTAAAGGAATGACGATGATCCGAATGCGCGCGATCCTGTTTGCGGCGCTTGCCGTGATGACGGCCGCGGCGGCGCCGGCTTTCGCGCAGGCCGTGCCCTCGCCCGACACGCGCCTTTACGGTCACCTGCCTTATAGCGAAACCGACCCGAGCACCCTGGTCGAGGCGCCCAAGGGCTTCGCGGTCGGCCAGCCATGTGAGGTGCAGGCGGCGATGATCCCCGATCTCACCCGGCTGATCGCCGCGGTCGACGACGCGCATCTCGGCGGCGAACTGCGCGGCGTTTCGTGCTTCCGCTCGATCGCCCATCAGCAGCGCGTGTTTTGCGAGGCGCGGGCGCGCGGCAAACCATGCGTCGATCCTGCCGCCCGCGCGGAGAGCGTCGCGCCACCCGGACATAGCGAGCACGGCACCGGCTATGCGATCGATTTCGGCGAGCGGCCGGAAGGCCATTGCCCCGACGTCGATCCGTGCATCGCGAGCAGCCCGATCGGGCAGTGGCTGCTCCTCAACGCGCCCGATTACGGCTTCGAGCTGTCGTTCCCGCAGGCCAACAGCCAGGGCGTGACGTGGGAGCCGTGGCACTGGCGCTGGGTCGGCACGAGCAATTCGGAACCCGGCGCGCTGGCGGCGCGCGCGTTGTTCGCCGATGCGCGAGGGCAATTCCCCGCCAACCCGCGCATCCCGACGATCGTCGTCCGCGTGGTCGCACAGCCCCCGGTGCCGGCAGAGACGGTGTCCGAACGAACGCTGGCGTCGGTGGCGCCGCCGCCCATTAGCGGGACGGCGGCGCCGACGCTTATGCCTTGAGCTTGGCGGCAGTCTCGGCGATCCGCTTGCCCTGATAGCGCGCCGCATCGAGTTCTTCCGCGTGCGGCTGGCGGCTGCCGTCGCCATCGGCGATCGTCGTCGCGCCGTAAGGCGAGCCGCCACGGACCTCGTCGACACCCATCTGGCCCTGGAAGCCGTAATCGAGTCCGACGATCGTCAGGCCGTGATGGAGCAGGTTCGTCAGAATCGAGAACAACGTCGTTTCCTGGCCGCCATGCTGGCTCGCCGTCGAGGTGAACGCGCCACCTACCTTGCCGATCAGGGCGCCGCGCATCCAGATGCCGCCAGTGGTATCCCAGAACGCCGCCATCTGGCTCGGCATCCGGCCGTAGCGGGTCGGGGCGCCGACGACGATCGCGTCATAATCGGCCAGCGCGTCGGGCCCTTCGATCACCGGATGCGCGGTATCGGTCTTGAAATGCGCCGCCTCGATGACTTCCTTCGGCGCCGTTTCGGGCACGCGGCGGATGTCGACCTCGGCGCCACCGGCGCGCGCACCCTCGGCGACCGCGTCGGCCATCTGCTCGATATGGCCGTAGGACGAATAATAGAGGACGAGGACCTTGGTCATGTGATTTCCTTTCTTCTCCCCTCCCGCCTAGCGGGAGGGGTCGGGGGAGGGCCTGTCGCGAGGGAGCGGAAGGACAAGCCCTCCCCTTGCCCCTCCCGCAAGCGGGAGGGCTGTTCAGTCGGCGTCGACGAGGACGATTTCGGCGTCTTCGAGCGCCGTGATGGTGACGGTCTGGCCGCCCGACAGCGCCGCGCCGTCGCGGGCGTTGAACCGTTCGCCATTGATCTCGATCGCCCCGGTCGCGGGGACGAGATAGGCGTGCCGCCCGTCGCCCACGGAATGCGTCAAGCTCTCGCCCTTCTTCAGTGTCGCGCCGAGCACGCGGGCGTCGGCCCGGATCGGCAACGCGCCTTCGTCGCCTTCGAACCCGCTGGCGAGCGTCACGAACTTGCCCGAGCGATCACCCTTTGGAAACGGCTTCGCGCCCCAGGACGGGCTACCGCCCTGCCGCTTGGGCTCGATCCAGATCTGGAACAAAGTCGTCGGCTCGGCTTCGAGATTGTATTCGGCATGCCGCACGCCGGTGCCCGCGCTCATCACTTGGACGTCGCCGGCGCCGGTCTTGCCCTGATTGCCCATCGAATCCTGGTGCGTGATCGCGCCCGAGCGGACATAGGTGATGATCTCCATGTCCTTGTGCGGATGCGGCGGGAAGCCCGAATTGGCGCCGATCTCGTCGTCGTTCCACACCCTGATCGCGCCCCAGCCCATGCGGGCGGAGTCGTAATAATTGGCGAAGCTGAAATGATGCCGCGCGTTGAGCCAACCGTGATCGGCGTGGCCAAGGCTGGCGAAGGGTCGTTTTTCGATCATCGGTGATCTCCCGAAGGATTGCTTGCCCTGGAAGATAGGGCACGGGAGGGGATTGAAAACAGAAACGGTGGAAACGGATTGTTTCCATTGACGAGCATTCTATAGTCCGCACTCCGACGCGGAGGACGACCGATGGCCCGCCTGCCCGATCTCGAAGCCTGGGCGATCTTCGCGTGCGTCGTCGAGCACCGCTCGTTCAGCGCGGCGGCCGATGCGATCGGCGTTTCCAAGGCGACCGTCTCGAAGGCGATCGCGCGGCTCGAGGCGCATCTCGGCGTCAGCCTGTTCCACCGCACGTCTCGGAAGCTAACCCTGACCGAAAGCGGCAAGACGCTCGCCGAACACGCGCAGCGCATCCTCGCCGAGGCGCAATGCGCCGAGGAGGCCGCGCACGACACCACCACCGCGCCCGCCGGGCTGATCCGTGTCGCCGCGCCCATGACCTTCGGGATGACCTATCTCGCCCCCGTCATCGCCGAGTTTCTCGCCGCCAACCCGGCGATTCAGATCGACCTCCACCTCTCCGACGCGCGCGTCGACATCGTCGCCGACGGCTTCGACATCGCGCTCAGGATCGCCGACCTCCCCGACAGCTCACTACGCGCCCGCCGGCTGTGCGGGATCGCGGTCCACTGCATCGCCTCCCCCGCCTATCTCGACGCGCACGGCCGCCCCAGCCACCCCGCGCAGCTCGCCGACCATGCCTGCCTCGGCTACACCAACGCGCCGGGCGGCGTTTGGCGCTTCGCCGGCCCCGGCGGCGAGGAAGCCGCGGTGCGCCCGACCGGCCCGCTGATGACCAACAGCGGCGACGCGATGCTGCCCGCGCTGCGCGCCGGGCTCGGCATCGCGCGACTCCCCGATTTCATCGTCGGCGACGATCTCGCATCAGGCTCGCTCGAGACGATCCTCGCCGACTGGGCGCCACCGGCGATCGCGCTCCACCTCCTCACCCCGCCGAGTTCGCTGCGGCCCGCGCGCGTCGAGGCGCTGATCGCGTTCCTCGCGGAGCGCTTCCGCCATCGCGGCGTTTCTGCGGCATGAGTCGCCTCCGCCCCGACGACGCCGACGCGCGTTTCGTCCGCCGTGTCCTGATCGTCGTCGCCATCGCCGCGGTGTTGTGGGCGCTCGTCCGCGCCGGCGACATGCTGATCCTCGCCTTTGGATCGAGCCTCGGCGCGATCACCATCCACGCCATCGCCGAGGGCTATGAGAAGCGCCTGCGGCTGCCACCCAAGGTCGCGCTCGGCGCGGGGATGATCACCGCGCTCGCCCTGGTCGGCTTCCTGTTCTGGCTGTTCGGCGTCCAGTTCGCGCCGCAGATCAACCTGCTCGTTTCGCGCGCGCCGGGGATGATCGACCAGCTCGCGCATTGGCTGTCGCAATCGCCGATCGGCGCCAAACTGGTGAGCGCGGTCGAGGCCGCTTATGCCGGTTCGAAAGCGGCGCAGGACGTCGGCGGCATTGTAGCCGGCGCGGGCACGCTGCTGCTCAACATCGTCCTGCTGATCGTCGGTGCGATCTTCTTTTCCGCCAATCCCCATATCTACAAGCGCGGGCTGCTGCTGCTCGTACCCAAGCCGCAGCGCCCCGCCTTCGCCGACGCGCTCGAGGATGTGTCCGACACGCTCCGCCTGTGGCTACGCACACAGCTGATCCTGATGACGACGATGGGCGTGTTGGTCGGGCTCGGGCTGTGGATCGCCGGCGTCCCGTCGTCCGCCGCGCTCGGCCTGCTCGCCGGCTTGAGCGAGTTCGTCCCCTATATCGGCCCGACCGCGGCGATGCTGCCCGCGCTCGGCCTCGCCGCCACCGTATCGACGCATTCGGTGATCGGCACGCTGATCACTTATGCCGCCGTGCGCCTGATCCAGTCGAACTTCATCACGCCGTTCGTCCAGCACCGCGTGATCGACATCCCGCCCGCCGTCACGCTGTTCTCGATCATCAGCATCGGGATCGTGTTCGGGCTCTATGCCCTGTTCTTTTCGGCGGCGATGCTCGTCGTGATCTTCACCCTCGTCCGCACGCTCTACCTGCGCGAGATGGTCGGCGAAGATGTCGAATTGCCGACTGAGGAGCATGATTCCTGACCGGCTGACGCCGGGTGCCGCACCAGCCCGCTCCCCCACCCGACCACCCATAGAATACTGCCGTGGGTGGTCGGGTGGGGGAGCGGGCCAGTGCCGCGATTAACAACGACTCGCGGATTCCAGCGGCTTAAGGCGAAATTAACCTTTTGCCTTCAGAACTCGTTTGGTTAATGAATAGTCGGGGTTCGCCGGGACGAGGGGTCGTTGGGCGACGAAGACAGGGGAACAGCGAATGCGCGTGTTGCTGATCGAAGACGAGCCGACAACGGCCAAGGCGATCGAGCTGATGCTCTCGTCCGAAGGGTTCAACGTCTACACGACCGACCTGGGCGAAGAAGGCCTGGATCTCGGCAAATTGTACGATTACGACATCATCTGTCTCGATCTCAACCTGCCCGACATGCACGGTTACGACGTCCTCAAGAAGCTCCGCGTCGCCCGTGTGCAGACGCCGGTGCTCATCCTGTCGGGCATCAACGAGATGGATTCGAAGGTCCGCAGCTTTGGATTCGGCGCCGACGATTACGTCACCAAGCCGTTCCACCGCGAAGAGCTCGTCGCGCGCATCCACGCCGTGGTGCGCCGCTCGAAGGGCCATTCGCAGTCGGTGATCAAGACCGGCAAGCTGGCGGTGAACCTGGATGCCAAGACGGTCGAGGTCGACGGTGCGCGCGTCCACCTGACCGGCAAGGAATATGCGATGCTCGAGCTGCTTTCGCTGCGCAAGGGCACCACGCTGACCAAGGAAATGTTCCTCAACCATCTCTATGGCGGGATGGACGAGCCCGAGCTCAAGATCATCGACGTGTTCATCTGCAAGCTGCGCAAGAAGCTGTCGATGGCGTGCGATGGCGACAATTACATCGAAACGGTGTGGGGCCGCGGCTATGTGCTGCGCGACATCGAGGAAGAGAAACAGGCCGCGGTCGCCTGAGTACGCGTTAAAGATCGTCACCTGACGGAAAGGCCGCAGCGTCGGGGGGCGCCGCGGCCTTTCTTTTTGTTGGGGATTGCCCCCTTCACCTAACCACCCTCGTCATGCTGAACTTGTTTCAGCATCCATGGCGCTACGGCAATCCGAGGCATTCGGGGCGCGATATGTGGCTCCCGCCTCGCACAAAACCCCCACCATGCTTAGCCATCTGTCGGTCCATGGATGCTGAACCAAGTTCAGCATGACGATCTGGAGAGGAAGGCAAATTTCTCACAACGGATCTAACCCATAATCGATCGCCAGATCGTGCCAATCCGGATTGCTCTCGTCTATCAGCCTGATCTTCCAATCACGATGCCAGCGTTTGATCTGCTTCTCACGCAGGATCGCATTCTCCATGTCTCCGAAGAACTCGATATGGACGAGACGTTTGAGCCGGTAGCGAGCAGCGAAACCAGGAACGCTGCCCGTGCGATGTTGGGCGATCCGTGCCAACGGGTCCGACGTAACACCAGTGTATAGTGCGCCGCCCTTCTGGTTGGTCAGCATATACACCGCCGGCGTCCGCTCACGCATCGCCCCTCCCCCACACACCGTCATGCTGAACTCGTTTCAGCATCCATGGACCGACAAATACCTCCCGCGCCGCGGTTATTTTTGCTGTCGTCGGCCAATAGCGACCCGCCCGCTCTGCCGACCCGAAGCACCATGGATGCTGAACCAAGTCCAGCATGACGTGGGAGGAATGCGCGCGCATCCCCTCTACCAATGTTGGATTTGTTCTGGTCTATCCTCGACGATGCAACCGCAGCCGCTCCTGCCATCAACCGCAAGCGATCGACGCCTCGTCGGCGCCAGGGCGAGGTCTGAATGGCGCGTCGGCGGCGCGAAGCGTCGCTCACCTGTTGCCCGGGCGTTTCGCATGCGTCGCTCGGGTGTGACCTCGGTGGCGCGTCGGCGTCGCCTCGCGGTGCCCGAGCGGGGCTTCGCAGGCGCGATACCAGGCAAACCCCCGCAACGCTCTCCACTTTCTCCACTTCACAGCCCGACGATGCCGCTATCGCGAGTCGGCGGCGCGTGCTCCACTGCCCTGCCCGCTCGACCACATCATGCGGCCGCCGACCCAGGTCTGTTCGACCTTGGTGTTCCTGAGCTGGCTCGGGCTCGCCAGCGTCGGATCGGTATCGACGATGATGAAATCAGCCCACTGCCCTGGCGCCAGCGTGCCGTACTGATCCTCGGAGAAGCTCGCATAGGCGGCGCCCTGCGTGTAGGCGCGCCACGCCTGTTCCTTGGTGATGCGCTGCTGCGGCTGCCAGCCCCCGAACGGCAGGTCCTGCGCGTCCTGCCGGGTGAAGGCCGCGGCCCAGCCGTGAAACGGATTGAAATCGTCGTTGGGATAATCCGATCCGAACGCCAGCGGCACCCTGTTGTCGAGCATCGATTTCCACGCATAGGCGCCCGCCAGCCGATCGGGCCCGAGCCGCGCCTCGGCCATGTGCATGTCCGACACCGCATGGATCGGCTGCATGGAGGCGATCGTGCCGTGCTTGGCGAATTGCGGCAGGTCGGCGGGATCGACGATCTGGGCGTGCTCGATCCGCCAGCGGCGGTCGCCCTTGTAGGTGTCGGCGAGCGCATCGATCGCGCCCAACACCTCGGCATTCGCTTTATCGCCGATCGCGTGAACCGCGATCTGGAAGCCATCCATCGCCGCGCGGCTCATCGTGTTGCGGAGCTGGTCGTCGGTCAGCAGGCAGGTGCCGCTGTTTTTCGGATCGTCGGTATAGGGCGCTTTCAGACAAGCGCCGCGAGACCCCAGCGCGCCATCGGCGAAAATCTTGACGCCGACCATCTTGAGCATGCCGTCATAGAGCCATGGCGACGGGCCATTGCCCGCGGTCAGGTTCGCGGTCTCGATGCTGTCGGCATAGCTGACGATGCGCATACGCAAATTGCCGGCGTCGCCGGCGCGACGGATCGTCAGCCAGTCGGCCAGTGTCTCGCGCATGTCGTCGGTCGCGGTGATGCCGTTCGACAGCAGCAGGTTCTGCGCGCGGACGAACGCCGCGTCGCGTTCGCGCGCCAACGGCTGCGGCAACGCCTTCTCGATCATCTGGCGCGCGGCATCGACGAACACGCCGCCCACGATCTGCCCGCCCGGCGGCGCCTTGGTGGCAGGCGTGATGTTCGCCGCCTTCATCGCCGCCGAATTGACCCACACCGCGTGGCTGTCGATGCGATCGAGCACCACCGGGCGGTCGCTCACCACCGCATCGAGGTCGGCCGCGGTCGGGAAGTGGCCCAGCCCCCATTGCTCCTGGTTCCAGCCGCCGCCGATGATCCATTTCCTGTCCGGATTGGCCGCCACATAAGCGGCGATCTTGGCCTTCGCCTCGGCCAGCGAATGCGTGTCGGACAGGTCGACTTCCATGCTGCGGAAGCCCAGGTCCATGACGTGTCCATGTGCGTCGATGAAGCCCGGCAGCATCACCTTGCCGTGCATGTCGGTGCGCCAGTCGAGCTTGTCGGGCCGCTTGTCGTGATCGCCGAGCAGCTTGGTGATCTTGCCCTGGGGCGTCATCAGCAGCCCGGTGAAATGAAGCACCTTGCCGTTTTTATCGAGCGCCACGCCGTTGACGTTGTCGATCAACGCATCGGCCAATGCCGGGCTCGCCGCGATCAGTGCCGCGATGCCCGCCCCCACCAGCCGCATCGCCCATCGGCGCGCTGCGCCCGTACCCGTTACCTGTCGTGCCATGGGGTCAAGCGCATAAGCCGTGTTTCCCCGCGACGCCAGATGGTCTAGGCCGCGATCACAATGGCCACCAACGCCCAAGCCCAGCCCGTCGACCTGCCGGTCACCATGGAAGACGTCCGCGCCGCGCACGCGCGCATCCGCGACGCGATCGTCCGCACGCCGACGCTGATCAGCCGCACGCTCTCCGAAATGACCGGAGCAACGGTCTATCTCAAGTTCGAGAACCTGCAGTTCACCGCCGCGTACAAGGAACGCGGCGCACTCAACACACTGCTGCAACTGGACGACGAAGCCCGTGCAAAGGGCGTCATCGCCGCCTCGGCCGGCAACCACGCGCAGGGTCTCGCCTACCACGCCAACCGCCTCGGTATCCGTTCGGTGATCGTCATGCCGACCAACACCCCGACGGTGAAGGTGACGCAGACCGAGGGCCACGGCGCCCAGGTCGTCTTGTTCGGCGACACGTTCGACGCCGCTTATGCGCATGCCCGCGAACTCGAGGCGGCGCACGGCTACACCTTCGTCCACCCGTTCGACGATCCGCGGATCATCGCCGGCGCGGGCACGACCGCGCTCGAAATGCTCGAGGACGTGCCGAGCATCGACACCTTCGTCACCCCGATCGGCGGCGGCGGGCTCATCTCGGGCATGTCGACCGTCGCCAAGGCCGCGGATCATCCTATCGAAGTGATCGGCGTCGAGGCCGAATTGTTTCCTTCGATGTTCAATCGCCTCAACGGCACGCAGATGGCCTGCGCCGGCGACACGCTCGCCGAGGGCATCGCGGTCAAGGAACCCGGCGGGATAACCGCGCGGATGGTCGAGGCGCAGGTCGACGATATCGTGCTGGTCAGCGAACGCAGCCTGGAGGAATCCGTCAGTCTGCTCCTCCAGATCGAGAAGACCGTGGTCGAGGGAGCGGGCGCTGCCGGTCTCGCCGCCCTTCTCTCTTATCCCGATCGCTTCCGTGGCAAGACCTGTGGCGTCGTCTTGTGCGGCGGCAACATCGACACCCGCCTGCTCGCCAACGTGCTGCTGCGCGACCTCGCCCGCTCGGGCCGCCTCGCGCGGCTGCGCATCCGCCTGCAGGACCAGCCCGGCGCCTTGTTCAAGGTGGCGCACATCTTCGAACAGCAGCGCGTCAACATCATCGAAGTCTATCACCAGCGCGTCTTCACCACGCTGCCGGCCAAGGGCCTGATCACCGACATCGAGTGCGAGACGCGCGATGCCAAGCACCTCGAACGCCTCGTCCAGGCGCTACGCGACGCGCATTACGAGGTCAGCCAGGTCGAACTCGCCTGAGGTCTCCCTTGCGATAAATGTGACGAGTTGAATCGGGGGCGCGACGAAGCGTTCCCGCAACGCTGTCAGTCTGGTTACGGATCGGTTACAATCTTTGCAGCATCATTCCCGAGTTCGCCTCGGCGCCCGCAAAGGGTTTCTTCAATATTGGTTAGCCCTCGGGTCGCACCGGGGCGCCGAGGCGATCCGACGGGGATGATGCGGGGCTCTGAAACAGCTCCGACGGCGCGTTAACCTTCAATCATGGTAAATCGCCTTTTCATCTTTCGGAACATGACTCATATTACTTCCTGACGGCGCGATCCCCGCGCCTGATCAGGGAGACGAAGATCATGTCCGCGCCGTTTCGTTTCCCGCGATTCTTCGTCACCAGCCCGTCGCCCTGCCCCTATTTGCCGGGCCGTCAGGAGCGGAAGGTGTTCACCGAACTCGCCGGCCCCCACGCCGGCGAGCTCAACGACGCGCTCGGACGAATCGGCTTTCGCCGCAGCCAGTCGGTCGCCTACCGACCGAGCTGCGCGGGCTGCTCGGCGTGCGTCTCGGTGCGTGTCGTCGCCGATGAATTCCGCGCCAATGCCAGCCAGCGCAAGCAGCTCAAGCGCAACGCCGACCTCGAAGTCACAGCGTGCCGCCCCTGGGCGACCGACGAGCAATTCCAGCTACTCCGCCAATATCTGTCCGCCCGGCACCCGGGCGGCGGCATGGCGGGGATGGACGAGGGCGACTATGCCGACATGGTCGAGCACAGCCCGGTCAACTCGTTCGTCATCGAATATCGCGAGCCCAGCGTCGGCGGCAAGCGCGGCCGCCTGATCGGCGCCTGCCTGACCGACCAGCAGGCCGACGGCCTGTCGATGATCTACAGCTTCTTCGCCGCCGACGCCGAAGCGCGCAGCGGGATGGGCAATGTGATCATCATGGATCACATCCTGCGCGCCCGCGCGGTCGGGCTGCCTTACGTCTATCTTGGCTATTGGATTCAAGGATCGGAGCGGATGGCGTACAAGACGCGCTACCGTCCGATCGAGATGCTTGGCGTCGGTGGTTGGCAGCGTATGCCCGACGCGGCGGCGCAGCCGGTTAGCGCCAGCGTGCAGCGCGCGATCGAAACCGAGCTCGCCTGATCAGCCCTCTGGCTGCGGCTCGCCTGCCGCCGTCGCATCCTGATACCAGGCCTCGACCGGACCAGTCAGCTTGATCGTCAGCGGCTGGCCGTGGCGATCGACCTTCTTGCCCAGCGCGACGCGGATCCAGCCTTCGGAGATCGAATATTCCTCGACATCGGTGCGCTCGCTTCCCTTGAAGCGGATGCCGATGCCGCGCTCGAGCACCGCTTGGTCGAAATGCGGGCTGCGCGGATTGATCGAGAGGTGATCGGGCGGGGTGTCTGTGGTCTTGTCGGTCATGGCGCGCGCTAATGGCGCAAAATCCGCGGCCACGCAAAAGGAAAGCGGCGCGAGCTTGCGCCCGCGCCGCCTCCGGTCGCTATCAGTGTGCTATCAGCGACAAACCTGAACCGGAACGTCCCCGCCATAATAGGGATCATAGCGATACTGGGTCCAGCAACGCTGGCGATACACGCGGCGCGGCGCGTAATAGCCCGGCTGCGCATAATAGCCGTTATTATAATAGCCGTTGCCGTAATAACCGTTGTTATAATAGCCGCGGTCGTAATAGCGGTCGTTGTTGCTCGACGCGATCGCCGCGCCGACGCCCAGGCCGATCACGCCGCCGAGCAACGCTGCGCCGGTCGTGTCACCATGATGATGATAATGACGATAATAGCGCTGCGCCTGGGCCGGCGCCGCCGTCATGCCGATCGCCGTCGCGCCGAGCGCGAGGCCAAGAGCAGCCTTCTTTACGATAGTCTTCATGTCGAACCTCCAATTCACGCGCGAGTCCGAAGATGCACACACGAGTAAAACGCTTGAGCCCGGCTCACTGTTTCCTTTCTAGGCGAGTCGTGCTGAACTCGCGCGGAATGGCGCGTTAAGCGCGCGTTTAGCCTGATGGAGCGCCGACATGGCTTACTGGCTGATGAAATCGGAGCCGGATTCGTACAGCTGGGACGATCTCGTCCGTGACGGCGCGACCGAGTGGGACGGCGTCCGCAACCCCGCCGCGCGGCTGCATCTGAAGGCGATGCAGCCCGGCGACGAGGCGCTGTTCTACCATAGCGGCAGGGAAAAGGCCGCGGTCGGCGTGATGATGATTGCGCGCGCGTGGCAGCCCGACGGCGCGGACGGATCGTGGGCCTCGGTCGAGGTCAAGCCGGGCAAGGCGCTCGCGGCGCCCGTCACGCTCAAGGCGATGAAGGCCGAGCCGAAACTGGCAGGCATGGAAATGCTCCGCCAGTCGCGCCTGTCGGTGTCGCCGGTCAGCGCCGCCGAATGGGCGACGCTGATGGCGATGGCGAAGGGCTGAACCCTTCGACCAAACAACCGTCATTGCGAGGAGCGTAGCGACGACGCAATCCAGCGCCCCGCCGTGCTCCTGGATTGCTTCGCTGCGCTCGCAATGACGATAGGTGTTAAGCCGCCTGCTTGGCCCGCGACGCGCGCTTGCGCTCGTGCGGATCGAGGTGGCGCTTGCGTAGGCGAATCGACTTCGGCGTCACCTCGACCATCTCGTCGTCGTCGATATAGGCGATCGCCTGCTCCAGCGTCATCTTCTTCGGCGGGCTGAGCCGGATCGCGTCGTCCTTGCCGCCCGAGGCGCGGAAGTTGGTCAGCTGCTTCGCCTTCATCGGATTGACCTCGAGGTCGTCCGTCTTGGCGTTCTCGCCGACGATCATGCCCTCGTAGAGCGTCTCGCCGTGGCCGACGAACAGGATGCCGCGCTCCTCCAGGGGCCCGAGCGCATAGCTGTTCGCCTCGCCCGCGCCGTTCGAGATCAGCACGCCGTTCTTGCGGCCCTCGATATTGCCCTTGTGCGGGCCGTAACGCTCGAACAGCCGGTTCATGATGCCGGTGCCGCGCGTGTCCGACAGGAACTCGCCGTGATAGCCGATCATGCCGCGCGAGGGCGCGGAGAAGGTGATTCGCGTCTTGCCGCCGCCCGAGGGGCGCATGTCGGTCATCTCGGCCTTGCGCAGGTTCATCTTCTCGACGACGGTGCCCGAATATTCCTCGTCGACGTCGATGATGACGACTTCGTAGGGCTCGGTCTTCTTGCCGTCCTCGTCCTCGCCGAACAGCACGCGCGGGCGGCTGATGCCGAGCTCGAAGCCCTCGCGGCGCATCGTCTCGATCAGCACGCCGAGCTGCAATTCGCCGCGCCCCGCCACTTCGAAGCTGTCGCGATCGGCGGCCTCGGTCACCTTGACGGCGACGTTGGTCTCGGCCTCGCGCATCAGGCGGTCGCGGATCATCCGGCTGGTGACCTTGCTGCCCTCGCGACCCGCCATCGGCGAATCGTTGACGGCGAAGCGCATCGACAGCGTCGGCGGATCGATCGGCTGGGCGTGGAGCGCCTCGGTGACGCTGGTGTCGGCGATCGTGTCGGCAACGGTCGCGGTGGTCATGCCCGCGATCGAGATGATGTCGCCGGCCTTGGCCTCCTCGACGGGCACGCGATCGAGCCCGCGGAACGACATCAGCTTCGACGCGCGCCCGGTCTCGACGACCTTGCCGTCGTTATCGAGCGCATGGATCGGCTGGTTGAGCTTGACCGTGCCCGAATTGACCCGACCCGTAAGGATGCGGCCGAGGAAATTGTCGCGATCGAGCAGGGTCACCAGGAAGGTGAACGGCGCGTCGATATCGACATCGGGCTCGGGGATGTGGCTGACGATCGTCTCGAACATCGGCGTCAGCGTGCCCTCGCGGGCGTTCTCGTCGGTCGAGGCATAGCCGTTGCGGCCCGAGGCGTAGAGCACCGGGAAATCGAGCTGCTCGTCGGTCGCTTCGAGCGAGACGAACAGGTCGAACACCTCGTCGAGCACTTCCTGGATGCGCGCGTCCGAACGGTCGACCTTGTTCACGACGACGATCGGGCGCAGGCCCAGCGCCAGCGCCTTGCCGGTGACGAACTTGGTCTGCGGCATCGCGCCCTCGGCGGCATCGACCAGCAGAATCACCCCGTCGACCATCGACAGGATTCGCTCGACCTCGCCGCCGAAATCGGCGTGGCCGGGGGTGTCGACGATGTTGATGCGGGTCTTGTGGCCCTTGTGATCGTCCCACTCGATCGAGGTCGGCTTGGCGAGAATCGTGATCCCGCGCTCCTTCTCGAGGTCGTTCGAATCCATCGCGCGCTCTTCGACGCGCTGATTGTCGCGGAAGGTGCCCGATTGGCGGAAAAGCTGGTCGACCAGGGTGGTCTTGCCATGATCGACGTGCGCGATGATGGCCACGTTGCGGAGGCTCATTCGAAATACTCGAGTTGTGGGGTGCTAGATCGCGCGTGCCCGTAGCGCATTTGCTGCGCTGCGGGAAGGGCTAAGGCGCGGGCCTCCCATATGCCGCGGTTCATCGAATGTTAGGACGGAGCTCTCTAGGCTCGTTCGAACCATCGGGTGGGGACTTCAGAATGGCGACAGCGAAAGCGGTGAGACAGACCAGGGAAGCGCGGCGCGCCAAGCGCGTGTCGACCGATATCGCGGTCGGCTTCCGCGAACAGGGCCAGCACGGCACGCCGACTCGCCTCATCGATATTTCGCGCTACGGCTTCCGCGTCGACGTCCACGGCCTCGCCCCCGACAGTATCGTCTGGCTGCGCCTGCCCGAGGCCGAGCCGCAAATGGCGCGCGTCGTGTGGAGCGACCACAAGGCGACCGGTTGCGTGTTCACCGAAATGCTCGACGTCGAGCTGTTCCGGCGCACGATTCGCTCGGGCGAAACCAGCGCGACCGTCATCACCGGTCCCTGGAAGCCCACCGCCGCCTGAGCCTCAGCCCGCGGCGATCATTTCCAGCAACACTTGCGAAGCACGGCTGCGATAGCGTTCCTTGTGCCGCAAGCCGTAGAGGGGCCGCGGCGGCAGCGGCATGTCGATCGCGTGCAGCCGCCCGAGTGCGATTAGCGGCTCCACGACCAACGACGACAGCGCAGCGATCCCCTCGCCCGCCGCGACCGCGGTGCGGACCGCCTCGTTCGACGGCAGCGTCATCGCGATCGTGAGTTCGCCCGGCCGCAAGCCGAGATCGGCCAGCGCCGCCTCCAGGCTGGTCCGCGTTCCCGATCCCCCCTCGCGCATCACCCATCGCGCCTGCCGCAGCCACGCCGCATCGACCGCCGCGACGGGTTCGGCGCGCACCAGCCGCAGAACGTCCTCGCCGACCGGCCACCGCGCCAGCGCGGGATCGTCGACCATGCCTTCGACGAAGCCCAATTCGGCGGCGCCGGCGTGCACCCGCTCGGCGGCTTGCGCGGTATTGCCGATGGCAAGATCGATCGCCACCCCCGGATGCGCTGCGCTGAACGCCGCCAGGAAGCGCGGCAGCCAATAGCTCGCGATCGTCTGGCTGGCGACGAGCGACAGCCGACCGCGCAGCAGCGCCCCGCGATCGGCCAGCGCCTGCTCCGCCGCAGCTACTCGATCCAAGATCGCGCGCGCATCGCCAAAGAACAGGCGGCCGGCGTCGGTCAGTTCGATCCCGCGACCGACGCGGTGGAACAGACGGACATCATGGCGCGCTTCCAGCCCCGCGATCGCCGCGCTGACCGCCGACTGCGTGAGGTGCAGCGTCTCGGCCGCGCGCGTCATGTGCTGACGCTCGGCAACGGCGACGAAGATGCGGAGTTGGTCGAGCGTCATCGCTATTAACAAGCATGATCGATTAGAATTATCAATATTCGGCGATTTTATTGATTGATCGTCGGTGCCAGCTAGTAGGCATGCTCTACCGTCACCTCCCCGGCATCATGCTGTGCACGGCAATCACCGCGCTGGCGTTCGTCGCCGAGCGGGTCGAGCATCATCTGTTCGGTCGCGCCTGGCTCGAAGCTCTGGTGATGGCGATCCTGATCGGCGTCGCGGTACGGACGCTGTGGACACCCGGCGAGCGCTGGCGGCCCGGCATCGAGACCAGCGCCAAGCTGCTCCTCGAAATCGCCGTCGTGCTGCTCGGCGCGTCGGTCAGCGCGGCGACCGTCCTCGCCGCCGGGCCGGTGCTGTTGATCGGCATCGCGGCGATCGTCATGCTCGCGATCGGCGCGAGCTTCATTATCGGCCGTCTGCTCGGCCTGCCCCGTCGCATGGCCTTGCTCGTCGCGTGCGGCAACTCGATCTGCGGCAATTCGGCGATCGCCGCGGTCGCACCGGTGATCGACGCCGATGGCGACGACGTCGCCGCCGCGATCGCCTTCACCGCGGTGCTCGGCGTGATCGTCGTGCTGGGCCTGCCCCTGCTCGGCGTCGCGCTGGGTATGAGCGGGCTCGGCTACGGCGCGCTGGCCGGGCTCACCGTTTATGCCGTACCCCAAGTGATCGCTGCCGCCGCCCCGCTCGGCACCAGCGCGGTGCAGATGGGCACGCTGGTCAAGCTCGTCCGCGTGCTGATGCTCGGGCCAGTGTGCGTGCTGCTGTCGATCGTCAAGGGCCGCAGCGGCACGCGAACGATGCCGCCGCTCGTCAAGCTGGTGCCCTGGTTCATCATCGGGTTCCTGGCGCTGGTGGCCGCGCGATCGGCCCATATCATCCCGCACGCCGCGCTCGCCCCGATCGGCCGCGCCGCCACGCTGCTCACCGTGGTCTCGATGGCCGCGCTCGGGCTGTCGACCGACATCAGGACGGTGGCGACGGCGGGCGCGCGGGTGACCGCCGCGGTATGCCTGTCGCTGGCGGTATTGCTGGGACTGTCG
>JBQCHO010000018.1:0-13312 GCA_051954635.1 Sphingomonas sp. | reverse complement strand
AAAGTCGTCCTATAGGCGCCGCATTCCGATCCTCCCTTACGGAAAACGAGGTACTTCGCCCGTGGCAAAAGCCCCCGCACAAGCGCGCAAAGCAGAACCCCCCAAGCCCAATCGCGAGCGGCCCAACGAGCCCAAGCGGTTCGAGGCGTCGAAGGACGAGCTGCTGCAGTTCTACAAGGACATGCTGCTCATCCGCCGCTTCGAGGAAAAGGCGGGGCAGCTTTACGGCCTCGGCCTGATCGGCGGTTTCTGTCACCTCTATATCGGCCAGGAAGCCGTCGCCGTCGGCGTGCAGTCGGCGCTGACCGACAAGGACAGCGTGATCACCGGCTATCGCGACCACGGCCACATGCTGCTGTGCGGCATCCCGCCCAAGGACGTCATGGCCGAGCTCACAGGTCGCGAGGCCGGCATCTCGAAGGGCAAGGGCGGCTCGATGCACATGTTCAGCGTCGAGCATAAATTCTACGGCGGCCACGGCATCGTCGGCGCGCAGGTGTCGCTCGGCACCGGCCTCGGCTTCGCGCACAAGTACAACAATGACGGCGGCGTCGCGCTCGCCTATTTCGGTGACGGCGCGGCCAACCAGGGCCAGGTCTACGAGGCCTTCAACATGGCCGAGCTGTGGAAGCTCCCGATCATCTACGTGATCGAGAACAACCAATACGCGATGGGCACCAGCGTCAACCGCTCCTCGGCAGAGGACCAGCTTTATCGCCGCGGCGAATCGTTCCGCATCCCGGGCATCCAGGTCGACGGCATGGACGTCCTCGCCGCGCGCGGTGCCGCCGACGAGGCGGTCGCCTGGGTCCGGGCCGGCAAGGGGCCGATCATTCTCGAGATGAAGACCTATCGCTATCGCGGCCACTCGATGTCCGACCCCGCCAAATACCGCACCCGCGACGAGGTGCAGTCGATGCGTGACACCTCCGATCCGATCGAGCGCGCCAAGAAGGAGCTCGAAGGGCTGGGCGTCAAGGAAGACGAGCTCAAGGCGGTCGAGCAGGAAATCCGCAAGGCGGTCAACGAGTCGGCTGATTTTGCCGAGCAGACGCCCGAACCCGATGCGAGCGAGCTTTATACCGACGTGCTGGTGGAGACCTATTGAGATGGCGATCGAACTCAAGATGCCGGCGCTGTCGCCCACGATGGAAGAGGGCACGCTCGCCAAGTGGCTGGTCAAGGAAGGCGATGCCGTGAAGGCCGGCGACATCATGGCCGAGATCGAGACCGACAAGGCGACGATGGAATTCGAAGCCGTCGACGAAGGCAAGATCGCCAAGATCCTCGTCGCAGAGGGCACCGACGGCGTTAAGGTCGGCACCGTGATCGCGATGATCGCCGAGGACGGTGAGGACGCCGGCTCGGTCGAAGCACTCAAGCCGGTCGAGAAGGCCGAAGAGCCCGAAGTTCGCGAGCAGGCGGCGGAGAGCAAAGCGCCCGAGCCGAAGCTGGTCGAGACCGGCGCGCGCCAGATGTTCGAAGCCGCCAGCCACGACGCCGAGAGCGACCCCGAGGTTCCGGAAGGCACCGAGATGGTCAAGCTGACCGTCCGCGAGGCGCTGCGCGACGCGATGGCCGAGGAAATGCGCTCGGACGAACGCGTGTTCGTGATGGGCGAGGAAGTCGCGCAATATCAGGGCGCGTACAAGGTCACCCAGGGCCTGCTCGACGAGTTCGGTGACAAGCGCGTGATCGACACGCCGATCACCGAATACGGCTTCGCCGGCGTCGGCACCGGCGCGGCGATGGGCGGATTGAAGCCGATCGTCGAGTTCATGACCTTCAACTTCGCGATGCAGGCGATCGACCATATCGTCAATTCGGCGGCCAAGACCAATTACATGTCGGGCGGCCAGATGCGCTGCCCGGTGGTGTTCCGCGGCCCCAACGGCGCGGCGAGCCGCGTCGGCGCGCAGCACTCGCAGAATTACGGCCCGTGGTACGCCAGTGTCCCCGGCCTGATCGTCATTGCGCCCTATGACGCGGCCGACGCCAAGGGGCTGCTCAAGGCGGCGATCCGCACCACCGATCCGGTCGTCTTCCTCGAAAACGAGCTGATGTACGGCCGCAGCTTCGAAGTGCCCAAGCTCGACGATTGGGTGCTCCCGATCGGCAAGGCGCGGCTCATGAAGCCGGGCAAGGACGTGACGCTGGTCAGCTATTCGATCGGCGTCGGCATCGCGCTCGAAGCGGCCGAAAAGCTGGCGGGCGAGGGCATCGACGCCGAGGTGATCGACCTGCGCACGCTGCGCCCGCTCGACAAGGGGACGGTGCTCAAGTCGCTCGCCAAGACCAACCGCATGGTAGTGGTCGAGGAAGGCTGGCCGACCTGCTCGATCGCGTCGGAACTCGCCGCGATCGCGATGGAAGAAGGCTTCGACGACCTCGACGCGCCCGTCCTGCGCGTCACCAACGAGGACGTGCCGATGCCCTACGCCGCCAACCTCGAAAAGCTCGCGCTGATCGACAGCGACAAGGTGGTCACCGCTGCGAAGAAGGTCTGCTACAAGGGTTGATACAGCAGCCGGGCCGGCGGCTCTCGCCGGCCCGGCTGCAGATCAATGATTGAGGCGAGCGTTCGCGATCGCCTTGGCGAACAGCGCCTGCAGTGCCGCCGAGATGCTCTCGTCGGTCTTCACCGTGTACATCAGGCCAGGCGAGGCGCAGGCGGTGAGTCTGCTGGCGATGGTCGGGTTGTCCTCGATTGCTTTTCGAGCAATCTCGCGTTGGTTAGGCTCGTCGTCTTGAATCGAGGCCACCGTATATTCGGTGTAAAGAATTGCGATCTTGATATTGCGCGGTGACGCCTTGAGGGCATTGCATTGATCGACCTGCGCTTGTTGCATTGCCGCGCGCGTGCGCCCCAAGCCGATATTCTCGTCACTCATCCCGTCGGTTACGAGAAACAGATAGGCCTGCGGCGTGTCGCCAGGCTCGTTCGAGCCTTGGCCTGATTTGGCGGGAAGATATCCCGCCGTCGAACCGGTGCCACCCATTTTGTCGAGCATCGATTTGAAGCTCGTGAATAGATACTCCGTACCCGACGTGCCGTTGGGCGGACGACCGTTTCCGGCTTGATCGTTTACCGTGACGAGGTCGATATTGTCGGCCGCCGCCGCCACTGCTGAAAGATTGGAAGCCGTACTAGGGTTGGGCATGGCGATGATCGTTTTGAAATTGGTGGCGTGATCGAACGTGTACACGCCCGCATGATATATGCGCTTGTTTAGCGTCGCGTAATTCTGTGCTAGTGCCATCAAGTCCTTCACGGAACTACGCTCGTCGGTTACGCGAAGCGACAAACCCTGATTCAGCGCATACCAATAACTGTCGACGTAGGTACCGTCGGCATTGTAGACGCAGATATCTTTGGGCGTCTTGCTTCCATCGCTGCATTGGCTGGAAACGTTCTTTGTCTTGTTATTGTAGATGAACGTTTTATTGCTATCGATGACGTAAGTATTATATCCGCCGTATGTTCCAGCTACAGACTGCGGCTTGTTGATGTGAAATTTGGTATTGTCGAGGATAAGGCTCGGCAATTTTCCGATCGTGTTCGCTTGAACGTATTGCTGGATCTTGTTCGAATGACAGGCGAACGAGCAGTTAAGCGACGTGTGCATGGTTGAAATGCCGGCCGTCGTCGTCGGCAGCGCCATGGACGGCGATGTGTCGAGCGCAATGTAGAAATCCATGTTTGGCGCGGCGGTCGCGGTGGCGCTTGACGTGCCGGCGATATTGATCGTTCGCATGTTAAGGACGCCGCCAAATGCGTTGACCGACTTGGCTGTATAGCTGACTGTGACCACTCGTGACGTTGCCCCGTCGGGATGTTCGATCTTGATCGGGTCCAAGGTGTAGCTGTCGAGACCCTCGAGGCCCTGCGCCTGCGCGTCGAACATGTTCTTGGCGGTCGCCTGCGCGTCCGCGTCGCTGGGATCGTTCATCGCCGGCTGAGCGACCGCGGCAAGTGCCGCGGCGTCGGCCACCGCGTTGAGCTTCGTGCGCAATCGAGCAGCACGCGAATAATCGATGCCCATGCCGGTGGCGAAGACCATCGGGATCAGCGCAAAAGCGAAGATCATAAGCACGTTGCCGCGCTTGTTCGCAAAGAGGTAGCGGAGCGGCGCCAGGATATTTGAAGTCATCAGCTTGCTTTCTGGCCAAGGCAACTGGGCGTCCCGGTCGAACTGGTATTGAGGCAGACCGATGGCGACCGACGAGGGTTCATGAAGATGTGATCACTGAAAGTCAGCGGGCCGATCAGTTTCCCAGCAACTGCGGGCGTGTAATGAAACACGATCCTGCTGAAGATCGTGAAGCTGTCCGGGACCTTCAGCTTTGCCGGAATGTTCATGTCGGTGATCGTCAGCCCCGCGGCGCTGGTCGAGCAGATGGGCGTACTGCCATTGACGCAGACCCACGTAACCGTCGGCGTGCCGCCATGGTCAACGGCGATCTGGGCGACGGCCAACGACGCGTTGGCTGTCGAATAAGGCGTCATCACCTGACGAGACCCCGTGAAGATCGCTTGGACCTGATCGGGTGTAATCGTCTCATTTTGCGTCGAGAGGTCGGCCAGCGACCGCGCAGTGATCGTCACTTTTCGATACGCCGAGATCGCGTCCATCAATTGATAAGACCCGACATACAGAAGGATCAAAAATGGAGCGGCGAGCGCGAATTCGACTGCGCCCAGCGCACGCGTATTGCGTGCCAGGAGACGAGCGAATTTCCAAAGACGGCGATCGCTCTTCATGATGGGTAGGGCTCCGTCTGGAACACCGCAGTTGCGACCAGCAGCCGCCGCCCGCCCTGAGCGTTGGAGAGATCGAAGCCCAGTGGCCCGGTAACGACGGGAAAAAGATACATCGTGCGCATGACGACGATGTCGCCGGCGCCCCCCGGGTTGAATTGCCAATTCGTCTTGAGCGTGTGGTCGGGATTGTAGATGGGCGGCGTCGTCGTATCGATATCGTCAAACGAATCAACGGTTTGAACATCGACCATCAAGTTGGCGCAGCTCATGAACACGGGCAGGTGATTACAAGCGATCTTGTTGAAATCCGATTTGCTCATCCCCGCCTTTTGAACCGCACCTGTCATCAGTTGGCGGGACACGTCTTCCGACGTTGTCTCCAGCGTCTGTTGCGCGAAAAAAACGAGGCTCGTCTGCAAGGTCGCCAGGATGAGAGCGATGAAAGGAGCGGCGACTATGGCGAACTCGATGATCGTGGCGCCGCGCCGGTCGCGTCGCAGCGATCGCAACCTCGTGAAGAGGCGCGCCATCGTGACAGGCTTCGTGCGTCCGCCCGACATCGTCTCAGGTCCCGGTCCCATGGTCCCGATCCTGCGTAGGCGCACAGCCGTTAAGATATCCTCAATTTGCTAGACACCGACGCTCCAGCCACATCGCTCCCTTTCCGCTGTCGGGCCCAAACGATAGAGCAACGCGATGAGCCCGGTCGATTCCGAACGCGCACTGGCGCTGAGCTATGCCGTATCGGGTCGTGGGGCGGCGGCGGCGATCTTCGGGCTCGATGACCGGCTCGCCTCTATCCTGCGCGCGACGCGGGAGCCGCTCGTAGGACAGATGCGGCTGACCTGGTGGCGCGAGGCACTCGAGAAACTCGACGATGCGCTACCGCCGGCCGAGCCGGTGTTGCAGGCGCTCGCGGCGACTGCGCTCCCGCTTGGGGTGAGCGGCGGGAGACTGTCGAGGATTGTAGACGGATGGGAAGCGCTGCTCGAACAACCGATCGGCGACGATGTGCTGGAGCGGTATGCCGATCGCGGCGGCACTCTTTTCGCCGCCATTGGAACGGCAATCGGTGCGACGGCCGATCCTGTCGAGATTGCCGGACGAGGCTGGGCGCTGGCCGATTTGTCCCGCCATCTCGAAAGCGAGCAGACGGCGAACCGAGCGGCTGAGCTCGCGGCGCCGTTGCTCGACCAAGCCTTGCAGCGGCGATGGAGCCGCGGCGGCCGTGCGTTGGGGGCGATGGCGCATTTGGCGCGGCTCGATCTCGTGCGGCCCGACGGCCGAACTGGCGCGCCGCATCGCGTGTGGCGCATGCTGCGGCACCGGCTGACCGGTCGTTAGACTTTCCCCGCCCGCGTCAACGCGGTAGCGTACGCCGGAGCGACAGGGGGACGCATTATGTGGCGATATCTGGCCGGCGGAGTTTCGGCGTTGTTGCTCGTGGCGGCGGGCTTTTTCTTCTTCCGCTCGGGGGCTAAGCCCGACCAGCCTCTCTTCGGGCCGGCGCCGCAAGCGGTCTCAAGTCCGGCAGCCTTACCCGACGCTGCCCCGTCCGCTACCGAACGCACGCGCGAGGAAAAGCGGTTCGATCGCTACGACAAGGATCGCGACGGCAAGATCACGCGCGACGAATATCTCGTTTCTCGGCACAAGGCGTTCGCCAAGCTCGACACCGATCACAACGGGCAATTGTCGTTCGACGAATGGGCGATCCGCACGACAACCAAGTTCGCGACCGCCGACGCCGATCACTCGGGCGCGATGAACGCAGCCGAGTTCCTGACGACCAAGGTCGTTCGCAAGACCACGCCGAAATGCGCGTGTCCGGCGGCCGGCGACGATTAGGCGGCGGCCATCCACGCGGCCAAGGCATCGCGCGCGCGGGAGGTGTAGAGCTTCTTGCGATCTGCCTTTTTCGACCGGCCGGGGATCGGCGGGAACAGGCCGAAATTGACGTTCATCGGCTGATACGTTTCCGCCTCCGCGGCGCCGGTGATGTGGCCGAGCAGCGCACCGAGCGCGGTTTCGACGGGGGGCGGGGCGAGAGTCCGGCCCGCCAGTTCAGCCGCAGCGAAGCGGCCGGCGAGCAGCCCGACCGCGGCGCTTTCGACATAGCCTTCGCAACCAGTGATCTGGCCGGCGAAGCGGATGTTGGAGCGGCTCTTCAAGCGGAGCGTCGGATCGAGCAGCTCGGGCGAGCGGATGAACGTGTTGCGGTGCAGCCCACCGAGCCGCGCGAACTCGGCATTCTCGAGGCCAGGGATGGTGCGGAAGAGGCGGACCTGCTCGGCATGCTTGAGCTTGGTCTGGAAGCCGACGATGTTCCACAAGGTACCGCCGGCATTGTCTTGGCGCAATTGGACGACGGCGTATGGCCAGCGCCCGGTGCGCGGATCGTCGAGGCCGACCGGCTTCATCGGGCCGTAGCGCAGCGTATCGACGCCGCGCTCTGCCATCACTTCGATCGGCATGCAGCCTTCGAAATAGGGCGTGTCCTTTTCCCACTCGCGGAATTCGGTCTTCTCGCCGTCGAGCAGACTCTGATGGAAGGCGAGATACTGCTCCTTGTCCATCGGGCAGTTGATGTAATCCTTGCCGTCGCCCTTGTTCCAGCGCGACTGGAACCAGGCGGTGTCGAAGTCGATGCTGTCACGATAGACGATCGGCGCGATCGCATCGAAAAAGGCGAGCGCGTCGGCGCCGGTGGCGGCCCCGATGCTCTCGGCGAGGCTCGGCGCGGTGAGCGGGCCGGTGGCCACGATCGCCGGGCCGTCGGGCAACGCGTCGACCTTTTCGCGGACGATCGTGACATTGGGGTGCGCGGCGAGCGCGGCGGTGACGCCGGCCGAGAAGCCATCGCGATCGACCGCGAGCGCCGAGCCGGCGGGAACCTTGTGGGTGTCGCCCTCGCGCAGGATCAGCGAGCCGAGCGCGCGCATTTCGGCGTGGAGCAGGCCGACCGCATTGCTCTCGGCGTCGTCGGAGCGGAAGCTGTTCGAACAGACGAGCTCGGCGAGGCCGTCGGTATGGTGCGCCGGCGTCATCTCGCCCGAGCCGCGCATTTCGGACAGGCGCACGCGAAACCCGGCTTCGGCGAGCTGCCATGCGGCCTCCGAACCGGCGAGACCGCCGCCGATGATGTGAATGTCGTGGGTCATGGCGCGCCGCTTAGCAGGTTCGGTCGCGTGATACAGGGGGCGGGTTGCCCGATGACCGACTTGGCGTGACAAACAGTCCAAAGGGGAGGGGGATGCGAGCGATTCTTTGGGCGGCGATCATCGCGGGGACGAGCTATTGCCTGCCGGCGTGGTTCGGTTGGCACGGGCCGGCGGTGACGGCGTGGAAGGGCGCGGGGGTCGGTCTGTTGGCCCTCTGGGCGGCGACGCAGGCGCGCTCGACCGGTGGCTGGCTGATTGCGGCGGTGATGGCGCTCGGCGCGACGGGGGACGTGCTGCTCGACGCGATCGGGCTGAAGGCAGGCGCGGCGGCGTTTCTGGTCGGGCATCTCGTCGCGATCGCGCTTTACCTGCGTAACCGGCGCGTGGCGCTAACGCCGAGTCAGCGTCTGCTCGGCCTGATCGTCGCGCCGCTGACGGTTGTGATCGCGCTGGCGATGACTGCCGATATCGGCGTCGCAATCTACGCGGCGGCGCTGGGAACTATGGCAGCGTCCGCGTGGACGAGCAGCTTTCCGCGCTATCGGGTCGGGCTGGGCGCGATGCTGTTCGTGGCGTCGGACCTGCTGATCTTCTCGCGATCCGGGCCGCTGGCGGAGTCGTTCGTGCCGAATTTGCTCGTCTGGCCGCTCTATTTCGCGGGACAGGGCCTGATCGCAACCGGCGTTGTCGCGACATTGGCTCGACGCGATGGCGTTCCCATATCACCGGCATGAGGATTTACACCATCGGTTACGAGGGCGCGACGATGGACGAGTTCATCGCGGCGTTGACTCGCGCCGGCGTCGAGCAGGTGATCGACGTCCGCGCGCTGCCCCTCTCGCGTCGTCCGGGTTTTTCGAAGACGCCGCTGCGAGGCGCGCTGGCCGAGGCGGGGATTGGTTATGTCCATCTGAAGGCGCTCGGCACGCCCAAAGAGGGCCGCGACGCCGCGAAGAAGGGTGATCGCGCGACGCTGGAGCGCGTCTACGACGGACAGCTCGATCTCCCCGAGGCGCAGGCGCAGGCGGCGCAGATGCGCGACCTCGCCGCGGAGAAGGTATCGGCGCTGCTGTGTTACGAACGGTCGCCCGATTGCTGCCACCGCACATTGCTGCTCGCGGCCGAGGGGGAGGGTGCCGAGGTGATCGACCTCTACGCCTGAAGGCGTGTCCGATCTGTCCAATTTGCGCGAGCGGAGCCAGCGTAAGGATGGGCGGCGCAGTCCTGCGCGGGGGAGGGCGACAGATGAAGACGTGGCTGACGATCGCGTGCGCGATCACCTTGCTGGCGGGCGGGCTGACACCGTATGACGTCGCGATGGGAACAATGGTCAAGGGGCTGCTCGCGAAGGTGATGCAGGCGCGGGCAATGACCAGCGTGCGCCCGATCGCCGCTACCGAGACGCGCGGATCGGCGGCAGTCGGCGGGAAGGGCAGCAACGGCTCCTGCGCAGCCGTTATCGCCGAGCGTGCCAACAATGGCCGGTCGGCCGCGATGCGCACGATCCTGCGCGCGCGCGACGATATCTGGTACAATCATCCCGACGAGCTCGCCCTGCTGCTCGACGATTGCGTCGATGCGAACATGCGCGACGATGGCGGCTCGACGCTGCTCCACACCGCGGCCTCGCGCGACCGGATCGAGGCCGCGAAGCTGCTGCTGGCGCACGGCGCCGACCGCAAGCGGACCGACAAGGACGGCCGCCTCCCGGCGGACTATGCCAGCTCGGCCGAGATGCGCGCGTTGCTCGGGGGGCCCAGCACGACGCCGCGGATCAGCACGGCGCCCGGCTCCAGCACGGCCGATGCCACGCGCAAACGCGAATGTGCGCAGAAGCACTCGGCCGATGCGGCCTTGTGCAGCGACACCTCGTGCCAGATGCGCGCGAATACGCACTGGCAGAAATGCCTCAAGACCGGCGAATATTGGTAAGTTTGCTTTAGAAGCGCGCGGCGATTGTCGCGCCGCCGCCGTGCGCGTCGCCCCAGGGCAGGATCGCGACGTGCGCAGAGCGCTTCGAGGTGATCAGGAAGCCGCTCGCCTCGCCGATCGCGGCACCGGCAACGACGTCGTACCAGTGATGCTCGCGCGCCTCGACGCGCGATACTGCGACGAAAGACGCGGCGAGTTGCGCGGGGATGCCGACTTGCCAGCCGTACCGGTTCTGCAACGTCGCCGCCGCGGCGAACGAGATCGAGGCGTGGCCCGAGGGAAGCTGTGCCGGTTGCTGCCGTCTGGTCCGCGCTCGGGAAATGCGTGCTGGAGCGCGGTGGCGCCGAGTTCGACCGGGGCCATGCTGCCGCCCGCCTGGAGGTCGCCTTGCCAGTCGCTGTTTACCGCGGGCAGGCCGAGCGCGGCGAGCACCAGCGCGTCGCGCACCACGCCGCCGGCATCTTTCCAGCTTTTCGTATCGTTTGCCGCAGCCGGCGTAGCGATCAGCATCGCGGCGCCGGCGATCACGATCGATCGAAGCATCGACCCTCTCCGCGAGCGAGTATCGCTCCGATCGGGCGGACGATCAACCGGCGACGGGCAGCCTGATTTGCCCATCGGCTTCGCGTTCGAGCGGGCCGTAGGCGATCACCGTCTCGAGCAACAGCGGCCCGCCATAGAGGTGCGGAAACAGCGCGTCGCCGCGCGACTTTTCCCAACGGACATCGTTCTGCGCGGTGAGATCGACCGCCGCGACCCACAGGTCAGCCTGCCCCGCGAAATGCTTGTCGACCGTCTCGGTGAGCTGATCGGCGGTCGAGAGGTGGATGTAGCCGTCCGCCAGATCGATCGGCGCGCCGGCGAAGGCGCCGGCTTCGAGCGCCGTCATCTGCGCGTCGGTCAGCACCTTGTAGGCGACGGCGGGCGTCACTCTTCGTCCCCGCCGTCTTCGTCGACCTGCTCGTCCATCGTCGCCGGGCCCGTGCCGTCGTCGAGCTGGATCGCGTCGGTCGCGGTATCGCCGGCGTGCCGTGCACGTTCCTCAGCGACCAATTCCTCGGCCTCGTTTTCGGGCTCTTCCTCTTCGTCGATCTTGGCGGCGGAGACGACGTGCTCGGCCTCGGCGACGCGGAAGATCGTCACGCCTTGCGTGTTGCGCCCGGCGATGCGGATGTCGCCGACGGTGGTGCGGATCAGCTTGGCCTGATCGGTGACCAGCATGAGCTGCTCGCCATTGTGCGCCGGGAAGCTGGCGACGACGGGGCCGTTGCGATCCGAGGTGACGATGTTGGTGATACCCTGGCCGCCGCGATTGGTGCGGCGATATTCATAGGCCGAGGTGCGCTTGCCGTAACCGTTGGCGGTGACGGTGAGGATGAATTCCTCCGCCCCCTCGAATTCGGCCATGCGTTTGGACGAGAGGGTGACTTCGCGGTCGCCTTCCTTCCACGGCGCGGCCTTGAGATAGGCGTCGCGTTCCTCGGTGGTGGCGTCGAAGCCGCCGAGGATCGACAGCGAGATGACCGCGTCGTCCTTCTTGAGCGTCACGCCGCGCACGCCGGTCGAGGTGCGGCTCTGGAATTCGCGCACCGCGGTCGCCTCGAAGCGGATCGCGCGGCCTTGGCGGGTGGCGAGCAGCACGTCGTCCGATTCGGTCAGCAGCGCAACGCCGATCAGGCGGTCGTCGCTGTCGTCGTCGAAGCGCATCGCGATCTTGCCGTTCGACGGCACGTTGGTGAACGCGTCCATCGAGTTGCGCCGCACGGTGCCGTTGGCGGTCGCGAACATGACGTGGAGCTTGCCCCATTCGGACTCGTCCTCGGGGAGCGGCAGCACGGTCGAGATCGTCTCTCCCGCCGCGAGCGGCAGCAGATTGACCATCGGCCGACCACGCGTCGCCGGGCCGCCCTCGGGCAGCTTCCACACCTTGAGGCGATAGACCTTGCCCGCGGTTGAGAAGAACAGCACCGGCGTGTGCGTGCTCGTCACGAACAATTCTGTGACGACGTCCTCGTCCTTGGTCGACATGCCCGCGCGGCCCTTGCCGCCGCGCTTTTGCGCGCGGAAGGTGTCGAGCGGGGTGCGCTTGATATACCCCTCCATCGTCACGGTGACGACCATGTCCTCGCGCTCGATCAAATCCTCGTCCTCAATGCCGTCGGCGGCGGCGGCGATCTCGGTCTTGCGCGGGGTGGCGAATTCGTCGCGGATCGCGACGAGCTCGCCGCGCATCACTTCGTAGAGCTTCACCCGGTTGGAGAGGATTTCGAGCAATTCGGCGATCGACGCGGCGAGCTGCTTGAGCTCGTCGCCGATCTCGTCACGGCCGAGCGCGGTGAGGCGATGCAGCCGCAGATCGAGGATCGCGCGGACCTGGATTTCGGAGAGCTTGTAGGTATCGCCCTCGATCTCGGCTTCGACCGCTTCGACGAGGCGAATATATTGCGCGATCTCGGCGATCGGCCATTCGCGCGCGAGCAAGGCGGCGCGCGCCTCGGCGGGCGAGGCGGAGCCGCGGATGATCCGCACCATCTCGTCCAGATTGGTGACCGCGATGACGAGGCCGAGCAAGATGTGCGCGCGTTCGCGGGCCTTGAGCAGCTCGAACTTGGCGCGCCGCGTGATGACCTCTTCGCGGAACTTGACGAACGCCTCGATGATGTCGCGCAGGTTGAGCGTCTCGGGCCGGCCGCCGCGGATCGCCAGCATGTTGGCCGGGAACGAGCCTTGCGCCGGCGTGTGCCGCCAGAGCTGGTTGACCACCACCTCGGGCGTCGCGTCGCGCTTGAGGTCGATGACGATGCGCACGCCCAAGCGGTTCGATTCGTCGCGAATGTCGCTGACGCCTTCGATCCGCTTGTCCTTGACCGCCTCGGCGATCTTCTCGACCAACGCATTCTTGCCCTGCTGGAACGGGATTTCGGTGAGCACGATCGAGCGCCGATCGCCGCGGCTCTCCTCGATCGTGTGGCGCGAACGCACGATGATCGAGCCGCGCCCGGTCTGATAGGCCGATCGCGCGCCCGCGCGGCCGAGGATCAGCGCACCGGTCGGGAAGTCCGGCCCCGGCACGATCTCCATCAGCTCTTCGATAGTGACGGCGCCGTTGTCGATATAGGCCAGGCAGGCGTTGACGACTTCGCCGAGATTGTGCGGCGGGATGTTGGTCGCCATGCCGACGGCGATGCCGCCCGCGCCGTTGACCAGCAGATTTGGAAACCGCGCCGGCAGGACGACCGGCTCTTTCTCGTTGCCGTCGTAGTTCGGCTGGAAGTCGACCGTCTCCTTGTCGATGTCGTCGAGGAGCGCGTCGGCGGCGCGGGTGAGGCGCGCCTCGGTGTAGCGCATCGCCGCCGGCGCATCGCCGTCCACCGAGCCGAAATTGCCCTGGCCATCGATCAGCATCAGGCGCATGGAGAAATCCTGCGCCATGCGCACCAGCGCGTCGTAAATCGCG
>JBQCHO010000017.1:0-8735 GCA_051954635.1 Sphingomonas sp. | reverse complement strand
TGGGACGATATCGAGCGCGAATGGCGCACCCGCTTCGCCCCGCCGGCCGATTTCGACGGCGACGAAGACGGCCACTACGGCGAAGAAGACTATTCGCGCACCCTGACCCTCGACGAGGAAGACGCCGTCGAAGCCCATAACCGCATCGAGCGCGCCGAGCTCCACGCCGCCGCCGCCCCCGAACGCGACGCCTGGTTCGCCGGCCTGTCGGGCCGAACCGCGCCCGAAAAGCCGGCCACCCGCGCGCCCGCACCCGCCGACGCCCCGACCCCGTCGGACGGACCGTCGCCGACCGTAACGGGTGCGGCCCACCGCCCCGCCGACCCCGCTTCCCCACGCGCCGCCGAGACCACCGCCACGCCCCGCTCTGCGACTGCCCCTATGGCCGACGCCCCGAGCGCCGCGCTCCACGGCGCCCCAGCGGAAAGCACCACCACGCCCCTGCCCGCATACGCGCGCGACGCCAACCAGGGCCATCGCCCCGACGCGCCGGACGCGCCATCGCCCCCCACCCCAACCGACGCCAATTCGCTCGATGCCCCCGATCCCTTCACCGCCGCGAACACCCGCGCCGTCTCGCTCGCGCGGCGCGCCGACGAGGCGGCCGCCTATAGCCGCAAACTCGCAACCCCGGCGCTCAGCTCACCATTCGCCGATCCCGCCGCTCGTCCGGCCGCAACGGCGCCCGCGCCGCTCTCCGGCGACGCCCGCGCGGGGAACGCCTGCGCGCGCGTGTCGTTTTTATAGTCATGACCCAGAAACGAGACAGTCACGGCCGCTTCAAGGCCGATCACCACAAGCGCAACATCGCCATCGGCGCCACCACCGCGGTCGGCGCGGTCGCCGGCCTCGTCGGTGCGGCGCTGCGCTTCGGCCTGCTCGATCGCCTGTTCCCGCACAAGGAAGGCCACGCGGCCCCCGATCTCGCCGAGGACAAGCCCCGCCCCGACGGCTCCGCCCGCGCCCCCTACGATTTCCGCCCGGACCCGACCGCCAGCGTCCCCGCCGACGAGCGCGAGGCGCTCCGCCCCGCCTCGCTCAACTGACGCCGCTTACAATTCGCCCCGGCCCGCGCTATAATGCGCGGGCTACAGTCGCATATCGACGGTCTTCGGCGCTTTGCGGCACCTTCTTCCTTCTTTCCCTGCAGCCGCGGCACGGGCGTGCCGACCGTCGGCCCGCCCCCCGAAAGTAAGGACTACCACTATGGCCACCACTGGCACCGTCAAATTCTTCAACAGCGACAAGGGCTATGGGTTCATCGCTCCCGATGGCGGCGGCAACGATGCGTTCGTCCACATTACCGCGGTCGAGCGCGCCGGCATGCAGACCCTCAACCAGGATCAGCGCGTCAGCTACGATCTCGAAGAGGATCGCCGCGGCAAGATGAGCGCGGTCAACCTGCAGCCCGCCGACTAAGCGGTTTCGTCGCGGCGGCGCCATCCCCGGCGCCGCCGCTTCCTTTCCTCTCGAAGGAGCCGTTCATGGCCGACGATCCCGCCTTCTTCCGCGCCCGCGCCGCCGCCGAACACGCCGCTGCAGAGGCCGCCACGCTCGACAATGTCCGCGATCGCGCCACCCGCGCCGAGGCTGCCTGGACCCAGATGGCCGAACGCGCCGAGCGCACCCGCGAACAGCGCGACGCCCGCGAAGCCACCGCCGCCGCCGCCCGCCTCGCCGCGTCCGAGCAGCCGGCCTAACCTGAGGCAAGGACTCCGCCGCTCGCCCGTGCTACCCCGCAGCCATCGTCGGCATTCTGATCACCAGTAAGCGCCGACGGCTGAGAGATCTTACGCGCTCCCGCTTACGTGCTTCGGGAGACTTGCGATGACCGATCTGATCTACCTCCAACGCCGCTACGATACGACGCTCGCCGCCATGCGCGGTGCCTCAAGCGAACCCGCCCGCCGCGCCCATGCCGGCCTCGCCGCACTCTACGCCGCCCGCATCGCCGAAGCCGCCGATCTCCTTCCCGTCGCGGTCCCCGTGCCCGCCGCCTGAATCAAGCGCTTTCCTACAGACCCTCACTTGGCATAGGCGAGCAGTCCTCTTTGCTTCTCATTGAAGCAAAGAGGACATCACGCACTATGGCACCCCGGCAACGGCCAAGGCCAGCGCCCCGCCCAGCTGCGCCACGATCAACGTCGCCAACAGCGCCACGTTCAACCACCGCCGCCGCACGAAGATCACCACCAGGTTGATCAGCAGTGCGCCGTAAACACAGATCACCGCGACGTTGATCAACGTCGGATCGGTTAGCTGCGCGTCGCTCCCCGGCGGCGGCGCGAAGATGATGCCCACCGCGATCCCCGCCAGCGTCAGCAACAGGTTGCCGACCAGTATGAACCGGTTGTGCTGATCGTAATAGGCATCGAAGTCCGGCCATTCCGCCGGCTCCTCCGGCCACACCAGCGCGGACAGCAGGTAATAGCCGCCGACGATCGCCGTCACGCCGACCAGCGTCACGTAATTGAACGGCAACTCGTCTCGCACCCGGTAGGTGATGTGCCAGAACGACAACTGCCCGAGCAGCACGAAGACCGCCAGCAACGGCAGCAACCGCCCTACCCGAACGTCCCCTCCCCGCCCCGCGCGCGCCTTGGCGTGGATCTTCATCACCCGCGCAAACCCGCCGAGCACCTCCGCCATCGCCAGCCCGAGCAGCAGCGAGAACAACGCGAACAGGAAATCGAATCCCGACATTTCTTCCCCCATCCCCCGATCGCGAGCCAGCAATCGAACGGCCTCATTAGCGACGAGAAGAAATGACCAACATCAAGGGGAAATGGCAAGCCGGCAAGGCTGCGTCGCGAGGTCGGCTGCCCCGAAAACGCAAAAGGGGCCGACATTGCTGTCGGCCCCCGGTCGCCGGACTTCGATCGGTGGTCGGCGCGGCCCGCGAGGGGGCGCGCCGGCCGATCTGGTTTCGGCGGCAGCCGGTGCAGGACCACAAGGGCACCTGGCCGGCGGTCGGTCACCGGGGCCGGTCGTCGACGTCCTCGGGAGAACATCGCGGTTCCGGCCTCGGCGGCCAGCTCGCAACGAGGACGCGAGGTCCTCGTTCCTTGCCTCGGTCGCCCTCACTCTCTCGGCTCATCGACCCGAAGGAAGACTGCGCCGTGGCAGCGATGGCGACCCGTCACACACTCATCGCTGCGAACAGCGCCGCTTGTGCGACTTCGGAAATGCCTGTTGCGTTCGTCGCTCGCTCAACACGCTTGCGCGTCCTGCTCGATCGGCCGCAACGCGACCTGCATTTCCCGCTCGAAACCGCGTCAGTTTCCTGTCGGCACCAACCGTCTCGACCGTTGCAAGTCTCTGACGTGTCAGCGATTTCTCGCCATCTCGTCGTCCTCCTGCAGAACCGATGCTGTCACTCTTGCCGAGTCGCGCCAACCGAAAAAACTACCGACGCGCCTGTGGATAACGTGGATAGCGGGGAAAATCGACCGATAGCCGGAACCTGAACGACACGTAGTTTTCCGTTCATGCAACTCCGTTCAACGACGAAGCGTTACGCAACCGGTATCAACCTTGGATCGCCAAGAAAGGGAAGTATCATGCGTAAATTTATCATGGCCCTCGGCCTCGTCGCCGTTGCCGCCCCCGCCGCCATCGTTCTGCCCGCCAGCAGCGCGCAGGCGCAGCGTTATCATCACAACCGTCATTATGCTTACAAGGAATGGCGCGGCCGCGACGGCCGTCACTATTGCCGCCGCTCGGATGGCACGGTCGGAACCGTGGTCGGCGGCGTTGCCGGCGCCCTGCTCGGCCGCACTATCGACACCCATGGTGACCGCACGACGGGCACGGTGCTCGGTGCCGCCGGTGGCGCGCTCGCCGGTCATGCGATCGCCAAATCCTCGTCGCATTGCCGCTAATCTAATCGGGCCGGCGGTGCGGCATGATTTGACCCGCCGGCCCACCCTAACAGGGGAGAGCCTGACATGAACAAGATGATTATCGCCCTCGGCGCCTGCTCGATGCTCGCGCTCGGCGCCTGTGCCAATGATGGATACGGCTACAACCGCGGTCCCGGCTATTACAGCCAGGCGCCAGCCGGCAGCTACGACGCTTATCGAAACTATCGCAGCGGCGACCAATATCACCGGCGCCATTTAACTCGCGACGACGTTATCTATCGCGGATCCGATGGTCGCTATTACTGCAAGCATAGCGATGGCACGACAGGTCTGATCGTTGGCGGCGTTGCTGGCGGTATCCTCGGCAACCTGATTGCGCCCGGCGGCTCGGGTACGATCGGCACGCTGCTCGGCGCCGCCGGCGGCGCGGTACTCGGCCAAGCGATCGACAAGGGCAACGCCGATTGTCAGTGACAGTCTGAATAAGGAGCAATTGGCATGACGACACGCAGCGGATCGGCCCGCTACGACGGCTTCGGCAAGGACGGCAAAGGCCACGTCTCGACCCAATCTGGCGTCCTTACCGACCAGTTCTACGGCTTCGGCACCCGTTTCGAAAACGAGAAGGGTACCAACCCCGAAGAGCTGCTCGCCGCAGCGCATGCCAGTTGCTTCACGATGGCCCTGAGCTTCGGGCTCGCGCGCGCCGGCTATAATGACGGCACACTCGAGACCGAAGCAAAGGTCAGCCTCGACAAGGACGGTGACGGGTTCACCATCACCAAGTCGGCGCTGACACTCAAGGCCAGGGTGCCCGGCATCGACCAGGCCGAATTCGAAAAGCTCGCCGCCGAAGCGAAGGCGGGCTGCCCCGTCTCCAAGCTGTTCAATGCCGAGATAACGCTAGACCACAGCCTGGAAAACTGATCGGAAGCGGGCGAGCGATCAACCAGCGCTCGCCCGTTTCGTCATTTCGTGCCGAATCCCGTCATCGAATAGGGACGCGCTGCCATCGAGGTCGCCCAAGTCTTGTTGGGCATTGCCTGCATCGTGAAGTGCAGCTCGCCGCCATCCTCGATCTCGTCGTGCGTGATGTAGCTGCGCGTCAGCGGCTTGCCGTTCAGCTTCACGCTGCCAACATAGCGATTGGCCTCCGACAGATTGTCCGCGGTGACCGCGAAATGCTTGCCCGAGGGCAGGTTGATCACCGCCTTGTCGACGAACGGCCGCCCGATGACATATTGGCCGCTCCCCGGCGTCACCGGATAGAAACCCATCGAGGTGAAGATCAGCCACGCCGACATCTGCCCCAGATCGTCGTTGCCCGCGAAGCCATCGGGCGTGATGCGATACTGGCTGTCGACGATCTGCTTCAATCGCTCCTGCGTCCGCCACGGCTGCCCGGCATATTCGTAGAGATAGGCGACCGAATGGCTCGGCTCGTTGCCGTGGATATATTGGCCGATCAGCCCGGCGATATCTTCTGACGACGAATAATCGAGCTTCGAATCGTCGTAATTGAACATCGCGTCGAGCTTCTTCACCGTCGCCGCGTCGCCGCCCAGCGCCTGGATCAGTCCGCCTTCGTCCTGCGGCATGAACCACGAATATTGCCAGGCATTGCCTTCGGTATAGTCCGAGCCGTATTTGATCGAGACCGGGCTGAACGGCTCGCGAAACTTGCCGTTCGATAGCCGCGCGCGGACCCAGCCCTGTTTGAAGTCGAAGCTGTTGCGCCAGTTCTGCGCGCGCTTAAAAAACGTCGCGGCGATATCGTTCTTGCCCATCTTCTTGGCCATCATCGCGATGGTCCAGTCGTCATAGGCATATTCGACCGTCTTCGACGCCGCCTCGGGCTCGTGGTCGATCGGCACATAGCCGAGCTTCATGTAATCCTTGAGGTCGCCATATTGGCCATAGGTCGCGCTCGCCACCATCGCCTTGAGCGCGGTATCGGCATCGAACCCCTTGATGCCCTTCAGATACGCATCCGCAATCACCGGCACCGCGTGATAGCCGATCATGCACCACGTCTCCTGCCCCTGGAACTGCCACACCGGCAGGATGCCGAACGGGCTGTCCTGCTGGCTGGCGAGCAACGAGTTGATGAAGTCGACATTCTTCTTGTCCGGCTCGATGATCGTCATCAGCGGATGCTCGGCGCGGAACGTATCCCAGAGCGAGAAGGTCGAATGGAAGGTGAAGCCGTCTGCCTTGTGGACTTGGTTGTCGGGCCCGCGATAGCGCCCGTCGGCATCCCCCGCGACCGAGGGCGCGAGCAACGTGTGATAGAGCGCGGTGTAGAAACTGGCGCGCTCGTCCTTGGGCGCCGTCACGTCGATCGCGCTCAGCGCCGATTGCCATGCGGCGACGGTCTTCGCCTCGATCTGGTCGAAATTGCCCGGTTCGCTGGCGAGGTTTGCGATCGCCCCTGCCTCGTCGACCGACGAGATCGCGACCTTCACTTCGAGCGGCTTGCCGAGCATCCCGAAATCGAACCGCCCGACGAGATCGCGCCCCGTGATCGACTGCACGTCGTCCTCGCCGCGCCCGGGGCCCTGGAAGCCCTTGTAGACGTTATCGTCGCCCTCGTTGACGAAAGCATGGTCCTTGAGCGGCGCCGAGAAGCGCATCGCGAAATACAAGTGCCGATCAGGCGCCCAGCCGCGCGTCTGGCGGCTGCCGACGATCGTGCCGTCTGGCATCACCTTGAGCGACGACCACAGCACCTTGCCCGGATAATTGTAGATGCTCGATCGCATGTCGAGCACCAGATGCGCCGCCTGGCTCGCCGGAAAGGTGTAGCGATGCACGCCTACGCGCGTCCCCGCGGTCATCTCGGCGCGGACGTTGGGGTCCGACAGCGTCACCGCATAATAACCCGGCCGCGCGGTCTCGGTCGAATGGCTGAAGCGCGAGCGATAGCCCGAGCCCGGCTTGTCCGACGTGCCCGGATCGAGCTTCACCGCCACGGCGTCGCCGACCGCCGGCGCGATCAGGAAATCGCCGAGATCGCTATGCCCCGCGCCCGAAAAGTGCGTCATCGAAAAGCCGAGGATCGTCGGATCCTTGTACTGATAGCCCGCGGCCCAGGGGTAGCTCTGCTTGAAGTTCTTGATCTCGGTATCGGGGCTGAGCTGGACCATCCCGAACGGCGCGGTCGCGCCCGGGAAGGTATGGCCGCCCCCGCTGGTGCCGATCATCGGATCGACCGCGTCATACGCGCTCGACTGCGGCGGCGCGGCGATGCCCGCGACCGAAAGGGAAACCAGGGCTGCTGCTCCGAGCAGCCGGGCGACGCGCGAGCGGGTTGCTATCATGCGCGCGGTTAAAGCAAATGATTTTCGATAAGTCACGCGGCATCCACGCGCACTGAACCGCACCCCGGCGCAGGCCGGGACCCAGTTGGGAAGGTTGATGTAAAGGAGCGAAACGCTCTTCAATATCCGTTCCGCTGCTGGACCCCGGCCTCCGCCGGGGAACGCGTTCATTTTTCCAGCAGCCCGTTCTATGATCCGATCATGGCCACCCACCCCGCCCCGCTCCCCGACGCCGACCCCGACGCCGATTGGAGCCTGCCCGCCTGGCTTTATCACGACCCAGATTATTTCACGGTCGAGATGGCGCGCGTGATGCGGCCGAGCTGGCAGGTCGTCTGCCACGTCAGCGACATTCCCGCCGCAGGCGACTGGCACACGCTCGAATTCCTCGGCGAGAGCATCTTCGTCATTCGCGGCGCCGACGATGCGGTGCGCGCCTTCACCAATGTCTGCCGCCACCGCGGCTCGCGGCTGGTCGACGGCGACAGCGGCTGCGCGAAGAAGCTGGTCTGCCCGTACCACGCCTGGACCTACGATCTCGACGGCCGGCTGGCGGGCGTGCCCAACCGCCGCGACTATCCGTCGCTCGACATGGCGAAGAGCGGCCTTGTCCCGGTCGAGCTCGAACTGTGGCGCGGCTTCGTCTTCGTGCGCCTCGAAGCCGGCGGCCCCTCGGTCGCCGCGATGATGGCGCCCTATGAGGCGATGATCGAGCCTTATCGCTTTGAGAATGCGCGCGCGCTCGGCCGCGTCACGATGCGCCAGCGCGCGGTCAACTGGAAGAACGTCGCCGACAATTATTCGGACGGCCTCCACATCCCCGTCGCGCATCCCGGCCTCACCCGCCTGTTCGGCCGCGGCTACGGTGTCGAGGCCGAAGAGCATGTCGATCGCATGTGGGGCGAGCTGGTCGAGCGGCCCTCCGCCAATATCTCCGAACGCGCCTACCAACGCTTCCTGCCAGGCGTGCCGCACCTGCCCGATAGCCACCAACGCCTCTGGCTCTATTTCAAGCTATGGCCCAACGTCGCGTTCGACATCTATCCGGACCAGATCGACTTCATGCAATTCCTGCCCGTCTCACCAACCGAAACGATGATCCGCGAGATCAGCTACGCGCTCCCGGACGAGCGCCGCGAGATGAGGGCGGCGCGCTACCTCAACTGGCGCATCAACCGCCAGGTCAACGCCGAAGACACCGCGTTAATTGCGCGGGTACAGGCCGGCATGGCGTCGCAAAGCTTCACCGTCGGCCCGATCGGCGAGAGCGAGGTCTGCCTCCGCAATTTCGCCCGCAAGATCAGGGAGCTGATCCCGGAAGCGCGGGAGCATCGCAAGCCGGCGGGCTGGCCCAAGTCCCCCTCCCGCCTGCGGGAGGGGGTAGGGGCGGGACTGTCCCTCTCGCCTCCCATCCAACAAGCCCTCCCCCCGCCCCCCCCCCCACCCGGGGGGGGGGGAAAGAAAAAAAAGGCCTCCAGAACCGCCGCGCGGCGAAAGGCCCGGGGTGCGCCGGCGAGCCACCCCGCGCGGGCCGGCAGGTTACCCAACAGTT
>JBQCHO010000016.1:0-62967 GCA_051954635.1 Sphingomonas sp. | reverse complement strand
GTTTCGGGCTTTTCCTCCAACGGGTTGTTGCTCACGTTTCGCTTCCAGAAGTGACGCGCGGGGCGGCGGGCCACAGCGCTACGGCCGGCCGCACACCCCCCTCGAGCCTAGGGCACGACGATCGGGCCGGCGACGGCTTGTGTGCCGAACGCCGACTTGTAGGCCGCCGCAGCTTGCGGATACTGGTTGTTGCTCAGATCGCTGGCGAAATTCGAGTTCGAATTCCAGTAATTCTGATAGAGGACATGGTATTTCGCGAACCATTGCTTGGCGAGCGTGATGTAGGGGCCGGCCGAGTTCGAATTGACGCCCCATTCGGCATAGGCGGTCGGCTTGCCATGCTGCGCCGCGAAGTCCTGGTGCCATTGCAAGCCCCATTTCTCCGTCACCATCGTGTTCCACGCCTTGGTCGGATCGGTGCCGAGATATTTTGTGTCGTAATAGAAATCCATGCCGATCACATCGACATAGGAATCGCCGGGATAGGCGGTCGTCGGGTCCATGCCGACATCGCCGACGTTGGGGCACCATTCGAACTTGAAGCGCCCCGGCGCGACCGCGCGGAAGGCATCGACGAAGTGGCGATAGGCGCCGATGAATTGCGTCGCCTTGCCGACCGCCGACCATTTGCGCCAGCCATTGCCGTTGAATTCCCAGCCGAGCCGGATGTAGATCTGCTTGTCGTCGGGCCAGAGGCTCACGAACTGCTGCGCCAGCGCCTTGTAATTGGCGTCGTACGATCCGCTGGCCGCGGCGTCGAGCGTCGCGCCTGCCGGGATCAGCGGCACAGACCATTCGATGTCGCTGGTCATGCCCTTGAACCGCCCGGCCTGCCAGCTGAGCGAGCTCTTCCAATCGGACCAGTCGGCTTCGCCGCCGTGCAGCTCCAGCACATCGGGATTTCGACCGAGCCACTGCTCGTACTGCGTCAGATCCGACGGGTTGTTGCCGATGAAGATCGATACGCGCGTCGCGGACGACCCGTTCGGCGTCGGTGCAGGGGTGGGAGTGGGTGTCGGTGTCGGTGTCGGTGTCGGTGTCGGTGTCGGTGTGGGAGCCGGAGTGGGCGATGGCGCCGGTGCTGGCGCGGGCGTCGGCGTTGGCGTGGGAGCCGGTGCCGGGGCCGGTGCCGGTGCCGGTGCTGGTGTGGGCGATGGCGCCGGAACGACGGCGATTGGCGGACTGACTGCGGGCGATTCGCTGCCGCCCGAAGAACCACCACAGCCCGAGACGAGCAGGACCACGGCCAGGGCGGCCGACCCCTTTAGCGAAGTTTTAGTCATGCGACCTTTCCTTCAACGCAGTCGTCAGGTCGTTATGGCGCAAGCACGCAACGATCAGACCAATGACGCTGGTTGATTTGTTGTTAGCGATTTGGAGAGCGGGTCACGGCGATGGCCGTTTCCGCGATGGCATTGCTCCGAGAAATCGCGATGTCAGGTGCATCGACTTTATTCGTCGTGGCCAGTTATTGATGGAGGATGTCCTATCCGGGGGATCACGGATGGCAACATCCGTATCCGTATTTTTCCGATGAGCGCCGCCGCATTCGCGATGGATCGATTGACGATGGGTCAGTCAGGCAGGCGCGGAATTGCCCTTCTGGCGGACCCATCCGGCGGTCAGGAATGCGTGCTCATAGGCGGTGACCATGCGCTCGCTGGTGAAGCGCCGCGCCACCGCGCGGCCGCGATCGGCGAGCGTCGAGCGCAAATCCGGTCGCTCGATCAGGTCGCAGATCGCGCGGCCGATATGATCGGCCGATGGCGGCACGATCCGCGCGCCTCGGCCGTCCTGTAGGAAATCCGCTGCGAAGCCGGTCGCGCCGGCGACGGCGGCGAGACCGAAACTCATCGCTTCGGCGAGCGCGAGCCCGAAGCCTTCGGAAAGCGATGGGAAGACGATGATCGCCGCGCGAGCGAACAACTCGGTCTGCTCGGCGACGCTGATCCGCGGCAGAACAGTGATCGCGCCGCGATCCTCGGGCGCAAAGTGGGGGAGGAGTCGATCGGCGCTCAGTCCGGTGCCGCCGATCACCAGTCGGGCTTCGGGATGTGCCGCGCGCACGATGCGCAGTGCACCGGGAAGGTAGTGGCAGCCCTTGCGCGGTTGCCACGCGGCGAACCACAGCAATTCGCTCGTGCGCTGATCGAGCGGCAATGCCGCCGCGCTGGAGGCGAGCACGTCGGGATGCACGGCTGCCGGGATCATGGCGACGGGGCGATCGGGCGCGCGGATGCCGAGTTCAGCGAGATCACGTCGGTTCTGGACGATCGTCAGGTCGGCGACGCGAACCCCGTGATCGTCCCAGCGCGCCTGCAACGGCCCCGTGATCAGCCGCGCGGCGAGCGTGGTCCGACCGTGGCCGAGTATCCCCTCGCCGATCGCCGCGAGGTGATCGTAGATTGCGAGCCCATGCAGGTGATTGACCAGCAGCGTGGCCGATTTCGCTCGACGCAGGCGCTCGAACAGTGGCGCGGCCATGCCCGACGAAGCTAGGATCACGTCATGGCCGCGACCGGCATAACGCAGCCCGAACTGGCTCAGCACGGTCGGCATCATCGTCCGCTGGATCGCGCGCGCCAGGCGCGGCGAACGCGGCAGACCCATGTCATCGAGATGGAACAGATCGACCGCGTGGCCGCGCGCGCGCAAGCCGGCGGCGAGCATGTGATAGATCCGCGACGCGCCCGCATTCTCATCGTTTGGCGCGTGCGACAACAGCAGCACGCGCAACTGTCGTCCTTCGGGGCGGGCCACGTATTTCAAGGCTGCCCGCGCCCGTCGAGCATCGCTTCGACCTCCTGATCGACCATCGATACCCCCTGAATGACGGGCGGCACGTTCTCAGCCGCGTCGTTGGGAGCCGATCATTCAAAAAGCGGCCCGCACGGACAAGCCGTGGAAAAGACGTAGCGATGATGCCGCATGCGATGTCCGATGCGGATGCCGCTTGCGCGTTACCGCTAAACCGGCAACAAGACGCGCCGCCGATCTGGGCGGGCATCGATCGTGCCGCATCCGGTCGAGCGTGAGGGGAGAGCGTATGCATATCGAGGCACAGACGATCAATTCGACCGACCCGGTTCCGGCGTCGGACACGCCGGCAAGCGGTTTCGATGCGCCCGATTTGCGCTGGTTCGTCTTCCTGCTGTTCTTCATCTTCGGCGGCATCACCAGCCTCAACGACATCATCATCCCCAAGCTGAAGGGGCTGTTCACGCTCAGCTATGCCGAGGCCATGCTGGTGCAATCGGCGTTCTTCGGCGCCTATTTCGTGTTCTCGCTGCCCGCCGCGGCGATCGTCCAGCGCGCCGGTTACCTGCGCACCGCGGCGATCGGGCTGCTGACGATGACCGCGGGTTGCCTGCTGTTCGTGCCGGCCTCAAGCTGGGGGTTGTTCCAGCTCTTCCTGCTCGCGCTGTTTGTGCTCGCGGCAGGCATCACCACGGTGCAGGTCGTCACCAACCCGCTGATCTCGCTGCTCGGCCCGCCGCGCACCGCGCATAGCCGGCTGACCTTCGCGCAGGCGTTCAATTCGCTCGGCACGACGATCTTTCCCTATGTCGGGTCGATCCTGATCCTCGGCTCGCTCGCCAAGGTCGATCCGAGCACGCTGACCGGTGCCGCGCTCGACGCGTTCCGCAGCGCCGAGACGCGGACGATCGTCCACACCTATCTCGGCCTCGCGGTCGCGCTGATGATCGTCGCCGGCGCGGTGTGGCTGCGTCGTAATCGCCTCAAGGAGACGCTGGTTCAGGAGAACATCCTCGCCGCGTTCACCCTGCTCAAGCGCCCGCGCTTCGCGTTCGGCACGCTGTGCATCTTCCTCTATGTCGGCGCGGAGGTCGCGATTGGCTCGCTGATCGTCAATTACCTGATGCAGGCCGACACGCTGGGCTTGGGCGAGCAGGCGGCTGGCAAGCATGTGCCCTTTTATTGGGGCGGCGCGCTGATCGGTCGTTTCATCGGCGCGTATCTGCTGCGTGTCCTCTCGCCCGGCAAGCTGCTGACCGGCTTCGCCTGCGGCACCATCGCGCTGATCCTGATTTCGGCGAATGCCACCGGCCTGGTGTCGGGCTGGTCGCTGCTTGCGATCGGGTTGCTCAACTCGATCATGTTCCCGACGATCTTCAGCCTCGCGAGCGAAGGCCTGGGGCCGCGCGCGGCGGAAGGATCGGGGATCATCTGCATGGCGATCGTCGGCGGCGCGGTGATCCCGCCGCTGACCGGGCACCTCGCCGATCTGAGCGGGCTGCACTTCGCGCTGATCCTGCCGGCGGCGTGCTACGCGACGATCGCCGCGTTCGGCCTCTTCGCGCGGCGGCCGGCGGCGTAACGGTCAGCCGGCGAACGGCGTGGCGGGGCGGCCCGTCACGCCGGTTTCGACCTCGAACAGCGCGCCGTCGGCCGGGCCGCCGTCAGAATCGACTTTGGCCGAGGTGACGAACAGGCGGTCGAGTCGCTCGCCGGCGAAACAGGCGCTGGTCACGTTCTGCGCGGGGAGAACGATCGAGCGGTCGAGCGCGCCGTCGGGGGTGAAACGGCTGATCCGGCTTCCCGCCCAATGCGCGATCCACAGGCCGCCTTCGGCGTCGGTGGTCATGCCGTCGGGGTGGCCCCATGCGGGCAGGAAGCGGACGAAATCTTCGCGCGGCCCCAGCGAGCCGTCATCGTGGAGCGCGAAGCGGTAGACGATGCGGTGATCGCTGTCGGTGTGATAGAGCGTGCCGCCGTCGGTGCTGAAGGTCGGGCCGTTGGTGACGCCGTACCCGTCGTCGTGGCGTGAAACCGATAAATCGGGATCGAGCCGGTAGAGCGCGCCTTTCGACTCCGGATTGGTGTCACTCTTCGAGCCGAGCCACAGCCGACCCTGCGCATCGGCCTTGGCGTCGTTGAGGCGATTGTCGGGCCGGTCGGGTTCGGGATCGACGAGTGGCGTGATCGCGAACGGATCGAGCGTGAGCTGCGCGACGCCGCTTTCGAGGCCGATCAGGAAATCGTCACGGCCGGCCCGCTCGACGATCCAGCCGATCTTTTCGGGCATGTCCCATGACGTCACGCTCTCGTCGCCCAGATCGAGCGACCACAAGCGCGGTGCAAGGATGTCGACCCAGAACAGCCGGTTAAGCCGCGCGACCCAGATCGGGCCTTCGCCAAGCTGGTCCTGAGCGTCGCGTGCGATGATCCTGTATTGCGCCATCCGCAGCCCCCTAGCAAAAAATATGATAAATTGTCGAGGCGGCGCGCGCGTACCGAAACGACCCGCGAGCCGATGGCCGCGGGGCGATTGGTCGCCGATGCGGTGACGTCAGCGCCGGCTGCGCTGCAGCTCGGCGCGCAAAGCGGCCATTTCCTGGCGCAGTGCTTCCATGTCGGCGTGCATCTGCTGGTGCATCGCCTGGCAATTCTGCATCATGTAGTCGTGCATCACCATCGGTGGATGTGCCATGTCGTGCTGCATCGGCGGCATCGCCGCTGCCGGCGGCGGGGACGAGTTCATGGTTTGCGCGGTCCCGGGAGCGGCGAGAACGATCCACGCGGCGGGCATCAACACGGCGGATTTCGCGAAGAATGACATCGGCATGACGGCTCTCCTCTTCTCCATCGAGAATAGGGTCGCCGCCGCGCCGCCGTCTGTACGTGGCTTCCCGCGGTCGCCGCGTCATCGCCGCGGGCGTCTCAATCGCCCTCGACCGTATAGGGGATGTCCCCGCTTGGCGCGTCTCCCGGCATCGCGACATGGGCGGGATCTTCGCCCTGGCTGCGCATCCATTGATAGAGGCGCGACCGCAATGACGAGACCGTCTGCGCATATTTCGGATCGCTCGCCAGATTGTGCAGCTCGTACGGATCGGTCTGTACGTCGTACAGCTCGACCGGCTGGCGATGCTCGAAGCGGTTGACGACGGCAGCCGCCTTGGGATCGGTCTTGGCGAGCTTCTGCCAGGTCAGCCAGTACGAATTCTCGATGAAGTGGGTGTTGACGTTGATCGCGTCCTTGAACGGAATGTCGGGATAGAAATTGACGATCAGCTTGTAGCGATCGGTGCGGATCGCGCGCATCGGCGCGACATTGGCTTCGGGGCGATTGCCGGCATCGCCCGAATGCGCGGTGAAGATGACGTCGCGGAAACTGTCGGCCTTGCCTTCGAGCACCGGCAGCATGCTGCGCCCGTCGACCCCGGCGAGCGGCGCGCCGCCCGCGGCCTGCTCGACGGTCGGCAGGATGTCGATCTGCGATACCATCGCCGCGGTCTTGGACGCCGGTGCGATATGCCCCGGCCACACCGCGAGCAACGGCGCCTCGGTGCCGGCGTCGTAGAGGTTCCACTTGGCGAACGGGAATTGCGCACCCTGATCGGCGGTGAACATCAGCAGGCTGTTGTCGGCCATGCCGTATTTGCTCATCATCGCGCGCAATTCGCCGAGTTCGGTGTCGGCGAGGGTCACCTTGGTCAGGTAACGCGTACGGATCGCGCGCGTATCGGGCGTGTCGAGCAGTTCGGGCGGCATGTGCAGCTTGGCCGGATCGTATCCCTGGTTCTGCGGCCAGCGGACGTGCGAGGCGAAACTGGCGACGATCAGCGCGATCGGCTGCGATCGGTCGCGCGTCGCCAGCACGCGGTCGACCGCCGACATGTCGAGCTTGCTCCACAGCACGTTGGTCTTGCCGGGCGGCCGCTTGACCGAATCCTTCAGGAATTCGAACGGGAAGTCCTTGGGCGGGCCGAAATGGGTCTTGCCGGCGATAACGACGCGGTAGCCGAGCTTCTTCAGGATTTGCGGCCAGGTCGGGATCGGCGCCTTCATCACGCTGCCCAGCGCATGCGCGCCGTGGTGCATCGGATAATCGGCGGTGAGCAGCGACGTGCGCGAGACCGAACAGGTCGGCGAAGCGGCGAAGGCGCGATCGAACGTCATGCCGTCGCGCGCCATTTGATCGAGGTTCGGCGTATGCGCGTCGCCGCCATAGAGGTGGACGTCGCGCTGCGTCATGTCGTCGGCGATGAACAGCACGATATTGGGGCGCTGCGCTTCCTGCGGCGCGGGCGCGGCGGGCTGCGCCGGAGCTTCGCGGGCGAGCGCGCCGGTCAACGGTGCGACGGCGATCACCGCGGTGGCCAGCAAACGGCGCGCGGCGCGACGGTATCGTGCGTTCATTGGACTGGGCTCTCCGGGCAGGCGCCCGCGGGCGCGGTCGTCGTGGGTGGGGCGGTGTCGGTCATGCGGACAGGCTGGATCAGGCCGTCGGCATCGTAGCTGATCGGCTCGATCGCGATCTGCCGCGCGCCCTTGAACGGCGGCGTCGGATCGCTGCGTTCCCAGCGGTGATAGGCGATGAACCACTTGCCCGTCGCCGGATCCTCGATGAAGGCGTGGTGGCCGGGGCCCTGGTGCGTCGCGCCGCTGACCAGGATCGCGCCGCGATAGGTGAACGGCCCGGTCGGCGCGGGCGCGGTGGCGTAGTGCACCGAATAGTCGGGGCCGTTATAGCGGCCGTGGCTGTACGACAGGTAATAGGTGCCGTTCCGCTCGTGCATGAACGAGCCTTCGGTGAAATTGGGCGGGTTTGCGACCTTCACCTCGTGCGCGATCGAGACCATGTCGGGCGCCATCTCGAAAACCCGCAAGGTCGCGCCCGCGCTGCCCCCGGCATAGAGGTAGCTTCGCCCCGTTTTGGGATCGCGGAACACCATCGGATCGATCGCTTCGAAGCCGTTGCCGCCGGTCAGTAGCGGCTTGCCGCTATCGACATACGGTCCTTCAGGTCGATCAGCGACCGCGACGCCGATCCGGCTTGGCGTCGGGTTCTGCGGGCCGACCGAATAATAGAGGTAATAGCGGCCGTTGGCAGGCGTGACGCTCGGCGCCCAGAGCGCATGGCTGGGGGCATGATCGTCGCTGATCCAGCGGATCGCGGAGATATCGAGCATCGGCGTTTCGGCGCGCGACCAATGATCGAGATCGCTCGATTGCCAGGCGTAGAAGCGGCTGGTCGGCTTCTGGCCCTCGCCATCCCCCTGATTCGTTGGGAAGATCCACCATTTGCCGCACGCCGCGATAATGTCGGGGTCGGCGCCGGCGAACAGCGGGTTGTGATCCTGCGCCGCGGCAGGCGTCGCGATTGCCAGCAGGGCGGCGGCCAGGTGGATCACGGGCTCTCCTATTCGGCTGTCGTTTGGTTACCGTCGGCCAGCGCCCCCGGTTCGCACGGCAATCTGCGGAAATTCAAATCGCCGGTCAATCACTTTAATAATACTAAATGTGAGGCAGTTTAGCCTGTGGCGAATCGATGGCCGGGATCGTTGACGACAAGCATCGCATCATTGCGGGCGAGCGCGACCACCGTCAGGCCGTGCGCCCTCGCATGGTCGATCGCCATTGTCGTCGGCGCCGAGATGCCGACTAACAGCGGCGCGCGCGCGACCAGCGCCTTGTCGACCATCTCGAAACTGATCCGTGAGGTGACGAGCAGGAAACCGCCGGCGATGTCGCGGCTGTCCCGGGCGATTGCGCCGATCAACTTGTCGAGCGCATTGTGGCGGCCGACATCCTCGAACGCCGCGACGATCGCGCCGTCGCCGTCGCACAAGGCGGCGGCGTGGACCGCGCCGGTCTCGCGGTTGAGCGGCTGGTGGTCGCGGATCGGGTTCAGTGCGGCGAACAGGGCAGGGGCGCTGACGCTCGGCAATGGCGGCGGCACAGCGATCGGGCGGATGACCTGCTCGAGCCCGGCGATCCCGCACAGACCGCAGCCGGTGTCGCTGCTGCGATGACGGACGCGATCGTGGATGCGGCCCGCGCAATGCTCGGCGAGCGTGACGCGGACGATCCAGCCGCGCTCGGTCTCAAAGGGATCGATATCGATCACGTCGGCGGCTGTGTCGGCGAGGCGTTCGGTGAGCATGAAGCCGGTGGCGAACTCGATCAGCGCCGCTGGCGTCATCATCATCACCGCATAGCCGAGCCCGTTGACCTCGATCGCCACCGGCGCCTCGACCGCAATCGCGCGATCGGCGGAGCCGGTCCCGTCGGGACGCAGGATGGTCAGCCGCTCGGGTCGCGACGGCGTCATAGCCTAGCGAGATCGGCGGGAGTGTTGACGTTGGCGAGCGGCGCGGGCGCATCGATCGCGGTGGCGGCGACGCGCTCGGCCCAGCCGCGGATCGAGCGTTTGGCGTCATGCTCGACATGCGCGTCGAGCGCGTGGGCGAGCGCGGCGGGCCAGCAACCGAGGATGGGCGCGTCACGGCAATAAGCGGGACTGTCGGCGATCAGCGTCTCGATCAGGCCGTCGGGCAGGCGCGGCATATCGCAACCGATCGTCAGGATGTGATCATAGCCGTGGCTGGCGGCATGATGCAGCGCGGCGGCGATACCGCCTAGCGGCCCCAGCTCGGCGCGGGGCCGATCGTGGAGGCAGAGCCAGCCGGCGCGCTCACGCCCCACAAGCACGATCGCATCGACTTTCGGTCGCAGCGCCGCCGCCGCGTGCTCGATCAGCGGCACGCCGTCCAGCAACGCCTCGGCCTTGTCGCTGCCGAACCGGCTCGATTTGCCGCCGGCGATGACCGCACCCAGGATCAGGCTGCCTTCTCCAGCTTGACCGGAACCGACTTGCCCGCCGGCACATGGCTTTCCAGCGCGTGGTGCGCGACCGGGATCAGGTCGTTGCACTCGGGATAATAAGCGCCGAGGCAGCCGTCGGGCACATCGTAGGTGACCACGCGCAGGCCGTCGACGCGGCGCTCGATATTGTCGCCCGAATCGCCGACCAGCGATACCGTGTCGCCCTCGGCGAGCCCCGCCTTGGCGATGTCGGCAGCGTTCATCAGCACCACGTCGCGGGTGCCTTTGATGCCGCGGAAGCGGTCGTGATAGCCGTAGATGGTGGTGTTGAACTGATCGTTCGAGCGCAGCGTCATCAGCCGGTAGCGACCCGGTGCCTCGTCGAACCCGGTGGCGTTGAGCCCGGCCGGGCAGTTGAACTCGGCCTTGCCGCTTTCGGTCAGCCATTGGCGGTGCGCGGCGGCATTGCCTTTCCAGAACCCGCCCGGCACCCACAGCCGCGCGTTGAAATCCTTGAACAGGTCCGGATAGGTCGCCTCGATCGCGTCGCGAACATTGCCGTAATCCGCCACCCACGCATCCCAATTGACCTTGGGATTGGGCGTCAGCGTCGCCTTGGCGATCTCGGCGACAATCATCGGTTCGGAAAGCAGGTGCGGACTCGCCGGGGTCGCCTTGCCGCGCGAGCCGTAGATGTTGCTGAACGAATCCTCGATCGTCACCGACTGCGGGCCCGATGCCTGCATGTCGGTTTCGATCCGCCCGAGGCAGGGGAGAAGGTAACAGGTCTTGCCGGGCAAGAGGTGCGAGCGATTGAGTTTGGTCGCGATGCTGACGGTTAGATCGAGCTTGCGCCATAGCGGCTCGATCCGCGCCTGATCGGGGATCGCGCGGGTGAAGTTGCCGCCCAGACCGATGAAGCCTTTCGCGTTGCCGTCGAGCACGGCCTCGCACGCCTCGACTGTATCCCACCCTTTCTCGCGCGGCGGCTCGAAATCGTAAAGTTTCTTGAGCAGGTCTAGCGGGGCGAGCTCTGGCTTTTCGGTAATGCCTACGGTGCGCTGGCCCTGCACGTTCGAATGGCCTCGCACCGGCCCCATGCCCGCGCCGGGCTTGCCGATATTGCCCCTGAGCAGCATCAGGTTGACGACCATATGCACATTGTCGATGCCGTGGCGGTGCTGGGTCAGCCCCATGCCGTAGACCGCGATCACCCGCTCGGAGCGGCAATAGACCTTGGCGGCATCGGTGATTGCCTTGCGGGAAAGGCCGCTCTCGCGCTCGATATCGTCCCAGGATGTGCTGCGCGCGCGATTGGCAAAGGCGTCGAAGCCATGGGTGTGCTCGGCGATGAAGGCGTGATCGAGCACCGCGGGCTCGCCCTTGGCGCGTGCGTCGTCGTCGAGCTCGATCGTATATTTGCACATGCCCATGATTGCGGCGATGTCGCCGCCGGTCTTGACCTGGTGATACTGTGTCGAAATTTGCGTCGACTGGCCGGTCGCCATCTGCACCGGGTTCTGCGGATCGGTGAAGCGTTCGAGGCCGCGTTCCTTCAGCGGATTGAAGGTGATGATCTCGACGCCACGATCGGCGCACGACTTGAGCGGATGCAGGAAGCGTGGGCTATTCGACCCGGTGTTCTGGCCGAAAAACAGAATCGCGTCGCACTTCTCGTAATCTTCGAGGTGGATCGTCCCGACCGGCGAACCGATCGCCGATTTGAGCCCCACCGAGGTCGTCTCGTGGCACATGTTCGAGCTGTCAGGCAGGTTGTGGCTGCCATACATTCGCGCGAACAGCGAATACATGTACGAGGTTTCGAGGCTGGCGCGGCCCGAGGCGTAGAAGATCACCTTGGTCGGATCATAGGTCTTCAGATGCGCGCCGATATCGGCAAACGCCTCGGCCCAGCCGACCGCGACATACTTGTCGCTTGCGGGATCGTATTTGAGCGGATGCGTGAGGCGGCCGGCCTGTTCTAGGTCATAATCCTTCCAGGTCAGCAGTTCGGAGACGGTGTGCTGCTCGAAGAATTCGGGCGTGACGCGATAGCTGGTCAGCTCCCACGCCGTCGCCTTGGCGCCGTTCTCGCAGAATTCGGCGAGGTGCGGCTTGGCGGGTTTGCCCCAGGCGCAGCTCACGCACATGAAGCCCTCGGGCTTGTTCTGGCGATAGAGCTCGCGCGCGGTTTCGACCGGAGGCACCTTCTCGCGCAGATTGATCTCGGTGACCGACTTCATCGAGCCCCAGCCGCCCGCCGGCCCGTCATAGGGGGTGAGGTCGATGTTGCGCTCGTCGGTCATGTCGTGTTCTCCCGGTCTCGACGCTACAACGATGCGGCAAGCCGAACGATGCGGCAACAAACCAATTCTCTTTGCCGACGGCGCACGCGGCTTCCCATGTTGCACTCGGCGCCACTTGCCCCGTAGATGCCGGGCGATTTCATACAGGATTTGTTCGATGACGACTCACGCGACCCGCATGCTCATTCTCGGCTCCGGCCCCGCCGGGCTCTCGGCCGCGATCTATGGCGCGCGTGCGGGGATGAAGCCGATCCTGGTTCAAGGCATCCAGCCCGGCGGCCAGTTGATGACCACCACCGATGTCGAGAATTATCCCGGTTTCGCCGACGTCATCCAGGGTCCCTGGCTCATGGAGCAGATGCAGAAACAGGCCGAACATGTTGGAACCACGCTGATCTGGGACACGATCGTCGATGTCGATCTTACGAAGCGCCCGTTCCGTCTGACCGGCGACGGCGGCGACGTCTATGAAGGTGACGTGCTGGTGATCGCGACGGGTGCGCAGGCCAAATGGCTCGGCCTCGACAGCGAGGAGGCGATGAAGGGCAAGGGCGTTTCGGCCTGCGCGACCTGCGACGGTTTCTTCTACCGCGGCAAGAAGGTCGCGGTGATCGGCGGCGGCAACACCGCGGTCGAGGAAGCGCTGTATCTCACCAATCATTCGGACGACGTGACGCTGATCCACCGCCGCGACAGCTTCCGCGCCGAGAAGATCCTGCAGGAACGCCTGTTCGCGCACCCGAACATCAAGGTGTTGTGGAACAAGGAAGTCCACCGCTTCGTCGGCGGCGGCGCGCCCGAGGGGCTCGTCGCGCTCGAACTCAAGGACACCGTGACCGGCGAGCTGTCGAGCCTCGACGTCGAAGGCGGCTTCGTCGCGATCGGCCACCACCCCGCAACCGAGTTGTTCCGCGGGCATTTGGAGCTGGACAAGGACAGCTACATCAAGGTCGAGACCGGCTCGACGCGCACCTCGGTGCCCGGCGTGTTCGCGTGCGGCGACGTGATGGACAAGGTCTATCGCCAGGCGGTGACCGCCGCCGGCACCGGCTGCATGGCCGCCCTCGATGCCGAACGCTTCCTCGCCGAAGCCGATTTCGAGAAAGTCGCCGAGGCGGCGGAGTAAACCGACCTACGTTACCCCGGACTTGTTCCGGGGTCTACCGCGCCGCGATTCGACAAGCCCCCGATCTTGCGGAACAGTGGATGCCGGAACAAGTCCGGCATGACGGCCGGGCGCTACAGCGCGGCGAGCATCGCCTCGAACAGCGCATCGGCATCGCCTTGGCGCGCATAGCTGTGCGAGGCGGTGTCGATCGTGACGATCGTGCCGGACCAATTGCGCTTGCGCGCTTCGTCGGCGAACGCTTGCGCGGTGGCATCGCGCTCGGCGAGCACCACCGTTGCATCGCGCGGCATTGCTCGGAAGAAGCGGTCGGCGAGTGGCCCTTTTGCCTCGGGTGACTTGGCAAAAACCTTTTGCAACCCGCTGGCAAGTTTCTTCAAATTAACGCCGCCCGTCAGCAGCCGCCGCCACTCGCGCGGATCGCGCAACCGCTCGGCGTAGCGCGCGCGGATCGCCGCGGCGGGGGGCAGGTCGTCGGTCGGCTCGATCACCCAAGGGTTGGACAGGATCAGCCGCTCGATTCCCGCTTCACGCCCGAACAGCACCAGCGCAGTCGCGGCGTCGCAATTCCCGAAGCCCGCAATGGCGCGGACACGCGGCGCGTGGGCGCGAAACACCGCGACGGTCGCGGCGATGTCCGGGCCGCTCGACGCATAGCCGCCATTCTCGCCACTCGAATCGCCGATCCCGCGGCGATCGAAGCGGAACACCGGCACACCCGCCGCCGCCAACCGCTCGGCGAGCAACGCCATCCCGCGATGGGCGCCGATGCGGATTTCGTTGCCGCCCGAGACGATCAGCAACCCGGTCTCGCCTTCGGCCCGGTCGAGCGTGCCGAGCAGCGTATCGCCCGCGCACTCGAAAGCGATCAGCTCTCGCATCGGCGCACCCAGTCGGTGAGGTCGGCGGCGAGCGCCTCCGCGAGCGCCAAATCGTTGTCGGGCTCGGCGCGCCGCCAGAGCGGGCTGCCGGCGACGTGAAGGTCCGCGGTCGCAGTGTCACCCTCAAGCCGCACGACGCGACACGGGGGCGCCATGTCGGGCTCGCTCGCCGCCAGCGCGCGCAGCAAGGGGCGGGGCAGGCGGTTCCCCGAAAATTCGAGCGGCGGACCGTCGCGGTCGATCTCGGCGGGGTCGAAATTCTCGCCGGCTTCTCGCGCCGCCACCTGCTTTGCGCGGACGAGCTCCCGCACCACCGCTTCACCGTTATGCGGCGCGAAATACCAATGCGACTTGGCCGGCACGTTGCCCGCGACCAGGCAGCCGCCACGCATCGCCGCGGCATGGGCATCAACGCCGATCGCCGCACTCAACGCTTCCGGCCAATTGCTTATGCCGATATCTTCGAGTCGTTTCGAGCTTTCTCCCGTCCCCGGCAGATCGGGCAGCACACCCGCGATTCCCTGATCGGCCAATGCGCGCAGCATCGCGACGCCGAGCGCGCGGGTGCGGTTGGCTTCCTCGAACAGCGGCAGCACCAGCGCCACGACCGGGGCGTCGGAGGGCCCGAAGCGGAGCATCGCTTCGCGGCCGCCGGCCCAGTCGTAATGGTCGATCACATGAGCGCCTTGTTCGACGCGAATTCGGTCAGCGCGCCGAACGTCTCGAGCATGTCGCCATCGACCTCGTCGTCCTCGATCAGGATGCCGAGCCAGTCTTCGAGCTCTGTGAGCACCCCGGCGACCGCCATCGAATCGAGTTCGGGCAGCGCGCCGAACAGCGGCGTCGTGGCGTCGAACGCGGCGGCGCGCTCGGGCGAAATGCCGAGCACGTCGCGCAGCACGGCGCGCACGGTCGCATCGATTTCGGGCTTGTGTTCGGGAACCAAGGCAGCGCCCCTGTCTCAATTCAGGTCGGCGCTTGCGGTAGCCAAGCCCGCGCGACCGGGCAAGGGGGCCTTGTCGCGGCGGCGCGCGGCCCTATCAAGGCAGCCATGGTCCCGCTCGATCCCGTGCCGCGCCCGATCGACCACCTCGCCTTTCGTGGGGCGCCTGGCGATCTGGCGCTGGAGGACAAAGCCGGGGCGCTCGATTACGCCGCGCTCGAAACCGCAGTCGGAGCGGTGGCAGCGTGGTTGCGCGGGCAGGGGCTCGCGCCCGGCGACCGCGTCGCGACCTGGCTGCCCAAGACGCGGCTCGCCTGCGTGATGCCGCTCGCCGCGCCGCGCGCTGGGCTGGTGCATGTGCCGATCAACCCCGCGCTCAAGCGCGCCCAGGTCGCGCATATCCTCGCCGACAGCGGCGCGCGGCTGCTGCTGACGCAACCCGTCCGCGCGAGCCTGTTCGAGGTGGGCGATGTGCCCGATGGCTGTGCGGTGGCGATGGAAGAGGCGGTGCCGCTCGACGGGGAAGGCCTGCCACCGTCCGAAGCCGATCCCGATGCGCTCGCGGCGATCCTCTACACCTCAGGGTCGACCGGGCTGCCCAAGGGTGTGATGCTCAGCCACGCCAATCTCTGGCTCGGCGCGATCAGCGTCGCGCATTATCTGAAGCTGACGCCGAGCGACCGGACGCTCGCGGTGCTTCCGCTCAGCTTCGACTATGGCCAGAACCAGTTGCTGTCGAGCTGGGCCGCGGGCGCGCGGATGGTGCCATTCGATTATTTGACGCCGCGCGACGTCGTTAAAGCGGTCGAGCGGCACACGATCACCTCTCTCGCGGGTGTGCCGCCATTATGGGTCCAGCTTCTTGAAGTGGAATGGCCGGAAGCCGATTCATCATTACTGAAACGATTGACGAATTCCGGTGGCGCGTTGACCCGGTCGCTCGTCGCCGGGTTGCGGCAGCGCTTTCCTCAGGCTGATCTCTACCCAATGTATGGCCTCACCGAAGCGTTCCGTTCGACCTATCTCGACCCTGCGCTGGTCGACGCCCATCCGGACTCGATCGGCCGCGCGGTGCCGTTTGCCGAAGTGATGGTTGTTCGCCCCGACGGCAGCGCGGCAGCGCCGGGCAAGCCGGGCGAACTCGTCCATAGCGGGCCGCTCGTCGCCCAGGGCTATTGGCAGGACGCCGAACGCACCGCGCGGCGCTTCCGGCCCGCGCCGGCGGCTTCCCGATACGGCGGCACCGCGGTCTGGTCCGGCGATACCGTGGTGGCCGATGACGACGGCCTGCTCCGCTTTGTCGGCCGCGACGACGAGATGATCAAGTCCGCCGGCAACCGCATCAGCCCGACCGAGATCGAGGAGGCGGTGCTCGCCGGCGGCGAGGCTGCCGAGGCGGCGGCGTTCGGGGTGGCGGACGCGCGGCTGGGGCAGGCGATCGTTGTGGTCGTTCGCGCGGTCGGCGATCCGGCCGCGGCGGACCAGGCCGTGCGCGCGCGGCTGCGGCGTGATCTGCCGAGCTTCATGCAACCCGCCCGCTACGACTGGCGCGACGATGTGCCGCGCAACGCCAACGGCAAGCTCGATCGCGCCGCGCTCAAGGCCGAGCTGGCGTCATGAAGCCGACCGGCCCAATCCCGCCTGAATTTGCGCGCCAATCCACGCTGACGATCGGCGGGCGCGATGCCGAGGCGTGGATCGAGGAAGTCGGCGCAACACCACTGTTCGTCTATGATTTCGCGATCGTCGCGGCCCGCGTCGCGCGCCTCCGATCGGCGCTGCCAGCCGGCGTCGATCTGCATTACGCGATCAAGGCCAACCCGTTCGCGCCGCTGCTCCGCGCGATCGCGCCGCTGGTCGATGGGCTCGACGTCGCCTCGGCGGGCGAGTTGCGCCAGGCGCAGGGCGTCAAGCCGGCGGGCGCGATCAGCTTCGCCGGGCCGGGCAAGCGCGATGCCGAATTGGAGGAAGCGATCCTCGCCGGCGCGACGATCAACCTCGAATCCGAAGGCGAAGCGGCCCGCGCGCTGGCGATCGGTGACCGCACCGGCGTCACGCCTCGGCTCGCCGTCAGGGTCAATCCCGATTTCGAGCTGCGCGGATCGGGGATGCGGATGGGCGGCCGCGCCTCGCCGTTCGGGGTCGATGCCAACCGCGCCGCCGCGCTGGTGCGGACGATCCGCTCCGCCGGCGCGGACTGGCGCGGTTTCCACATCTTCGCCGGCTCGCAATCGCTCGACAGCGACGCGATCGTCGAAACCCAGGCTGCGACCCTCGCACTCGCCGCCCGCCTCGCCGACGAAGCGGGCGCTGCCCCACCGCTGGTCAATCTCGGCGGCGGCTTCGGCATTCCCTATTTCGCGGGCGACACGCCCGTCGATGTCGAGCGCATCGGCACCGCGCTCCGCGAGGCCTTGGCGTCACGTCCGCCCGCGCTCGCCGACAGCCGGTTCGCGCTCGAATTGGGACGCTGGCTGGTCGGCGAGGCGGGGGTCTATCTGACCCGCATCGTCGATCGCAAGGAAAGCCAGGGCGAAACCTTCCTCGTCGTCGACGGCGGCCTTCACCACCAGCTCGCCGCCTCGGGCAATTTCGGCACCGTCGTGCGCCGCAACTATCCGATCGCGCTGGCGAATCGGCTCGATGCCCCCGCCACCGAAACGGCCACCGTGGTCGGCTGCCTGTGCACCCCGCTCGATCGCCTCGCCGACAAGGTCGCGCTCCCCGAAGCACACCCGGGTGACGTCATCGCGATCTTCCTCGCCGGCGCCTATGGCCTGTCGGCGAGCCCCGTCGATTTCCTCTCGCATCCCGTTCCGGCACAGATACTTGCCGGATCGGCGGATAATCCTAACGCTATCTTCACCTCTTGATCGCATAGCCGATCCTCGAAGCGCCGTGCCTCGCCGGAATGACGTCACCGGCAAGCATTGGCGACGGGAGGTGATTCGATGCGTTTGCGACTGTTGTCGAAACTGGGATCGGGCACGGCGCTCCTCGCGCTGATGCTGTCCGGGTGTGCGGGTGGAAGCCGTCCCGAGCTGCCGCCGGCCGCCTTCGTCGGCGCCAACCAGGCGCCCAGCGAGCAATATATCATCGGCCCGCTCGACACGCTGAACGTCTTCGTGTGGCGCAATCCCGAGCTGTCGTCGAAGGTCCAGGTCCGCCCCGACGGGCGCATCACCACGCCTTTGGTCAGCGACATGCCCGCGGTCGGCAAGACCCCGGCGATGCTTGCCGACGACATGAAGATCGCGTTGTCGCAATATATCAAGGACCCGATCGTCTCGGTCATCGTCGACAATTTCTCGGGCACGTTCAGCCAGCAGATCCGCATCGTCGGCGCGACCGAGAAGCCCGCGTCGATCCCGTATCGCGCCAACATGACCGTGCTCGATGCGATGATCGCGGTCGGCGGCTTGAACCAATATGCCGCGGGCAACCGCGCCAAGCTGATCCGCTACGACCGCAAGTCGGGCAAGCAGACCGAATATGCGCTGAAGCTCTCCAGCCTGCTCAAGGACGGCGATCCCAACGCCAACGTCATGCTCCAGCCGGGCGATGTGATCATCATCCCCGAGAGCATGTTCTGAGGGGGCGGGCGTGAACGGTCTCTACGACGAGCTCCGCCTCGCGCTGCACGGCATCTGGCGCCGCCGCTGGGTGGCGCTCGCCGCCGCCTGGGCAATCGCGATCCTCGGCTGGCTGGCGGTCGCGCAGATCCCCAACAGCTACACCTCGCACGCCCGCGTGTTCGTCGATTTGCAGACGCTGCTGCCGGGCAAGCTCGGCATCACCGCCGCCGACCAGCAGCAGAGCGTCGATACCGTGCGCCAGACGCTGACCTCGGCGGTCAATCTGCAAAAGGTCGTGCGCGGCACCTCGCTCGCCAATTCAGTGGCGAGCGATGCCGACATGGCGGCGCGGGTCGGGTCGCTCCAGCAGCAGATCAAGATCACCGCGCAGCAGAACAACCTGTTCCAGATCGAGGCGACCGCCGGCAATCCCAAGCTGTCGCACGACATCGTCCAGAAGCTGATCGACATCTTCGTCGACCAGAACATGGCCGACGACCGCGACGAGAACAGCTCGACGCTGCAATTCCTCGACGCCCAGCTCGCCCAGCGCCAGCAGCAATTGCAGGACGCCGATCAGGCGCGGCAGGATTTCCAGAACCGCTATCTCGCCGCGCTGCCCGGCACCGGCTCGCTCGACGACCGGATCAGCGCCGCGCACAGCCAGCTCGCGCAGGTCGACTCCGATCTCGCCGCAGCGCAGAGCGGGCTCTCCACCATCAACGCCCAGATCGCCGGCACTCCGCCGGTGGTGCCCGGGGCGGGCGGCGTCACCGGCGGTCCGGCCGCCGCGCGTGTCGCCGCGATCCAGGGCCAGCTCGCCGACGCCCGTGCGCGCGGCTGGACCGACAATTATCCCGACGTGATCGCGCTCAAGAGCCAGCTCGCCGCCGCGCAGGTCGCGGCCAAGCACGAGCCCGCGGGCGCCGTCTCGGGCGGCAATCCCAACCCTATGTATATGTCGCTGCGCTCGATGCAGGCCGACAAGCAGGCGACCGTCGCCGCGCTGACGCAGCAGAAGACGCAGCTCCAGCACGATCTCGACGCGCTCAATGCCAAGCTGACCGACGATCCCGCCGTTGCCGCGAAACAGGGCGATATCGAGCGCAATTATCAGGTGATGAAGGACCAGTATGACAAGATGCTGGCCGATCGCGAGGATGTGAAGCTGCGCGGCCAGGTCCAGACGCAGACCGACTCGGTGAAGTTCTCGGTGATCGATCCGCCCACCAGCCCGACCGTGCCGACCTCGCCCAACCGGCCGCTGCTGCTCACTGGCGTGCTGATCGTGGCACTCGGCGGCGGCATCGGCGTGGCGTTCGCGCTCGGGCAGCTCAAGACAACCTATGCGACTGCGAGCCGGCTCGAAAAGGCCTCAGGCCTGCCGGTGATCGGCTCGATCGGCGAAGTCATGACGGCGGGGCAGGTCGCGCTGCGCAAGCAGCGGTTGCGCTATCTGCTCGCCGGCGTGGGCGGGCTCGGCGTCGCCTATATCGGGCTGCTCGCGGTGGAATTCCTGCAGAGGGGGTTGGCGGCATGAACGACGTGACGCCGCGCAAATTTACCGGGTCGTTGTTGGAGCGGGCGGCCGAGGTCTATGACTTCGGCGACCATTTCCGGACGCGCAAAGACGAGCCGTTTGCAATGACGGACGCACCGCGTCCGATCGCTCAGGTTCAGGCCGAACCAGTCGCGGCAGCAGCGCCCAAGCCGTTCGCTGCGTCCGGGTTCTCCACCCCGATCGACCGCGATCATCTCGCCGAACACGGCTTCCTCGTCCCCGGGGCGGCCGTGTCGATGCTCGCCGAGGAATTCCGCCTGGTGAAGCGCCAGCTCCTGCTCACCGCGCGCGCGATCGACGAGGCGGGCGGCACGCGATCGCACACGATCCTGGTCTGCTCGGCCAAGCCGGGCGAGGGCAAGACCTTCTGCTCGATCAACCTCGCGCTCTCGCTCGCTGCCGAGCGCGATGTCGAGGTGCTGCTGGTCGATGCCGATTTCGCCAAACCCGACGTGATGGCGCGGCTCGGTCTCGAGGAAGGCCCCGGCCTGCTCGACGCACTCGCCGATCCGGCGATCGACGTCGAACGCTGCGTCGTCCGCACCGATATCCCGAAATTGAGCCTGCTCCCCGCCGGCACCCACAGCAACGACGATACCGAGCTGCTCACCAGCAAGCGCACCGATCAGGTGCTCGACGCGCTGATCGCCGCCGATCCGCGCCGCATCGTGATCTTCGATTCGCCCCCCGCGCTCGCCGCGTCGCCCGCCTCGGTGCTCGCCGCCGCGGTCGGGCAGGTGATGATGGTGGTCCGCGCCGACAAGACCGGCGACAGCGACCTGCGCGAGGCGGTCGCTCTTCTCGACGGCTGCGAGCACAACCAGCTCGTCATAAACACGGTCACCTTCACGCCGGGCGGCGCCCGCTTCGGCAGCTATTACGGCTACAAGCCGCAGGAGAGCGTGCGATGACGCGCTGGACGATCCTCGCCGCGCTGGCGCTCGCCGCGTCGCCGGCAATGGCGCAGGACATGGGCGGCGACGGCTCGCCGATGCAGGACGATGGCAGCCAGCCCGCGCCGGCTCAGACCGCGCCGCGCGCCGAGAAATATGTCGCGCCCTATATCGAGCTCGGCCAGGTGCTCACCGCCGATCTCACCTATGACGACGTGCTGACCTATTCGGAGGTCGCCGCGGGCATCGATGCCGGCATCTCGACTCGCTCGGCACAGGGCCAGCTCAGCTATCGTTACGAACGCAATATCGGCTGGGGCAAGCACCTTAACGATAGCGACTATCACCAGGGCCTCGCCCGCGCCGCGATCGGCGTTGCGCCCGGCGTGAGCATCGAAGGCGGCGGCATCGCCGCGCGTGCCCGCTCGGACATCCGCTCCGCCGCGCCGGCCGCTTCCGAGCCCAATGGCGACAATCTCAGCCAGGTCTATGCCGTCTATGCCGGCCCGACGATCGGCACGCATATCGGCAAGGTCGGCGTCTCGGGCAGCTATCGCTTCGGCTATACCAAGGTCGACAGCCCCAGCTTCGTGCCCCTGGCGCCCGATCAGCCGCGCCTCGATCTGTTCGACAGCGCCACCAGCAACGTCGCGCAAGCCAGCGTCAACCTCGCCGCGGGCGACGTGCTGCCGGTCGGCGTGACCGTTTCGGGCGGGTGGGATCGCGAGGATGCGCATCAGCTCGATCAGCGTTACGAGGGCAAGTTCGCGCGTGCCGACATCGTCGCGCCGGTCAGCCGCACGCTCGCGCTCGAAGGCGGCGTCGGGTACGAGAAGATCACGATCGGTCAGCGCGACGCGCAGTTCGACGCCAACGGCAACCCCGTCACCGACGACAATGGCCGCTTCGTCACCGATAAGAGCTCGCCGCGCCGCATCGCCTATCGCACCGATGGCCTGATCTACGACGGCGGCGTGCTGTGGCGGCCGAGCCCGCGCACCCAGCTCGAGGCCCATGTCGGGCACCGTTATGGCGGCACATCCTATGCCGGCAGCTTCACCTGGCAGGCGAGCCGCGAGGTCGGCGCGCAGGTCGTGGTCTATGACGATGTCGAGACCTTCGCCCGCCAGCTTCGCGACGGCATCAACGGGTTACCGACGAACTTCCTCACCTCGGGCAACGTCTTCGGCAATGCGTTCGGCGGCTGTACCTTCGGTACGTCGGGCGATCACCCCGGCGGCTGCCTGAACGACGTGTTCCAGTCGATCTCGAGCTCGGGCTACCGTGCTCGCGGTGTCGATGCGGTGATCGTCGCGACCCGGGGGCCGGTGCAGACCGGCATAGGCCTCGGCTATGCCCGCCGCCATTTCTTCGCGCCCGACACCGACGGCAGCTTCAGCATCGACGGCGTCGACGATGAGAGTTTCTACGCGCAATATTTCTACAATCGCGCGCTCGACTCGCGCTCCAGCATCGGCGCCAACCTCTATGCTGATTATTACGACAGCGGCATCCGCGGCGCGGCGGCGGTCTATTCGACCGGCGCGAGCGGCAGTTACAATCGCCGGTTCGGGCGGCTCGATACGACCGCTTCGCTCGGCCTGTTTGCGTATGATTCGAAGGATATCGGCAACGACGTTACCGCGCAGGCGCAAGTCAGCGCGCGCTACAATTTCTGACGCAGCCGTGTAAGCTGAATAAGGCAGGACGACGATGTACGAAGACCATTACGGATTGACCGGCCGGCCGTTCGCGCTGACCCCCGATCCGCGCTTCTGGTTCGAGACCGCGACGCACCGCAAGGCGATGGCCTATCTCGGCTTCGGGCTGACGCAGGGCGAGGGGTTCATCGTCATCACCGGCGAGATCGGCTCGGGCAAGACGACGCTGGTCGGCCATTTGATGGCGACGATCGATCGCGAGCGGCAGCATGTCGTCCACATCGTCTCCACCCAAGTCGAGGGCGACGACCTGCTGCGTCTGGTCGCGAGCGGCCTGGGTATTGCCACGTCGGGGCTGGAAAAGGCGCAGCTGCTCGAAGCAATCGAGGTCGCGCTGCACGCCGTCGCGCGCACGGGCCGCCGCACGCTCTTGATCGTCGACGAAGCGCAGGCGTTGCCCGCCTCGGCGCTCGAAGAGCTGCGCATGCTCTCCAACTTCCAGGCCGGTGGGCAGGCGCTGCTCCAGATATTCCTGCTCGGCCAGCCCGAGTTTCGCGAGCGCCTGCACGGCGCCGAAGCGCTCGAACAGCTGCGTCAGCGCGTCATCGCGATCCACCACCTCGAGCCGATGGAGCCCGAAGAAATCGAGCCCTACATGATCCACCGGCTGTCGCTGGTCGGCTGGCAGGGGCGGCCCGATTTCACCGGCGATGCCCTGGAGGCGCTCTACGAGGGCTCGGGCGGCGTGCCGCGCATTCTCAACCAGCTCGCCGCGCGCGTGCTGCTCTACGGCGCGATCGAGGGGCTCGAGCTGATCGACGGCGACATCGTCCGCGCGGTGATCGACGACATGCAGGGCGACGCCCCCGAGCAATCGGAACCGCTCGCCCCGATCGCCCCCGGCGACGCCGACGAGGTGATCCGCCGCATTGCCATGCTCGAAGCTCGCGTCGAGGACCAGAACACCGCGCTGCGGCGCGTGCTGACGCTCTTGGTCGACTGGGTCGAAGCCGACACCGCGCGGCACGAAGGCGTGCGCGAAAGTTCGGCCGCGTGAGCGATGAGATGCGGATCGAGAACGGCCTGTCGGTCGACATCGAGGAATGGTTCCAGGTTGGCGCATTCGAACGCGTGATCGATCGCGCCGATTGGCCCAGCCTGCAATCGCGCGTCGAATCCAATACCGGCGCCGTCATCGACCTGTTTGCCGAAACAGGCGCGAAGGCGACCTTCTTCACGCTGGGGTGGGTTGCCGAACGCTGCCCGCGATTGATCCAGCGGATCGTCGCCGCCGGTCACGAGATCGCCAGCCACGGTGTCGATCATCGGCGCGTCTTTACCATGTCGGCCGAACAGTTCCGCACCGATATCCGCCGCGCGCGAGAGACGATCGAGAACGCCGCCGGTGTGGCGGTCACCGGTTACCGCGCGCCCAGCTTCTCGATCGACAAGCGAACGCCTTGGGCGCATCAGGTGCTCGCGGAGGAAGGTCATTCCTATTCGTCGAGCGTCGCGCCGGTGAAGCACGATCATTATGGCTGGCCCGAAGCGCCGCGCTTTGCCTTTCGACCGCTCGGTGATTCCGATCTGATCGAACTGCCCGTCACGACGGCACGGATCGGCAATCGCAATATGGCGACGGGCGGCGGCTTCTTCCGCGTATTGCCGTCGGCGTTCACCGACTGGACCGTGCGTCAGGTCAACGCCGAGCAGCGACCCGCGATCTTCTTCTTTCATCCTTGGGAAATCGATACCGACCAGCCCCGCGTCAGCAATGCACCGATCCGATCGAAATTGCGCCATTACACGCGCCTGCGTGCGATGTCGGGAAAGTTGCGCCGCCTCGTCGCCCGCTATGATTGGGGGCGAATCGACGCAGTCGCCGCGCGCGAGGCGGCGCGGCTTGAGTGAGAGCCGGCACCGTGTCGCCGCCGATTGGGCTGCGCAGCGCCGATCTCGGTAATGTCGAGGAACGCGCGCGGATCGACGGCTTCGTCCGCGCTCACCGCGACGGCACGCCGTTCCATCTAACCGGCTGGAGCCTCGGCGTCGAACGCGGCTGCGGTCAGCGCAGCCACTATCTCGTCGCCGAGCAGGTCGATGGCAGCCTGGCCGGCATCCTCCCGCTCACCGAAATCCGTTCGCCGCTGTTCGGCAATGCGCTGGTGTCGAGCGGTTTCGCGGTCGATGGCGGCGCCCTCGCGCATGACGAGGCAAGCTGCGCCGCGCTCGTCGCCGATGCCTGGTTGTTCGCCGAGCACAGCGGCATCGCCACGCTCGAATTGCGCGGCGGCCCCGTCCCCGATCATGGCTGGCACGTTGACGGGGAAACCTATCTCGGTTTTACCCGCCCGATCGCCGCCGACGACGAATCCGAGCTCAAGGCGATCCCGCGCAAGCAGCGCGCCGAAGTGCGCAAGGCGCTCGCCAGCAACCTGACGATCGACGCCGGCCGCAACCTCGATGCGCATTACGCGGTCTACAGCGAATCGGTCCGCAACCTCGGCACCCCCGTCTTTCCCCGCGGGCTGTTCAGCGAAATGCTCTCCGCGCTCGGCGACAATGCCGACATCCTGACGATCCGCCACGAGGGCAAACCCGTCGCCAGCGTGCTCAGTTTCTACTTCAACGGGACCGTCTATCCCTATTGGGGTGGCGGCACTTTTTCGGCACGCGGGCTGCGCGCCAACGACCTGATGTATTTCGCGTTGATGCGCCACGCCCGCGAGCGCGGCTGCACCCGCTTCGATTTCGGTCGCTCGAAGGCCGGCACCGGCCCCGCCGCGTTCAAGAAGAACTGGGGCTTCGATCCGCACCCGCTCGCCTATGCCAAGCGCACCGCCGACGGCGCCGCGCCGCGCGAGATCAACCCGCTCAGCCCGCGCTACCGCCTGCAAGTCGCGGCGTGGAAGAAGTTGCCTTTGTGGCTCGCCAACCGGCTCGGCCCGCCGATCGCGCGGGGGCTCGGCTGATGGGCGACATTCTGTTCCTCGCGCACCGTGTTCCCTATCCGCCTAATCGTGGCGACAAGATCCGCAGCTATCACCTGCTGCGCCACCTCGCCGCACACGCGCGCGTCCACCTGATCGCCTTTGCCGACGACCCCGCCGATCGCGGCCATGAGGCGGTGCTGTCGCGCCTCACCGTGAGCCACACGATCGTCAACCGCAGCAAAGGCACCGCCCGCGCCGCCGTCGAAGCATTGGCCGCCGGCAAGCCGGTATCGCTGACCGCCTTCGCTTCGAACGATCTGGCCAAAGCAGTCGAACAGACGCTGGCAAGCCACGACATCGAAACGATTGTGGTGTTCTCCGGCCAGATGGCACAATATATTCCCTCCGACTTCCCCGGCCGCGTGGTGATGGATTTCGTCGACATCGATTCGGCCAAGTTCGCCGCTTACGCCGAGGACGCCCGCGACCCGAAGCGCTGGATGCTCGCTCGCGAGGCGCGTCTGCTCGGCGCGTTCGAACGCCGGGTCGCCGCGCGCGCCGACGCCACCCTGTTCGTCAGCACCGCCGAGGCCGCCTTGTTCCGCGCAAACGGTGGCCCCGCCGCCACCGCGATCGAGAACGGCATCGACACCGAAACTTTCGACCCCGCCGCCGACTTCGCCCGCGTCGAGCAGCCGCAACCGCTGATCGTCTTCACCGGCCAGATGGACTATCGCCCCAACGTAGACGCGGTCGATCGCTTCGCCCGCCGCATCCTGCCGCTGGTCCGCGACACCGTCCCCGACGCGCGCTTCGCGATCGTCGGCCGTAACCCAGACCGCACCGTGGCCGCACTCGCTGGTCTACCCGGCGTCACCGTCACTGGCGAGGTGCCCGACGTGCGCGGCTGGCTCGCCGCCGCCGCGGTGGTGGTCGCGCCGCTGCAACTCGCGCGCGGTGTACAGAACAAGGTGCTCGAAGCGATGGCGATGGCGCGCCCGGTCGTCGCCTCGATCGCCGCCGCCGAAGGGATCGACCACAAGGGCACGATCCGCGTCGCCGCCGACACCCCGCATTTCGCCGCCGAGATCGTCACCCTGCTTGATGATCGCCCCGCCGCCGCCGCGCTCGGCGCCGCCGCCCGCGCGCGCGTGATAGAGCGCTACGGCTGGGACGCGCGCCTCGCCGCGCTCGACGCCATCATGGGCTTCGCACCCGCCGCCAAGCGGAGCGCGGCATGACCGTCGCGATGCCCGCCGCGCAGTTCGCGGCGCCCGCCCGCGCGCAAGCATGGCGCCGCCACCTCGTCGCGCTCGCGATCGCCGCCGCCGCGATCCTCGCGATCTTCCGCGTCGATCTCGCCAAGCTCGCCGATCTGTGGTGGACCAGCACGACCTTCGGGCACTGCCTGTTCATCGGCCCCGTCATCGCCTGGCTGGTTTGGCAGCGCCGCAAGGACCTCGCGCAACTAACCCCCGTCGCCTGGTGGCCCGGCCTCGCCCTTGTCGCGGGCGGCGGGCTCGTCTGGCTGGTCGGCGATGCCGCCAGTGTCGATCTCTTCACCCAGCTCGGCCTGATCGTCATGCTCCAGGGCGCGGTCGTGACATTGCTCGGCCCGATGGTCGCCCGCGCGCTGCTGTTCCCGCTCGCCTACGCCTTGTTCCTCGTGCCCTTCGGCGAGAGCATGGAAGGGCCGCTTCAGACGATCACCGTCGCCGCGATCATGCCGATGCTCCACGCGGTCGGCGTGCCGGCGGCGGTCAACGGCGTGCTGATCACCATTCCCGAAGGCTATTTCGAGGTCGCCGAAGCCTGTTCCGGCGCCAAGTTCGAGATCGCGATGATCGCTTTCGGCGTGCTTGTCGCCAATGTCTGCTTCGTGTCGTGGCGGCGGCGGGCAATCTTCATCCTCGCCGCGCTTGTCGTGCCGATTGTCGCCAACGCCCTGCGCGCGTTCGGGACGATCTACGCCGCGCACCTCACCTCGGTCGAGGCCGCCACGGGCTACGACCATATCGTCTATGGCTGGATTTTCTTCGGGCTGGTGATGGCGGCGGTGCTGGCGATCGGCTGGCGCTGGTTCGATCGCGATCCGCTTGCGCCCTGGGTCGATGTCGCGCGATTGCAGGGCGCGCCGCGCGCGCGCATCACGGTCTGGGCCGCCGCCGCGCTGACGATCGCGACGGCGGGAATCTTCCCTGTTTGGGGATACGCTGTGGAAGCTCGTGCGGACGATCTACCGGATCATATCGCGCTTCCCGACGTGCCGGGCTGGCAACGCGCGCCGCTCAGCACACGTGCACCGTGGGTGCCGAATTACCCGGGTGCGGACCGCTTTCTGTTCGGGCGTTATACCGATGGGCAGGGCGATGCGGTCGATCTCTCGATCGCGGTGTTCGGCGGCCAACATGACGGCAAGGAACTCGTCACCTTCGGCACCGGCGTGCTGCGTGAAAACGACGTCTGGGTCCGCGTCGACGACGTGCCCGATATTGCCGGCGGGAGTGCGATGCGCATCACCGCGCCGGGAAATGTCGAACGGATCGTGGCGACATGGTATCGCGTCGGGAATGTCCTCACCGCGAATCCGAGTGTCGTGAAACTGGAAACCCTGAAAGCGAAGCTGCTCGGCGGGCCGCAGCGTGCCGTCGCCGTACATGTGTCGGCCGAAATCCTGCCCGGGCATGACCCGCGCGTCACGATGCAGCGCTTCCTGAGTGCCCTCGGGCCAATCGACGTCCTGGCCGATGGCGCCGCGGGCATTGAGGACAAGGCTCCCCGCGCGGCGATTCCGGCGCGTGGCGGGGCGATGCAGCCGGTCGGCAGCTGATGTGCGGCATCGCCGGGCTGTTCTACCCGGCCACGCGCAAACCGGTCGATCCGGCCCGCATCCGCGCGATGACCGACGTCCTCGCGCATCGCGGCCCCGATGGCTCGGGCGTGTGGACCGCCCCCGGCGTCGGCTTCGGCCACCGCCGCCTCGCGATCATCGATCTCGGCGGCGGCGCGCAGCCGATGCTCTCGGCTGACGAGGCGATCGCAGTCACCTATAATGGCGAGATATACAATTTCCGCGAGGTGAGGGCCGAGCTCGAAGCCAAGGGCGCCGTCTTCCGCACCGACAGCGACACTGAAGTGCTGCTCCACGGCTGGGAAGCATGGGGCCCGGCGATGCTCGATCGCCTCAACGGCATGTTCGCCTTCGCGCTCCACGACGCCCGCCGCCAGAGCCTGTTCCTCGCGCGCGACCGGCTGGGCGTGAAACCACTCCATTATGTCGAGCTCTCGGATGGTGCGCTCGCCTTTGCCTCAGAGCTGAAGGGCCTGCTCGCCCACCCGCTGCTCCGCCGCGTGCCCGACATTCGCGCGGTCGAGGATTTCATGGCGCTCGGTTATGTCCCCGACGATGCCTGCCTCGTCGCCGGCGTGAAGAAACTGCCCGCCGGCCACAGCCTGGTCGTCGAACGTGGCAAGCCCGTCCCCCGCCCGAGCAAATGGTGGGACGCGGATTTCTCCACCCGCGCCCGCGGTTCCGCCCGCGCGCTCGAAGCTGAACTGCTCGATCGCCTGCGCGAGGCGGTCCGCGCCCGCCTCGTCGCCGACGTGCCGCTCGGCGCGTTCCTCTCGGGCGGCGTCGACAGCTCCGCGGTCGTTGCGCTGATGGCCGAGGCCTCGAAGCGCGCGGTCAAGACCTGCACGATCGGCTTCGACGAGGCCGGCCATGACGAGCGCACCTATGCCGAGGCGGTCGCGCAGCGTTTCGCGACCGACCACCGCACGCGCGTCGTCGCGCCCGACGACTTCGCCCTGATCGACCGCCTCGTCACCGCGTTCGACGAGCCTTTCGCCGATGCCTCCGCGCTCGCCACCTACCGCGTATGCGAGCTCGCCCGCGAGACCGTGACCGTCGCGCTGTCGGGCGACGGCGCCGACGAGGCGCTGGCCGGCTATCGGCGCTACAAGTTCCACGCTGCCGAGGAGCGGGTGAGGGGCCTCCTGCCCACCGACCTGCGCCGCTCGCTGTTCGGCACGCTCGGTAGTTGGTATCCCAAGGCCGATTGGGCGCCGCGCCCGTTGCGCGCCAAAACGACGCTGCTCGCGCTCGCCGGCGACGGGGCGGGGGCCTATGCGACGGCGGTCGGCGTCACCACGCCGGCCTTGCGCGCGCGGCTGTTCAGCGACGAGGCGAAGCGCATGCTCGGCGGCCACCGCGCCGAGGCGCGCTATGTCGAGACGATGCGCGACGCCCCCGCACGCGACCCGCTCGACCGCGCGCAATATGCCGACTTGAAACACTGGCTGCCCGGCGACATCCTGACCAAGACCGATCGCACCAGCATGGCCGTCAGCCTCGAGGCGCGCGAGCCGCTGCTCGATTACAAGCTGGTCGAATTCGCCGCGACGCTCCCCGCATCGCTGCGGCTGCGCGGCGGCCAAGGCAAGTGGCTGATGAAGAAGGCGCTCGAACCCTATCTCCCGCGCGAGGTGCTGTATCGCCCCAAGATGGGCTTCGTCACCCCGATCAGCGCGTGGTTTCGCGGGGCCCTGGCCGACGATGCCGCCGCACTGGCGCGATCGCGGACGCTGGCCGAGACGGGGTGGTTCGATATGGCGTCGATCGAGAAGCTCGCCGACGACCACCGTTTCGGGCGCGCCGAGCATGGGCGCACGTTGTGGCAGCTGACGATGCTGGAACGGTCGGTGAAGCGGGTGTTCGGGTAGGGTTTTGCGAATTGCCAAACCCGTGCGGCAACAAAAGCAACCCGGCCGGCCCATCCAGCGTTACCCTGACGGAATGATCAAGGTTGCCAGCTACAATATGCGCAAGGGGATCGGGACCGATCGGCGGCGGCGGCCGGATCGGATCCTCGACGTGCTCGCCGAAATCGATGCCGATATCGTCTGTCTGCAGGAGGCCGATCGCCGCTTCGGCGCGCGGGCGCAGGTGATTCACGGGCATCTGATCGACGACAGCGCCTGGTCCGCGGTGCCTTTCGGGACCAAGGCGGCGTCGATGGGGTGGCCCGGCAACGCCATCCTGGTGCGGCGCAAGGCGGAGGTGCTCGATTGTGAGCCGATCCACCTGCCGGCGCTCGAGCCGCGCGGCGCGGTGATGGCGGATATCCGGCTGGGCAGCGAGGTGGTGCGCGTGGTTGGCATGCATCTCGATCTGTCGGGGCTGTGGCGGCGGCGGCAGGCGCATGCGATCATGAGCCACGTCGCGGTTTCGACGACGCGCTATCCCACGGTGATGATGGGCGACCTCAACGAATGGAACGCGGCGACGGGGGCGATGCGCGATTTCCGCCGTGGCTACGCCGTCGCTGATACGGGGCCGAGCTTTCATGCGCGCCGGCCGGTGGCACGGCTCGACAAGATCATGGTCTCGCCGGAGTTGCGCATCGTCGACTGCGGGGTGCATGACAGCTTCATCGCGCGCACCGCATCGGATCATCTGCCGATCTGGGCGACGATCGAGGCGGCGTGACCGCGGGGAGGGTTTGAGGCGCGATGCGCGAGAAGGAAGTGCGGCTCGCGCTGGTCTGTTACGGCGGCATCAGCCTCGCCGTCTACATGCACGGCATCACCAAGGAGATCTGGCGTTTCGCCAAGGCGAGCCGCGCGTTCCACGCCGGCGATGCGGTGGCGGGCGGTAGCCAGGGCATCTACCGCGCGATGCTCGAGGAGATCGAAAGCGTTGCCGAGGTCAAGCTGCGCGTGCTGGTCGACATCATCGCGGGCGCGAGCGCGGGCGGGATCAACGGCGTGTTCCTGGCGCAGGCGATTTCGGCCGGGCAGTCGCTCGAGCCGCTGACCGAGCTGTGGCTGACCTCGGCCGATGTCGAGGCGCTGATCGATCCCGAGGCGGCGCCATCGTCGAAGCTGTCGAAGGCGTGGGCGTTGCCGATCGCGTGGATGGCGGCGAAGCGCAACGGCGGCGACGTCGACGAGCTGGTCGAGCCCGCCGCGCGCGAGGAGGTGCGGACCAAGCTGTCGCATTTCGTCCGCTCGCGCTGGTTCGAGCCGCCGTTTGGGGGCGCACGCTTCACCGGGCTGCTGCTCGATGCGGTCGAGGCGATGGCGGCGAGCCCGCGCGAAAAGCGGCTGCTGCCCGATGGCCAGCCGCTCGACCTCTACGTGACGGTCACCGATTTTCGCGGGCATCCCGAGCGGCTGCGGCTCAATTCGCCCCCCGAGGTGGTCGAAACCGAGCATCGGCTGGTATTCCCGTTCAGCGATCATGGCGAGGCGGTCGCCAGCCTTGCGCACCCGGCCGAGCTGGCGTTCGCCGCGCGCGCGACCTCCAGCTTCCCCGGCGCGTTTCCGCCGTTCACGGTGAAGGAGCTGGATGGCGTGCTCGCCGAGCGGGAGACCGCCTGGGAGACCCGCGACGCCTTCCTCGCGCGCGTGCTGCCGCGCCAGGCGGCGGCGAACGCGGCGGACAAGGCGGTGCTGATCGACGGATCGGTGCTCGCCAACGCGCCGTTCAAGCCGGCGATCGACGCGCTGCGAGAGCGCCCCGCGCATCGCCAGATCGACCGGCGGTTCATCTATATCGATCCCTCGCCGGGGCTGAAAATCCATTTCGGCCAGACGGGCGACGAGACGCCGGGCTTCTTCCAGACGATCATCGGCGCCGTATCCGAACTGCCGCGCCAACAACCGATCCGCGACAATCTGGAGGATCTGGATAACCGCTCGGCGCGGATCGAGCGGATGCGCGCAATCGTTCAGGACATCTCGCCCGAGGTAACGAGCGAGATCGAGTCGCTGTTCGGCCACACGCTGTTCCTCGACCGCCCGACCGCGGCTCGGCTGGCTACGTGGCGGCGGCGCGCGCAGAACGCCGCGGCGGTGAAGGCCGGGTTCGCCTATGCGGCTTACGGGCACCTCAAGATCGACGGGGTGATCGATCTGATCTCGACGCTGCTCTATCAGGTCGGCGGCGAGCACGGGCCGAGCCGCAAGCGGCACATCCGCGAGATGGTCGAGCGGACGGTGCGGGGTACCGGCTTCCACGACGCCGCGCCGAGTTTCGCGGGCAGGGCGAGCGAGGCGACAATCGATTTCCTGCGCCGCTACGACCTCGGTTTTCGGGTGCGGCGGCTGCGGCTGCTGGCGCGGCGGCTGGCGCAGATCGAGATGGCGCACGAGGAAGCCGAGCTCGCGCCGATCCGTGAGGCGATCTACGAATCTCTCGCGGTCTATCTCGATTGCAAGCGCACCGATCCGCACATCCGCTTGCGCCGCGACGTGCGGACGCTGGGCGAGGACGCCGCGGCGCTGCTGGATCGGCTCGGCGAGTCGATGGACCTGACGCGGCTCGACGCCGAAACCGACGAGCGGATGGCCGAAGCGCTGGCGGCGCTGAGCAAGGACATTCGCCGCGAGATGCTGCTCGCTTATCTCGGCTTTCCCTATTTCGACGTGGCGACCTTGCCGCTGCTGCAAGGCGAAGGCCTCGACGAGTTCGACCCGATCAAGGTCGACCGCATCGCCCCCGACGACGCGCGCGCGATCCGTGCCGGGGGCGCCGAGGCGACCTTGAAGGGCATACAGTTCAACAGTTTCGGCGCGTTCTTCAGCCGTGCGTACCGCGAAAACGACTATCTGTGGGGGCGCCTGCACGGGGCGGAACGGATGATCGATATCGTACTGTCGACCCTGCCCGAGACAGTGCGGTTGAAGCCAGGGCGCGTGGCCGGGATCAAACGTGCGGCCTTCCTCGCGATCCTAGACGAGGAGGAGCCGCGGCTGACGGCGATCCCGACGTTGATCGCGTCGCTGCGCGAGGAGATCGGTCAGCCCTGAAGCGACGGCAGGTCGAGGCCCATCTCGCGGGCGCAGTCGATCGCTTCGTCATAACCAGCGTCGGCGTGGCGCATGACGCCGGTGGCGGGATCGTTCCACAGCACGCGTTCGAGGCGGCGGGCGGCGTCTTCGCTGCCGTCGGCGACGATCACCATGCCGGCGTGCTGCGAATAGCCCATGCCGACACCGCCGCCGTGGTGGAGCGAGACCCAGGTCGCGCCCGATGCGGTGTTGAGCAGGGCGTTGAGCAACGGCCAATCGGAGACGGCGTCGGAGCCGTCGCGCATCGCCTCGGTCTCGCGATTGGGGCTGGCGACCGAGCCCGAATCGAGATGGTCACGGCCGATGACGATCGGCGCCTTGAGCTCGCCGCTCGCCACCATTTCGTTGAACGCGAGGCCGAGGCGGTGCCGATCGCCGAGGCCGACCCAGCAGATCCGCGAGGGCAGGCCCTGGAAGGCGATCCGCTCGCGCGCCATGTCGAGCCAGCGGTGGAGATGCGCGTTGTCCGGCAGCAACGCCTTCACCTTGGCGTCGGTCTTGTAGATGTCCTCGGGATCGCCCGACAGCGCGACCCAGCGGAACGGGCCGACGCCGCGGCAGAATAGCGGGCGGATATAGGCGGGGACGAAGCCGGGGAAACCGAACGCGTCGTCGAGGCCCTCGTCATAGGCGACCTGGCGGATGTTGTTACCGTAATCGACCGTGGGCACGCCCTGCGCCTTGAACGCGAGCATCGCTTCGACGTGCGTCTTCATCGAGGCCTTGGCGGCGGCTTCGACCTTGGCAGGCTCGCGCTCGCGGCCATCGCGCCACTGGTCGAGCGTCCAGCCGGCGGGGAGATAGCCGTTGAGCGGATCGTGCGCCGAGGTCTGGTCGGTGACCATGTCGGGGCGGACGCCACGGCGGACCAGCTCGGGGAGGATTTCCGCCGCGTTGCCGAGCAGCCCGATCGAAGTGGGCTTGCCTGATTTCGTCGCTTCCCCGATCATCGCCAGCGCCTCGTCGAGGTCGCGCGCCTGCTGGTCGAGATAGCGCGTCTTGAGGCGCATCTCGATCCGGCTCGGCTGGCATTCGATCGCGAGGCATGAGGCACCCGCCATCACCGACGCGAGCGGCTGCGCGCCACCCATGCCGCCGAGGCCCGCGGTGAGCAGCCATTTGCCGGTCAGGTCGCCGCCGAAATGCTGGCGGCCCATCTCGGCGAAGGTCTCGTAGGTGCCTTGGACGATGCCCTGGCTGCCGATATAGATCCACGAGCCCGCGGTCATCTGGCCATACATCATCAGCCCGGCGCGATCGAGTTCGTGGAAATGCTCCCAGTTCGCCCATTTGGGCACGAGGTTGGAATTGGCGATCAGGACGCGCGGCGCATCCTTGTGGGTGCGGAACACCCCGACCGGCTTGCCCGACTGGACGAGGAGGGTGTGATCGTCGTCGAGGCGCTTGAGCGTATCGACGATGCGGTCGAAACTCTCCCAATCGCGCGCGGCGCGGCCGATGCCGCCATAGACGACGAGCTCCTGCGGGTTTTCCGCTACCTCGGCGTCGAGGTTGTTCATCAGCATGCGCAGCGGGGCTTCGGTGAGCCAGCTTTTCGCAGTCAGCTCGGTGCCGCGGGTGGCGCTGATGTGGCGGCTGTTGTCGAGGCGGGTCATAGCGGCTCCAGGCAGGATTGGATGACGCGGGTGAGGATCGCGGTCATCGGACGGGCGTATTCGGGGTCGAAGGGGACGGGCCAAGGGTGCGGATCGGGGCCGATGGGTTCGTCGAGATAGCCGCGGCAGGCGAGCTCCATCTGGATGGCGTGATAGCCTTGCGCCGGGCGGCCGTAATGCCGCGTCGTCCAGCCGCCTTTGAAGCGGCCGTTTGCCACCACCTCCCATCCACCTGCGCCTCCCCGGCGAAGGCCGGGGCCCAGGTGGGAAGGCTGTCGTTGATTGGCGCTGCGCTTCGTTTCTTCTGCTTTCCCAACTGGGCCAGCATCGGGTCGGATCGTCCCCCGGACGATCCTTGGACGCGCGGGGCGCGTCCAACCCGATGCTCCTTCGCCGGGGTGGGAAAGAATGGATAAGATTCGCGCCTCCAACTCAGGCGCGCACGTCGTGCCGTTATTCGTGCCGATGTTGAAATGCGGCAATTCGCCGTCGAACAAACGCGGGATGACCGAGCGGATCGAGTGGCAGTCGTAGAGGACGACGTGGCCGTGGGCTTGACGCAAGCGATCGAGTTCGACCGAAAGCGCCTCGTGATAGGGCGCAAACCAGTGCGCCTTGCGATCCTCGATCTCGGCCTCATCGGGCTCCTCACCCTCACAATAGAGCGGCTCGCCGTCGAAGGTGGTGACGGGGCAGAGGCCGGTAGTCGCCTGGCCGGGATAGAGCGAGACGCCCGAAGGATCGCGGTTGACGTCGATCACGCTGCGCGAGACGCTCGTGCGGACCATCGTCGCGCCCATGTCGGCCCCGAAGGCGTAGAGCTTGTCGATCCACCAATCGGCATCCTTCCGCGCGAGATCGGGGGAGACCAAACGAGCCTCGATATCGGCGGGAATGTCGGTGCCGGTGTGCGGGAAAGCGAGCACGAGCGGCGCGTTGCCGCGGTTGATCGACAGCCAGTCGGTCATCCCGTCACCGCCGGCAGCGGGATCGTTGCCTCGGTCAGCAGATCGGCGAGCGTGCCGGCGCGGACGATCGCCAGCGCGGCGGCCATGTCGTCGGCCATGTAGCGATCGTTGTCGAGGTGCGGGACGTCGGCGCGCAGGCGCGCGCAGACGGCTTCGAGCGCATCGCTGCTGGCGAGCGGGGCGTGGAAGTCGCAGCCTTGCGCGGCGGCGAGGTATTCGATCGCGATCACGCTGGCGAGGTTCGCGGCCATCTCGGGCAGGCGTCGCGCGCCGTGAGCCGCCATAGAGACGTGATCTTCCTGGTTGGCCGAGGTTGGGATCGAATCGACGCTCGCCGGATAGGCGCGCTGCTTGTTTTCGGAAACGAGCGCGGCCGCGGTCACTTGCGGGATCATGAAGCCCGAATTGAGGCCTGGCTTGGGGGTCAGGAACGCGGGCAGGCCGGAGAGCGCGGGATCGACCAGCATGGCGATGCGGCGCTCGGCGATGCTGCCGATCTCGCAGATGGCGAGCGCGATCATGTCGGCGGCGAACGCGACGGGCTCGGCGTGGAAATTGCCGCCCGACAGCGCGACGTCCTCTCCTGCGAAGACCAGCGGGTTGTCGGTCACGCCGTTGGCCTCGATCTCCAGCGTGCGCGCGGCTTGGCGCAGCACGTCGAGCGCGGCCCCCATCACTTGCGGCTGGCAGCGCAGGCAATAGGGGTCCTGCACGCGCTCATCGCCGGTGACGTGGCTGGCGCGGATCGCCGAGCCGACGAACAGCGCGCGGAGCGTCTCGGCGACGGCGATCTGTCCCGGCTGGCCGCGCAGCGCGTGGATGCGCGGATCGAACGGGGTGTCGGAGCCCTTCGCCGCCTCGGTCGCCAGCGCGCCGGTGGCGAGCGCGGCGTGGAACAGGCGCTCGGCCTCGAACAGGCCGGCGAGCGCGTAGGCAGTCGAGAATTGCGTGCCGTTGAGGAGCGCGAGGCCCTCCTTGGGGCCGAGTTCGAGCGGGGCGAGGCCGGCGCTTTCGAGCGCCTCGGCGGCGGGGATGCGTTTGCCGTCCGACCAGATCTCGCCGACGCCGATCATCGCGGCGGCCAGGTGCGACAGCGGCGCAAGGTCGCCCGAGGCGCCGACCGAGCCTTGGCCGGGGATGACGGGGAGCAGATCGTGCGTCAGCATCGCCTCGATGCGGTCGACCGTCTCGAGGCGCACGCCCGATGCGCCGCGGCCGAGGCTGGCGAGCTTCAAGGCCATCATCAGGCGGACGACCGGGGCGGGCATCGGCTCCCCGGTGCCGGCGGCGTGGCTGACGACGATGTTGCGCTGGAGCGTCGCGAGGTCGTCGCGCGCGATGCGGACGGTGGCGAGCTTTCCGAAGCCGGTGTTGATCCCATAGACCGCGTCGTCGCCGGCGATGATGCGCTCGACCGCCTTCGCGCTGTTGGCGACGGCGACGCGGCAGGCGGGGTCGAGCGCGACCGCTTCGCCGCGATAGATGGCGCGCCAATCGGCGAGGGTCGCCTTGCCGGGGGTGAGGATCACGCAGAGGCTCCGTTGATGACGCGTTGGTGCAAGGGATTGAATCCGATCCGGTAGACCAGCTCGGCGGGGCGCTCGATGTCCCAGATCGCGAGGTCGCAGGCCTTGCCGGATTCGAGCGTGCCGATCTGGTCGGCGAGGCCGAGCGCGCGCGCGGCGTTCCGGGTGACGCCGGCGAGGCATTCGGGGACGGTGAGGCGGAACAGCGTCGCGGCCATGTTCATCACCAGCAGGATCGATGTCATCGGCGCAGTGCCGGGGTTGCAGTCGGTGGCTAGGGCGATCGGGATGTGCCGGGCGCGCAGGGCGTCGATCGGCGGCAGCTTCGTCTCGCGAACGAAGTAGAAGGCGCCGGGGAGCAGCGTGGCGACAGTGCCGGCGGCGGCCATCGCGTCGAGACTGGCGTCGCTGGCATATTCGATATGGTCGGCCGAGAGTGCTTTGAAGTGCGCGGCTAGCTGCGCGCCGCCGAGATCGGAGAGCTGGTCGGCGTGGAGCTTTACCGGCAGGCCGTGCGCAGCGGCGGCGGCGAAGACGCGTGCCGTCTGTTCGGGGGTGAAGCCGATGCCCTCGCAGAACGCATCGACCGCGTCGGCAAGGCCGGCGTCGGCGATCGCGGGGAGCATCTCGTCCACGACTTCGCCGATGTAATCGTCGGCGTCGCGGCCGGGCGGGAGGGCGTGGGCACCGAGGAAGGTGGTCGAAACGCGGACGGCGCGTTCGTCGGCGAGCGTGCGGGCGGCGCGGAGTTGCTTGGTCTCGTTGGCGAGGTCGAGGCCGTAGCCCGATTTGATCTCGACCGTCGTCACCCCCTCGGCGATCAGCGCATCGAGGCGGGGGAGGGCGCGTGTCACCAGCTCGGCTTCGCTGGCGGCGCGGGTGGCGTGCATCGTCGAGACGATTCCGCCGCCGGCACGGGCGATTTCCTCGTAGATGGCGCCTTGCAGCCGCAGCTCAAATTCGTGCGCGCGGTCGCCGCCGTGGACGAGGTGGGTGTGGCAATCGATTAGGCCGGGGGTGATCCAGCGGCCAGCGCAGTCGATCGCCCCGGTTGCGTCGAAGGCGGGCGCATCGGCGGCGGGGCCAGCGTAGAGGATGCGACCGTCCTGGCTGGCGATAACGCCTTGCTCGATCTCGCCCAAGCCGTCGCCCGCCATCGTGGCGAGACGGGCATTGAGCCAGACGCGGTCACAGCGCATCGAAAGCCTTTCTGCTGGCGGGTGAGCGGACGATAAAGTATATACAAATAGATTGGGGGTGGCGTCCAGCTTTTCCGGCCGTCCTAATCCCTCCGTTCGCCCTGAGCCTGTCGAAGGGCGGTGTTTCGCAACTCGGGCTTCGACAAGCTCAGCCCGAACGGATGAGAAGTGGCGAACCGATGACCGAACTCTGGTTCGAGACGGTGTTACTGCCCGATGGCTGGGCGGATCGGGTGCGCGTGACGCTCGACGGCGAGCGGATCGTGGCGGTCGAGGCGGGCGTGGCGACCGAGGGTGCCGAGCGGTTCGGTGCGGCGGTGCCGGGGCTCTGTAACCTGCACAGCCACGCCTTCCAGCGCGCGATGGCCGGGCTTGGCGAGGTGCGCGGCGCCGGCGACGACAGCTTCTGGACGTGGCGCGAGGTGATGTATCGCTTCGCCGGCCGCATCGGCCCCGAGGCGATGGAGGCGATCGCGGCGATGGCGTTCGTCGAGATGCTCAAAAGCGGGTTCGTCCGGGTCGGCGAGTTTCATTATCTGCACCATCAGCCCGATGGGTCGCCCTATTCCGACCTTGCAGAGATGGGCGCGCGGCTAGCGGCGGCGGCGGGAGAGACCGGGATCGGGCTGACGCTGCTGCCGGTGCTCTACAGGCAAGGCGGGTTCGGCGGGGCACCGACGGGTGAGGGGCAGCGGCGGTTCGTCAATCCGCTCGATCGCTATGCGGCGCTGGTCGAAGCGAGTCAGCGCGCGGTCGCGGGGCTACCCGACGGACTGGTCGGCGTCGCGCCGCACAGTTTGCGCGCGGTCGGGCCCGACGCGCTTGGCGAGGTGATGTCGCTCGGTGACGGGCCGATCCATATTCACATCGCCGAGCAGCAGCGCGAAGTCGACGATTGCCTGGCATGGAGCGGGGCGCGGCCGGTCGACTGGCTGCTCGATCATGCAGCCGTCGATGCGCGCTGGTGCCTGGTGCACGCGACGCACATGACCGATGACGAGACGCGGCGGCTGGCGGCGAGCGGCGCGGCTGCCGGCCTGTGCCCGCTGACCGAGGCGAGCCTGGGCGACGGAATTTTCAATGGCCGCGCCTTTGTCGAGGCGGGCGGGCGGTATGGCGTGGGTTCGGATTCGAACGTGCTGATCGACGCCGGGCAGGAACTCGCGGCGCTCGAATATTCGCAGCGGCTGGCGCACCGGCAGCGCAACGTACTCGCGGCGGGAGAAGGGTCGACCGGGCGGGCGCTGTTCGATGGGGCGTTGGTGGGCGGCGCGCAGGCGTTAGGCGTGACTCAGGGCCGGATCGCGGTCGGCGCGCCCGCGGATTTCGTGGCGCTCAACCTCGCGCATCCTTCGTGCGCGGGCAGGCGAGGTGATGCGCTCCTCGACGCCTGGGTGTTCGCGGGGCAGCGCGATCTCGTCACGAGCGTCTGGCGGCGCGGGAAGCAGGTCGTGCGCGAGGGTCGGCATGTCGCGCGCGAGGCAGTGACGCGGCGCTATCGCGAGGCGGTGGTCGGATTGATCGATGGCTGAGCGGCCCGAGGGGCGCTCGATCGAGGCGCATATCCGCGACGTGATCGAGGGGCGGATCATGTCCGGCGCGTGGCATCCGGGCGATCGGGTGCCGGCCGAGCATGAGCTGATGGTCGAGTTCGCTTGCTCGCGGATGACGGTCAATCGTGCGCTGTCGGCGCTCGCCGATGCCGGGCTGATCGAGCGGCGGCGACGCGCGGGGACGGTCGTCGCGCGGCCCAAACGGCAGATGGCGGCGATCGCGATTCCCGATATCGAGGCGCAGGTCGCGGCGAGCGGCGCGCGGTATCGGTTGGAGACGCTGTCGGTCGCGCAGGTCACGGGGGCGGACACGCCGGCCGATGCGGGGCTCGGCGACGCGGCCGTGCTGGCGATCGTCTGCCGGCATCATGGCGACGCGGTGTTCGCGCTGGAGGAGCGGTGGATCAACCTCGATGCGGTGCCGGAGGCGGGCGACGTCGATTTCACCTGCATCGCGCCGGGGCGGTGGCTGCTCGATCATGTGCCGTGGAGTGCGGGTGACTATCGGATTGGCGCGGTCGCGGCAGGCGAGCGGGCGACGCTGCTAGGAGTGGCGGCGGACGCCCCGTGCCTGTCGTTCGAGCGCTGGACGTCGCGCGGCGGCGTGACGCTGACTTATGTGCGGCAAGTGTTTCCGCGCGGCTTTGCGCTGACGGCGGGGGAATAGCCGCCGACCTCATCATCGTCGTCCATCCCGAGGCTATGGCCGCGGAATTGGCGATCCTGCAGGTTCGGGGGCGATGGCTTGCGGGCCGTTCGCCGTCGCATCCAGCGTCGCGTCGCCGCCAAGCGCGGTGTAGAGGTCGACGAGGTTGGTCGCCTTGGCCAGCTCGGTCGCGACATAGGTGCGCTGTGCGCCGTAGAGCGTGCGCTGCGCGTCGAGGCTCGACAGGAAGGTGTCGATGCCGCCGCGATAGCGTGCGTCGGACAGTCGGTAATTGTCGCTCGAATGCGCGACATTGTTGCGGTCGGCGGTGACTTGCGCGTCGATCGTGCCGCGGCGCGCGAGCGCGTCGGAAACGTCGCGGAAGGCAGACTGGATCGCTTTCTCGTAAGTCGCGACGGCGGCGTCGCGGGCGGCCTCGCTCTGCGCGACGGTGGCGCGGCCGGCGCCGGCGCGGAAGATCGGGTAGCTGACCGACGGTGTCACCGACCAGTTGAACGCCCCGCCGGTGAACAATGACGACAGCGCGGTGCTGGCGAACCCGGCGAGCCCGGTCAGCGAAATGCGCGGGAACAGCTCCGCACGCGCCGCGCCGATCTGCGCGTTGGCGGCGCGGAGCTGGTATTCGGCCTCGACCACGTCGGGGCGACGCAGCAGGATCGACGAATCGAGCCCCGCGGGAAGCTCATGCAGCGTCGGCGCGGCCGCCTCGATCGAGGCGGGCAGCAGCGCCGGATCGACTGGCGCGCCGACGAGGAGCTGCAGCGCGTTGGCGTCCTGCGCGAGCGCGGTCTTCTGCTGCGCGACGTCGGATTGCGCGGTGTCGAGCACGGTCTGCGCCTGGCGCAGGTCGGTGCGCGGCGCGATGCCGCCGTTGAGCCGCATCTGCGTGATGTTGACGCTCTTCTGCGCGCTCGCCGCGGTGTCTTCGGCGATCTTGAGCAGGCTCTGATCGGCGGCGTAGGTCAGCCATGCGGTGGCGATCTCGCCGACCAAAGCGAGGCGCGTGGCGCGCGCGCCGGCTTCCGTCGCGAAATACTGGTCGAGCGCGGCGTGGCTCAACGATCGGACGCGGCCGAACAGGTCGATCTCGAACGCGCTGGCGCCAACATCGGCGGTGTAGATGTGGCTGGTCCCACCGCTCGAAACGGTCGTGCCAGTGCCAGTGCCAGTGCCAGTGCCAGTGCCCGTCCCCGTACCCGTACCGGTTCCCGTCGTAACGGTTCCGTTGTTGCTGTGGCGGAAGCTCGCTTGGCCCGACGCATCGATTTCGGGCAGCAGGTCGGCGCGCTGGATGCGATAGGTCGCGCGTGCCTGAGCGATATCGGCGACGGCAACACGCAGGTCGCGATTGTTGGCGAGCGCTTGGGTGATGATCTGCTGTAGCCGCGGATCGGTGAACACCTGGCGATAGTCGACGCTGGGCAGCGTCGCCTCGGTCTGCGCGAGATACGCATCGCCTTGCGGCCACGATTGCGGGACCGGCGCGATCGGCCGCACATAATGCGGCTCGAACGAACAGGCAGCGAGGCTCGCGGTGGCGGCGAGCATCAGGGCGGCGCGCTTGATCATGCCAAAGGCTCCGTATCGGGGTCGCGCGGCGCCGGGTGCTCGTGGTGAAGGTGCGCCAGCGCATCGCGCGTGGTGCGGCGGACGAGCACGAAGAACAGCGGGATGTAGAAGATCGCGAGCAGCGTCGCGGTCAACATGCCGCCGATCACTGCGGTGCCGATCGCGATGCGGCTGTTGGCGCCGGCGCCGGTCGCGATGGCGAGCGGGAACACGCCGAAGATGAACGCGAACGAAGTCATCAGGATCGGGCGGAGACGGATGCGGGCCGCCTCGATTGCCGCGTCGATCACGCGCTTGCCTTCCTTCTCCGCCTGTTCGGCGAACTCGATCATCAGGATCGCGTTCTTCGACGCCAGCCCCATCGTGGTAAGCAGCCCGATCTGGAGATAGACGTCGTTCTCCAGCCCACGCAGTGTCACCGCCAGGATCGCGCCGACAAGGCCGAGCGGGATCACCAGCAGCACCGCGATCGGGATCGACCAGCTCTCGTAAAGCGCGGCGAGACACAGGAACACGACGAGCAGCGACAGCCCGTAGAGCATCGGCGCTTGGCCTGACGACAATCGTTCCTGATAGGACAGCCCGCTCCACGCCACCGACGTGCCGGGAATTTGCGCGGCGAGCTTGGTCATCTCGTCCATTGCCTCGCCCGAACTCTTGCCGGGGGCAGCCTGACCGTCGATTTCGAACGACGCGACGCCCGAGAAGCGGCTGAGCGAGGGCGGGGCGGAGGACCAGCCGATCGTCGAGAAGGACGAGAACGGCGCCATCTGCCCGTTCGACGAGCGGACGTACCATTTCGACAAGTCCTCGGGCGACGAGCGGTAGGGCGCGTCGCCTTCGACATAGACGCGCTTGACGCGGCCGCGGTCGTTGAAGTCGTTGACGTAGGAGCCGCCCCAAGCGGTGCTCAGCGTCGCATTGACGTCGGCCTGGCTGAGCCCGAGCACCTGCAGCTTCTGCTGGTCGAGATTGACCTGGAGCGTCGGCTGATCGGGCAGTTCGACCGGACGGATCTGCGCCAGCACCGGATCCTGTCGCGCCATGCCGAGCAATTTGTCGCGCGCTGCGCTGAATTCCTCGCGCGACAGCCCGCCCGAATTGAGCAACTGCATCGAGAAGCCGGTCGACTGGCCCAGCCCGCGCACCGCCGGCGGCACGAGCGCGTGGAACTCGACGTCGCGCAGCCCGGCAAGCGCCGCTGTGGCGCGCGCGGTGATCGCGTCGGCGCTGTTGGCGTCGCCCTTGCGCTTGCTCCAGTCGGCGAGCGAGATGAAGCCGAAACCCTGGTTCTGGCCGCCCGAGCCGCCGCCGCCGGCGCCGGCGATCGTGAACACCGCCTTCAGATTGGCCTTCTCGTTCTTCAGGAAATATTTCTCGATGGCGTACTGCGCCTGCTGCGTGCGGCCCATCGTCGCGCCCGGCGGCAGGTTCCACTGCATCATCGCGCCGCCCTGATCCTCGGTCGGCAGGAAGCTGGTCGGCAGGCGGATGAACATGAGGACAAGCAGCCCGACGATCACCGCATAGATGATCAGGAACAGCCATTTGCGATCGACCACCTTGGAGACCGATCCCTGATAGCGGTCCATCATCGTTTCGAAATTGGTGTTGAACCAGTCCCGCGGCCGATGCAGCCGCTCGCCGATCCAGCTCGGCTTTTCCTCGCTCGGACGCTTGAGCATCGTCGCGCACAAGGCGGGCGTCAGGATCAGCGCGACGACCACCGACAGCGCCATCGCCGAGACGATCGTGACCGAGAACTGGCGATAGATCACGCCGGTCGATCCGCCGAAGAACGCCATCGGCAGGAACACCGCCGATAGCACCATCGCGATCGCGATCAACGCGATCTGGATCTCGTTCATCGACTTGATCGTCGCTTCCTTGGGCGACATGTCGGGATTTTCGTGGAGCACGCGCTCGACATTTTCGACCACGACGATCGCGTCATCGACCAGCAGGCCGATCGCGAGCACCAGCCCGAACAACGTCAACGTGTTGATCGAAAATCCGAACAGCGCGAGGATGCCGAACGTGCCGAGGATGACGACCGGCACCGCGATCGTCGGGATCAGCGTCGCGCGCCAGCTCTGCAGGAACACGAACATGACGATGACGACGAGGATGATCGCCTCGATCAGCGTCTTGATCACCTCGTCGACCGACAGCTTGACGAAGTCGGACGTGTCGAACGGGAAGGCGTATTCATATCCCGGCGGGAAGTTCTTCGCTTGCTGGGTGATGAAGTCCTTGACCACCTTCGAGGTGCTCAGCGCGTCGAAACCGGGCGCAAGGTTGACCGCCATGCCGGCGCCGGGGTGCCCGTTGATGCGGCTCGAAATGCCGTAGCTTTCCGGGCCGAGCTCGACGCGTGCGACGTCGGAAAGATGGACGGTCGAGCCGTCGGTATTGGTCTTGATGATGATGTCGCGGAATTGCTGCGGCGTTTGCAGGCGTGACTGCGCGGTGACGGTCGCATCGAGCATCTGCGTGTCGGGCTGCGGCTGGCCGCCGACTTCGCCGGCGGCGAGCTCGGTATTCTGCGCCTTGATCGCGTTGATCACGTCGCTCGGCATCAAGCCGTAGCTTTGCAGGCGCGCCGGATCGAGCCAGATGCGCATCGCATATTGCGCGCCGAACACGCGGAAATCGCCGACGCCGGGAAGCCGTGCGACCTGATCCTGCAAATTCGAGACGAGATAGTCCGAAACGTCGGCGTTGGTCGACTTGTCGGTGGTGTCGTACACCGCCGCGACGAGCAGGATGTCGGAGTTCGACTTCGTCACGCGCAGCCCCTGCGACTGCACTTCCTGCGGCAGGCGCGGGATCGCCGCCTGCACCTTGTTCTGCACCTGGACCTGGGCGATGTCCGGATCGGTGCCCTTCTTGAACGTCGCGCTGATCGTCACCGAGCCGCGCGCCGAGGAGTTCGAGCTGAAATAGAGCAGCCCGTCGATCCCGGTCAGCTCCTGCTCGATCACCTGCGTCACGCTGTTTTCGAGCGTTTCAGCCGACGCACCCGGATAGGTCGCGCGGATGTTGACCTCCGGCGGGGCGATGTCGGGATATTGCTCGACCGGCAGCGAGAAGATCGCGCCGAGGCCCAGCATCATGATGATGATCGCGATGACCCAGGCGAAGATGGGCCGTTCGATGAAGATCCGTGACAGCATCGATCAGCCTCCGGCCTGGCCGCTGGCCTTCTGCTGTTTCTTGGCCTGATCGGCCGAGGGCGGCTGGATCTTCTCCGCGGTGCCGGCGACGACCGGTTGGACGACCGCGCCGGGCCGCGCCTTGGCGGTGCCCTCGGTGATCACCTTGTCGCCCGGGTTGAGCCCGGCGGTGACGACCCAATAGGCGCCCTGCGTCTGCGTCGCGGTGACCGTTTTCTGCACGACCTTGTTGTTCGGCCCGACCAGCAGCACGGTGGCGTTGCCCTTGGGATCGTGCGCGACGCCGGCCTGCGGCACCAGGATCGCGTGCGGGTTGACCGCCTGGGCGAACTCGGCGCGGACGAACATGCCCGGCAGCAACAGCCCCTGCGGATTGGGGAAGCGCGCGCGCAGCGTGACGGTGCCGGTATTGGGATCGACCGTCGCTTCGGAGAACTCGACCGTCCCGGTCAGACCGTAATCGCTGCCGTCGTCGAGCTTGATGCGAACTTGCGCCGACGCCGGCACCACGCCGCCCTGCGAAAGCGATCGGCGCAGCGCGAGTTCGTCGGCGGCCGATTGCTGGACGTCGACATAGATCGGATCGAGCCGCTGGATCTGCGCCAGCGGATCGGTCTGGCTCTGCGTCACCAGCGCGCCGACGGTGTAGAGCGATCGCCCGATCCGGCCCGAAATCGGCGCCGGGACATTGGTGTAATTGAGATTGATCTGCGCCGATTGCAGCGCGGCGCGATATTGCTGGACGGCGGCGGCAGCTTCCTGCGAGGCGGCGAGCGCGTCGGTGTAGTCCTGCGCCGCGACCGCCTGCATCGCGGCGAGCGGCTTGTAGCGATCGGCCTTGGTCCGCGCGGCGGTCGCTGTTGCCTGCGCGTTGGCGAGATTGGCGCGCGCCTGGGCGACGGCGGCCTGATACTGGCTGGGATCGATCTGGTAGAGCGACTGGCCCTTATGGACCATCGATCCTTCGGTGAAATAGCGCTTGCGGATGATGCCCGAAACCTGCGGGCGCACGTCCGACATCTCATAGGCCGAGGTCCGCGCGGGCAGCTCGGTGACCATCGGCACGCTCGATTCGCTGACCGTCACATAGCCGACCTGGGCGGGCGGCGGCGTCGCTGCCGACTTGTCCTTGCCACCGCTGCCGCACGCGGCAAGCGCGAACAAAGCGGTGCCGGCAAGCGCCGGAGCGAGGCGAGCGCGCAAACCGGGGAACGGCCTGATCCGTTGCCGGACGGTGCTGAAGACGGTCATGGAAATGATCTGAATCCTACCCGGGTGCTGCTCAAACAGGATGCGCGTGAAATGGTTTCACTACCAAGACAATCGACCTGAACCGATGCCGCCCACGCCGTAGCGTCTCCCCCGTGGCAGCGTCACCCGCGCGATCGGTTGTTCGATCGAACGAATGCGGTGTTGGCTTAAGCATCGGCCGAAACGCTTGTCCACCCTAAAAAGGGGCCGCTTCGGCTGATCTTGGTCGTGAACCGGATCAGAATGCGAGCGCCATTTGCGCCGCGGCTATCGTCGTTTCGGGCGCGTCGAAATTGGACACAGTGACGCCGAGCAGGCGGATGCCGGTGCGCGGCGGATAGATCGAGCGCACGAGATCGACCGCGGGTGCGCGCAGCGTGTCGCGATCGGTGACGGGCCCCGGCAGCGTGCGGCTGCGCGTCGCGATCTTGAAATCGGCGAACTTGATCTTCGCGGTGACGGTGCGCCCGTACATCTCGGCCTTTTCGCACCACGTCCAGACGTCGTCGGCCTGGCCGGTCAGGCCGGCTTCAATCGCGTTCGGATCGAGCAGGTCGGTATCGAAGGTCGTCTCCGAGCCCGACGATTTGCGCTCGCGGTGCGGTGACACCGGTCGATGGTCCTCGCCGCCCGCAATCGCGTGATACCAGCGCCCCGCCTTGCCGAAGCGCGCTTCGAGGAAGGCCACGTCCCGCGCCCGCAGATCGGCGCCGGTGAAGATGCCGAGCCCGTTCATCTTCGCCGCGGTCTTGGGGCCGATGCCGTGGAAGCGGCCGACCTCAAGGGCAGCGGCGATCGCGGGCCCGCGCGCGGGCGTGATGACGCACTGGCCGTTGGGCTTGTTCATGTCCGAGCCGAGCTTGGCGAGGAGCTTGTTGTACGAAATGCCCGCCGAAGCGGTGAGCCTGGTTTCGGCGAGGATACGCGCGCGGATTTCCTCCGCGGTCGCGGTTGCCGAGGGCAGGCCGCGACGATTGGCGGTGACATCCAGATACGCCTCGTCGAGCGACAGCGGTTCGACCAGATCGGTATAATCGGCGAAGATCGCGCGGATTTGCCGCGAAACCTCGCGATAGACCTCGAAGCGGTGGCGCACGAAGATCAGATCGGGGCATAGCCGCGCCGCGGTGACCGAGGGCATTGCCGAGCGCACCCCGAACCGCCGCGCCTCGTAGCTCGCCGCCGCCACCACGCCGCGCCCGCCCGAGCCGCCGACCGCGATCGGCTTGCCACGCAGATCGGGATCGTCGCGCTGTTCGACCGACGCGAAGAAGGCGTCCATGTCGACATGGATGATCTTGCGCGTTTCCATCGCGCGGAACAGTTTAGGAACATTCGCGCCGAGAGTCACGCGCCGAAAGGGTTGCACGATCGCGCCGCCTTCGCCATATGGCGCGCGGGAGTCGGGCGGACGATGCCGTCGCCAACCCGGTCAGGTCCGGAAGGAAGCAGCCGCAACGATTTCGTATCGGGTCGTTCCGGCTCCCACCCTCAGCCAAATTCGCTGCACGCCGCACAATCTCGTCGCAAGCGCTGGATTTGCCGCGCCCCGTGCCGTAACGACGGCATCGTGCCCGCGATCCACGCCCTCGCCAATCCCGCCCGCTTCCTGAAGATCGCCCGGCCGTTGACGCCGGTGCTGTTCTGGCTGGGCCTTGCGCTTGCGGCGTTCGGCGGCTGGGCGGGGCTGACGCTGACGCCGCCCGATTACCTGCAGGGCGATGCGGTGCGGATCATCTACGTGCATGTGCCGACCGCATGGCTCGGTATGGCCGGATGGAGCGGGATCGCGGTCGCCAGCATTACTTATCTCGTCTGGCGCCATCCGCTGGCGCGCGTCGCGGCGCAGGCGATCGCGCTGCCGGGCGCGGTATTCGCGCTGCTGTGCCTCGTTACCGGCTCGATCTGGGGGCGTCCGACCTGGGGGACGTGGTGGCAATGGGACGGGCGGCTGACCTCGATGCTGCTGCTGTTCTTCGTCTATCTCGCCTACATGGCGCTGGTCCGCGCCGATGACGATCGCGGCGGCGACGGGCGCATTCCGGCGATCTTCGGCATCGCCGGGTCGGTGCTACTGCCGATCATCCGCTATTCGGTGGTGTGGTGGAACACGCTGCACCAGGGGCAGAGCATCGGGCTGACCAGCTCGACGATCGCGCCTTCGATCCTGTGGCCGCTGTTCTTCACGCTGGCCGGGTTCAGCCTGTTCTTCGCTGGCGTGGTGCTGATGCGGATGCGCGCCCTGATCGCCGGCGCCAAGGCCGAGGCGCGGCTGCGGCGGAAGGCGGCGGCATGAAGCTCGATCCCTGGCCCTTCGTCCTCGCCGCTTATGCAATCGTGATCGTCGCGGTCGCGCTGATGGCGCTGCTCAGCTGGCGCGCCATGCGCCGCGCCGAGGCGGCGCTGGAGGCGAGCCGACAGGCATGAAGGCGAAGCATCAACGCCTGACGCTGGCGCTGCTCGCGCTCGCCGCCATCATCGGTGCGGCGCTGCTCGCCTTGTCGGGGCTCAAGGACCAGGCGTCGTTCTTCTACGCGCCTTCGGACGTGAAGCGCGAAGGGCTGCCGCTCGGCAAGGCGGTGCGACTGGGCGGCATGGTCGAGGCGGGATCGATCAAGCATCTGCCCGACGGTATCTCGATCCGCTTCGTCGTCACCGATGGCGAGGCGAGTGTATCCGTCAGCTTCAGCGGCATCGTGCCAGACCTGTTCCGCGAGAAATCGGGCGTCGTGGCGGAAGGCCAGTTCCAGCCCGACGGCAGCTTCGTCGCTACCAACCTGCTTGCCAAGCATGACGAAAAATACATGCCGCCCCAGGTCGCCGGCGCGATGCATGAGACCAAGAGCCTGAAACAATGATCGCCGAAGCCGGCCTCGCCGCCTTGTGGTTCGCCGCCGCGCTGGCGCTGGTGCAGCTGGTGCTGGCTGGGGTCGGGTTGCGGAGGGGCCGAGCCACATCCGTTTGCGCTGAGCCTGTCGAAGCGCGCCTTGCCGTGGAGAACCGCCCTTCGACAAGCTCAGGGCGAACGGATGTGGTGGATGTGCTTGCCGCCGTCCGGCCGGTGGCGGTGGTGCAAGGCGTGCTCGTTGTGCTGGCGATGCTGTTGCTGATCGCGGTGTTCGTGCAGAGCGACACGTCGGTGCGGCTGGTCGTCGAGGATTCGAGCGCGGCCAAGCCCCTCATTTACAAGATCGCCGGCGCGTGGGGGAACCACGAAGGATCGATGCTGCTGTGGGTGACGATCCTCGGCCTCGCCGGCGCCGCGGTCGCCTTGTTCGAGCGGCAGCTCGCCAAGCCGACGATGGTCGCCACGCTCGGCGCGCAGGCGGCAATCGCGCTCGGCTTCTACGCCTTTCTGCTGTTCTCCTCGAACCCGTTCGCGCGGCTCGGCAATCCGCCGCCGGACGGGCAGGGGCTCAACCCGCTGCTGCAGGATCCCGGCTTGGCGTTCCATCCGCCGACGCTCTACATCGGCTATGTCGGGATTTCGGTCGCCTTCTCGTTCGCGGTCGGCGCGATGCTCACTCGCGACGTCGGCCCGGCTTTTGCCCGCGCGATGCGGCCCTGGGTGCTGGGCGCGTGGATATTCCTGACGATCGGCATCACCGCGGGCAGCTATTGGGCGTATTACGAGCTCGGCTGGGGCGGCTGGTGGTTCTGGGATCCGGTCGAGAACGCCTCGCTGATGCCGTGGCTGGCGGCGACCGCTCTGCTCCATTCGGTGACGGTGCTGGCGACCCGCGACGGCTTGCGCGCCTGGACGATCATGCTCGCGGTTGTCGCCTTCTCGATGTCGATGATCGGCACGTTCCTCGTCCGTTCGGGTATTCTGACCAGCGTCCACGCCTTCGCGATCGACCCGAAGCGCGGCGCGTTCATCCTCGCGCTGCTGGTCATCTATATCGGCGGCGCGCTGGCGCTGTTTGCGCTGCGCGTCGGCACGATCCGGCAGGGCAATACGTTCGAGCCGGTGAGCCGCGAAGGCGCGCTGGTGATCAACAACCTGCTGCTGTCGGTAATCCTCGGCATCGTGCTGATCGGCACGCTCTATCCGATCGTCGCCGCCGCGTTCGGCACCGAATTGTCGGTCGGCCATCCCTTCTTCGATTCGACCGCCGGGCCGATCGCGCTGGCGCTCGTCGCCTTGATGGCGGTCGGCCCGCTGCTGCGCTGGCGACGTGACCGCGCCGCTGCCGGACTGCGGCGCGTGGCGATCCCGGCCGGCATCACCGCCGTCGTGCTCGTCGCGCTGCTTGGGTTCGCGCCCGGCATCCATGTCCTGCCGCTGCTCGGGCTGTCGCTTGCCGCCGGCGTCGCGGTGGCGAGCGTCGCACCGCTGTGGGGACGTGACCTCAGGCGCACGCCGCTGTTCACCTACGGCATGGTGATCGCGCATCTCGGCATCGCCGCCAGCCTCGGTGGCATGGCGGCGGAGAGCGCCTTCAACAAGGAGACGCTGGTCGCGACGCGGATCGGCGAGCCGCAGCATGTCGGCCCCTACACGGTAACGCTGATCGGCGTGCGCCCGGTGATCGGGGTCAACTGGTCCGCGATAGAGGGCGTGCTCAGGGTCCAGCGCGGGGGCGCGGCGTTCGAGCTGCTGCCGCAATCGCGCTTCTTCTCGACCCCGCCGCAGGTCACCAACGAATCGGCGATCCGCACCGTTATCGACGGCCAGCTCTACACCGTGCTCGGCAATCAGGACGATGCCGGCCGCTGGCAACTGCGCTTGTGGTGGAAGCCGCTGGTGACGTTGATCTGGCTCGGCGGCGCGCTGGTCGCGCTCGGCGGCGCGCTGTCGCTGATCGGGCGCGTACGCCGCGAACGCCGTTCGAGGAGGGAAGCATGAAGCGCGCGCTGTTATGGCTGCCGCTCGGCGCATTCGCATTGCTGTTCGCGGTGGTGGCGAGCGGCCTGTTCCGCCCGAGCGACCATCTCGTCCATTCGCAGATGGTCGGCAAGCCGCTGCCCAAGTTCGATCTGCCGGCGATGGTGCCCGAGGCGCCCGGCCTCGCCAGCACGTCACTCGCCGACGGCAGGCCCAAATTGCTCAACGTCTTCGCGAGCTGGTGCATCCCGTGCATGGCCGAGAGCCCGAACCTGATGGCGCTCAAGCAGCAGGGTGTCGAGATCGACGCCGTCGCCGTGCGCGACACCCCGCAGAATGTCAGCGATTTCCTCAAGCGCTTCGGCAATCCCTACGCCCGGATCGGCGACGATCGCCAAAGCGCGGTGCAACTCGCGCTCGGCTCGTCGGGCGTTCCCGAAACCTATGTGATCGATGGAAACGGTCGCATCGTCGAACAGCATATCGGCGACGTCCGCGCCGACGACGTGCCCGACCTGCTGGCGGCGTTGAAGAAGGCGGGCGGATGAAGCGGCTGCTCGTCCTCGCCCTGTTGCTCGCGACCCCGGCACTGGCGGACACGCCGCTGTCCCCCGCGGCGCTTGCCGACACGCAACTGCCCGATCCGCACCAGGAGGCGGAGGCGCGCGCGCTGATGGAAACCCTGCGCTGCGTCGTGTGCCAGGGCCAGTCGATCGCGCAGAGCGATGCCGACATGGCCGGGCAGATGCGCGCGCTGGTGCGCCAGCGGATCGCCAATGGCGAGAAACCCGGCGCGATTCGCAAATGGCTGGTCGATCGCTACGGCGATTACGTGACCTACGATCCGCCCTGGAGCGCGCTGACCGCGCCCTTGTGGCTGATGCCGTTGATCCTGCTCGGCCTTGGCGCGTGGATCGCCCGCGCCAGCTTCAAGCGTAGGCGGAGGCAAGGCTGATGGGCTGGGCGATGATGCTCGTGATCGGGCTCGGCGCGGCGGGCCTGCTGCTCGCCTTCGGGCTCAGGCGCGGGATGTGGTCGATCGTCGGCGCCGGGCTGATGATCGGCGCGATCGGCTATGCGCTGCAGGGCAGCCCGGGCCTCGCCGGCCATCCGGTGCGCGCGGACGCGGAAGGCATCGTCATTGATCCCGGCATCGCCGATCTGCGCGGCGCGATGTTCGGGCGCTATGGCGACGACGCGATGTATTTCATCACCTCGGACGCGTTGCAGCAGCAGGGCCAGAGCCAAAGCGCGGTCAAGTTGCTGCTCGGCGCGATCCATCACAAGGGCGGGGACGCCGCCTTGTGGAGCGAACTCGGCACCGCGATCACGGCGCATGACGGCGGTTACGTCTCGCCCGCCGCGCAACTCGCCTTTCGACAGGCCCAGCGGCTTGCCCCGACCAACCCCGGCCCGTGGTTTTTCGCCGGTGTCGCCTCGGTGCGTGCCGGCGATTTCCAGACCGCGCGGGCTTTATGGGTCAAGGCGCTGGCGCTGACCCCGGCCGACGCCAGCTACCGCCAGTCGATCGTCATGCGACTGGCGCTGCTTGATCGTTACCTCGCGATGATGGCGGCCGCCGGCTGATCGCTTACACCGCGTTCGCCGCGCTGAGCACGGCGCGGACGGAGGCGGTGGCGATGTCGGTGTCGGTGCCGACGCCGAACACGATGCGGCCGTCGCCGATGGTGCATTCGAGATAGGCCGCCGCCGCGACGTCCGAGCCGTGGCCGATCGCGTGCTCGTTATAGTCGACGACGTCGAGATCGATTCCGCAGGTGTCGCGCAGCGCGGCGATTACGCCCGAAATCAGACCGTTGCCGCGGCCCGAGACCGAGCGTTCCTCACCGTCGATCGCGATGCGGCCGGTGAAGACGCGGCTGCCCGCCGCACCGGTTTCCTCGTAATCGAGCAGTTCGAAGCGGTCGGCGGGAGAGGGGAGGTAGGTCGTCTCGAACAGCTGCCAGATGTCGTCGGCGTTGAGCTCGCGGCTGGTTTCGTCGGCGAGCGCCTGAACGTGGCGGCTGAACGCGGCTTGCAGGCGCTTGGGGAGTTTGAGGCCCTTGTCCTGCTCGATCACCCAGGCGACGCCGCCCTTGCCGCTTTGCGAGTTCACGCGGATCACCGCCTCATAATCGCGGCCGAGATCCTTGGGATCGATCGGCAGATAGGGGACTTCCCACAGCTCGTCGTTGCGCGCTTCCTGCGCGGCGAAGCCCTTCTTGATCGCGTCCTGGTGGCTGCCCGAAAAGGCGGTGAAGACGAGGTCGCCGGCATAAGGCGTGCGCGGGTGGACCGGGATGTTGGTGCAGTAATTGACCGTGTTCACCACCGCGTCGATGTCCGAGAAATCGAGCCCGGGGTTCACCCCTTGCGTGTACATGTTGAGCGCGACCGTCACGAGGTCGCAATTGCCGGTGCGTTCGCCATTGCCGAGCAGGCAACCCTCGACGCGGTCGGCGCCGGCCATCAGGCCGAGTTCCGCCGCCGCAACCCCGGTGCCGCGGTCGTTATGCGGGTGGAGCGAAATCACGACGCTGTCGCGATTGGGCACGTTGCGGCAGAACCATTCGATCTGGTCGGGGTAGATGTAGGGGGTCGCCGCCTCGACAGTCGCGGGCAGGTTGAGGATCAGCGGGCGCTCGGGCGTGGGGCGCAGCACGTCCATCACCGCCGCGCAGACCTCGACCGAGAAATCGAGCTCGGCGGTCGAGAAGGTCTCGGGGCTGTATTCGAAATGCCAGTCGGTGCCGGGGCGCTTGGCGGCTTCGTCGCGCAGCACCTTGACGCCCTCGACCGCGATCCGGCGGACTTCGTCGCGGCTCATCCCGAAGACGATCTTGCGCCAGGCCGGCGACACCGCGTTGTACAGGTGGACGATCGCGCGCGGCGCGCCGTCGAGGCTCTCGAAGGTGCGCTCGATCAGGTCGCGGCGCGCTTGCGTGAGCACCTGCACCGTCACGTCGTCGGGCACGCGACCCGATTTGACGAGCCCGGAGATGAAATCGAACTCGGTCGCGCCGGCGCTGGGGAAACCGACCTCGATCTCCTTGATGCCGACCTTGACCAGCAGATCGAAGAAGCGCCGCTTCTTCTCGGCGTCCATCGGATCGATCAGCGCCTGGTTGCCGTCGCGCATGTCGGTGGAGAGCCAGCGCGGCGGTTTGGTGATCGTGCGGCTCGGCCATTGCCGATTGGGCAGATCGACCTGGGGGAAGGGGCGGTATTTCTGCGAAGGATCGCTCAGCATGGTGCTTCCTGGGCTCGCGGGGGCAGCGGACGCGCGCTGCCAATTGGCGGTTCTGGCGGTGGAAGGGAAGCCCTTAGGCGGATGTGGCGCTCACCCGAGCGCACGAACAGGGTCCGCCTAAGGGCGGATAAGTCGCGCGCCAAGAAGAAGCAGCGTCTGCATCACGCGAGCAGGTCTGGCGCATTTGTCGGATTTTGTCCACGGCTGATGTGGATCAAGGCGCTCTTCACCATATCTTCAATCACTTGCGCGCACATCGCAGCGACCGCTTTCGAAGGACCGCCCCCCATGTTGCAACTCGTTTATGTCAGCACCGCCGCACCGGGGGTGAAGGAGCCCCAGGTGCAACAGATTCTCGCACGCTCGCGGGCGAACAATGCGCGCGACTTGCTGACCGGGCTGCTCTATTTCGACGGGCTGCGCTTCATGCAGGTGCTCGAAGGCGACGCCCATCGTCTCGAAGCCGCCTATGCGCGGATCACCGCCGACGCCTGCCACCGCGCGCTGGTCGTCGTGTCACGCCGAACGATCGAGACGCGCGAATTCGGCAATTGGGCGATGGCCTACGGGCTATCTTATGGCGAGCGCGAACAGCTTGGCGGCAAGGTCTCGGCGCTGATCGAGCGCGCATCGCCGGCGGTGCGCGGCATTTTCGAAGGCTTCCTCGCGGCGCGCCGCGCGGCCTAATCGTCGCCGAACAGCCGATCGACCGGGCTCTTCGGCAGGAACCACAGGACAGCGACCAGGCCGGCACAGGCGATGCCTAGCCACGGCGCGACGAACGCCAGCGGGAAGCCGGCAAGGTAGATCACCGTCGCCGCAATACCTTTGCGCGCGGTCTGGCGATGGTAGCGCTGTGCCGCGGCGCTTTGTGAGCCCGTGACGCGGATGACCTGCTGGAACGGGGTATAGGCCAGCGCCGGCAGCAGCATCGAGACAAGGTAGACCAAGGTCGCGTCGCGGCTGAAATGCTGGCCGCCGAGATAGGCGGTCGAGAACGGCACCAGCGACAGCGCGAACAGCAGAAGGAGGTTGAACCAGACGAGGCCGTTGGTCACGCGCCGCGCATGGCTCAGTAGCCGGTGGTGGTTGACCCAGTAGATGCCGACATAGGCGAAGCTGAGGATGTAGGCGAGGAAGGTCGGCCACAGCCGCCACAGGTGCTCGAGCCCCGGCTCCTCGGGCGCCTTCAGTTCGAGCACCATGATCGTAATGATGATCGCGATGACGCCGTCCGAAAACGCTTCGACGCGCCCGATGCCGGGGCCGGCTTCAGTGTCTTCGCTCACTTCTTCTCGAACGCGGCGTTGATCGTCAGCACGACGGTGTCGGAAAGCAGCGGCACGTCGGCGCCCATCCCCCAGTCGCTACGCTTGATCGTGGTCGTCGCGGCGAAACCGACATTGGGATTGGGCGGCCCCATGATCCCCTTGCCCGCGCCGACGAAGCGCGCGTCGAGGCTGATCGGCTTGGTCACGCCGTGGAGTGTCAAATTGCCGTCGATCGTCGCCGCGCCGTCGCCGGTGACCGTCACCTTGGTCGAGACGAAATGCGCGGTCGGATATTTGGCGGCGTCGAAGAAATCGGCGGTCTGCAGATGCTCGTCGAGCGCGGCGACGGTGGTCCGCACCTTGTCGATCGGAAAAGTGACGTCGACCTTGTCGGCAGCGGGGTTCTTCGGATCGAGCACCAAGGTGCCGGTCGGCATCGTGAACATGCCGGTATATTCGCTGAAGCCGAGGTGGCTGAGCGTGAAGAGCAGCTGCGTATGCTCCGAATTTACCTGATAGGTGCCGGCGACGACGCGCGATGGATCGGGCGCGCCGGGGGCTTCGCTTGGCATATCCTGCGCGAGGAGGGGGACGGCAGCGAGGGCGATGAGGCTGGCGATCACGAAACGCATGGGTTCCTCCAACGAAACGGGCCGCGCCAATCTGACGCGGCCCGATGCGAATGCAAGCGGCCGTTTGCGAAACGGACGGGTTCAGTTCTTGTCCTTGTCCACTAGCTTGTTCGCCCCGATCCACGGCATCATCGCACGCAGCTCGGCGCCGACCTTTTCGATCGGATGCGCGGCGGCGGCCTTGCGGGCGGCCTTGAGCTCGGGCTGGCCCGCGCGATTGTCCAGCACGAACTTCGACACGAAACGCCCACCCTGGATGTCGGCAAGCACGCGCTTCATTTCGGTCTTGGTCTCGTCGGTGACGATGCGCGGGCCGGTGGTGATGTCGCCATATTCGGCGGTGTTGGAGATCGAATAGCGCATGTTGGCGATGCCGCCTTCATACATCAGGTCGACGATCAGCTTCACCTCGTGAAGGCATTCGAAATACGCCATTTCCGGGGCGTAGCCGGCCTCGACCAGCGTTTCGAAGCCGGCCTGGATCAGGTGTGTCAGGCCGCCGCACAGCACCGCCTGCTCGCCGAACAGATCGGTCTCGCATTCCTCGCGGAAATTGGTCTCGATGATTCCCGAGCGGCCGCCGCCGACGCCGCTCGCCTAGGCCAGCGCGATGTCGTGCGCGTTGCCGCTGGCGTCCTGCTCGATCGCGATCAGGCAGGGGACGCCGCCGCCGCGGACATATTCGCTGCGCACGGTGTGGCCGGGGCCCTTCGGCGCGATCATGATGACGTCGATATCCTTGGGCGCCTCGATCAGCCCGAAATGGACGTTGAGGCCGTGCGCGAAGGCGATCGCGGCGCCGGGGCGGATATTGCCCTTGATGTCGGCGTCCCAGATCGCCGCCTGGTGCTCGTCGGGGGCGAGGAACATGACGATGTCGGCCCATTTGGCGGCGTCGGCGTTGGACATGACGGTGAACCCGGCGTCCTTTGCCTTCTTGGCCGAGGCCGAGCCGTCGCGCAGCGCGATCGCGACGTCCTTCACGCCCGAATCGCGGAGGTTCTGGGCGTGGGCGTGGCCCTGGCTGCCATAACCGATGATCGCGATCTTCTTGGCGGTGATCAGGTTCAGATCGGCGTCGCGATCGTAATAGACACGCATTGTTGGTCCCTTTCTTGTCGAACGTCATGCCAGCGAAGGCTGGCATCGCATGCAGCCAGCGCGCGCTCGTGGTGAGAGACCCCAGCCTGCGCCGGGGTGACGGATAAAGCTACGCCCCCTTCGGCCCGCGGGCGATGGCGACGATGCCGGTGCGCGCGACCTCGACCAGGCCGACTTCGCGCATCAACGCGACGAAGGTGTCGATCTTGTCGGGCCCGCCGGTGACCTCGAACACGAAGCTGGTGGTCGTCGCGTCGATTACCCTGGCGCGATAGACGTCGGCGAGCCGCAGCGCCTCGATGCGGTGATCGCCGGTGCCGGCCACTTTCACCAGCGCCAGCTCGCGCTCGACATGCGGGCCGAGCAGCGTGAGATCGAGCACCTTGTGCACCGGCACCAGCCGCTCGAGCTGCGCGATGATCTGCTCCATCACATGCGCGCTGGCCGAGGTGACGATGGTGATCCGGCTGACGAGATCGTCCTCCGAGATATCGGTCACCGTCAGGCTCTCGATATTATAGCCGCGCGCGGTGAACAGCCCCGCGATCCGGGCGAGGATGCCCGGCTCGTTGTCGACGATGACAGCGAGCGTATGCCGCTCGATGGTTTCCTGGCGGATGTGCATATTACTTCCCTCCTCTCCCTTCACGGGAGAGGATACGGAGACTTGCCGGCTTGCCGGCTAGTCGGAGTTGGTGAGGGTGGGGACGAGACGATCGGTGGGGCGCGTCGCCCCCCTCTCTAAGCTCTGCTAGGCAGCCAAGCTGCCAAGCGCCGCTATTCTCCCCCGCCAGGGGGGAGAAGAATGTGGTGCTCCCCATCAAACCAGCGCCTTGGCTTCGTCGTCCATCGTGCCCGACACCTCGTTGGCCTGGAGGATCATGTCGGTATGCGCCGCGCCCGATGGGATCATCGGGAAGCAGTTGGCGAGCTGCGAGACCGCGCAGTCGACCATCACCGGGCCGTCATAAGCGAGCATTTCGGCAATCCCGTCGTCGAGCTGATCGCGCGTCTCGATGCGAATGCCTTTCCAGCCATAAGCCTCGGCCAGCTTAACGAAATCGGGCAAGGATTCGCTGTAGCTGTTCGAATAGCGGCTCGAATAGGTCAGCTCCTGCCACTGGCGGACCATGCCCATATATTGGTTGTTGAGGATGAACACCTTGACCGGCAGTCGGTATTGACTGGCCGTCGCCAGCTCCTGGATGTTCATCTGGATCGAGGCCTCGCCGGCGATATCGATCACCAGCGCATCCGGGTGCCCGAGCTGCGCGCCGATCGCGGCAGGGAGGCCGTAACCCATCGTGCCGAGCCCGCCCGAGGTCAGCCACTTGTTGGGCGCCTCGAACCCGAAATGCTGCGCGGCCCACATCTGGTGCTGGCCGACCTCGGTGGTGATGATCGGCGCGCGATCCCTGGTCGCCTCGTAGAGCGCGCGGATCGCGCGTTGCGGCATGATCGCCTTGGGGTCGCTTTCGGGAAAATCGAGGCTGTTGGTCGCGCGCCAGCCCTCGATGCGCCGCCACCATTCGCCGAGATCGGGTTTCGGCGTGTCTCGCCGCTTCCACGAGGCGATCATCGCCTCGATCGCGCGGCCGACATCGGCGATGACGGGCAGATCGACGCGGACGTTCTTGTTGACGCTCGACCGATCGATATCGACGTGGATTTTCTTCGAATGCGGCGCGAAGGCGTCGAGCCGCCCGGTGACGCGATCGTCGAACCGCGCCCCCAAAGCAACGATCAGGTCCGCCTTGTTCATCGCCATATTGGCTTCATAGGTGCCGTGCATGCCGAGCATGCCGAGCCATTGATCCGACGAGGCTGGTAGCGCGCCGAGACCCATCAGCGTCGAGGTGACCGGCGCGCCGGTAATCCGCGCGAGCTCACGCAGCGCCTCCGCCGCGGCGGGCCCCGAATTGATGATGCCGCCGCCGGTGTAGAAGATCGGCCGCTCGGCCGCGGCAAGCAGATCGACCGCGGTTTCGATCAGCGCGGCATCGGGCTCGGTCTGGGGGCGATAGGTCTTGTGGGCGATCGGCCCCGGCTTGGCGTAGCGCGCGGTGGCGACCTGGACGTCCTTGGGGATGTCGATCACCACCGGGCCCGGGCGGCCCGAGGTGGCGATGTGGAACGCTTCGTGGATCGTCTCGCCGAGCTTGGCCGGGTCCTTCACCAGATAATTGTGCTTGGTACAGTGGCGGGTGAGGCCGACGGTGTCCGCCTCCTGAAACGCGTCGGTGCCGATCAGGTGCGTCGCGACTTGCCCGGAGATCACCACCATCGGGATCGAATCCATCAGCGCGTCGGTGATGCCGGTGATCGCGTTGGTCGCGCCCGGCCCCGAGGTGACGAGCACCACGCCGGGCTTGCCGGTGGCGCGGGCATAGCCCTCCGCCGCATGGGTAGCGGCCTGTTCGTGGCGGACGAGGATGTGGCGGATGCGGTCCTGCTTGAACAGCGCGTCGTAGATCGGGAGCACCGCGCCGCCGGGATAGCCGAACACGAGCTCGACACCGAGATCGCACAAGGCGTGGATCAGGATGTCGGCGCCGCTGTGTTCGGCCATGATGACGTCTCCGGTTCGTGCTGCATCGCAATAGAAATGCGGGAAGGCTGCGGTTAGCGATATGAAAAGTGCTCGTCAAGCATCATGGAGAGAATCTTGTTTCAAATTCGTTTGCGATCGTGATTGTTTCTGTCTGTGTCGTACGCGGCCAATCGGCGGGGGGCTGGTTGCGGAACCAGGTATATTGGCGCTTGGCATATTGCCGCGTGGCGAGGCGGGCGCGGTCGAGCGCGGTGTCGCGGTCGATTGCGCCGGTGAGGAACGCCGCGATTTCGGGCACGCCGATCGCGCGGCGGATCGGGGCGTCGGCGGGGATGTCTCGGGCGAGGAGGCGGGCGACTTCCTCGATCGCGCCATCGTCGAACATCATTGCGAGCCGGCGGTCGCAGCGTTCGACCAGCCAGTCGCGATCGGGGAGCAGGATCATCGGCAGCAGCGTCACCTCGCCGGCGATGCCGCCGACGCGCTCGGCCTGCCAATCGGCGAGCGGGCGGCCGGTCGCGCGGACGACTTCGAGCGCGCGGGCGACGCGGGTAGTGTCGCCGGCGTTGAGGCGCGCGGCGGCGGACGGATCGAACGCCTGCAACTGGCGGTGCGCCTCGGCAACCGGCAGCGCGCGAACCTCTTCGCGGATCGCAGGGTCGATCTCGGGCACCGGCGCGATGCCGTCGAGCAGCGTGCGCAGATAGAGCCCGGTGCCGCCGACCAGGATCGGCAGGCGATCCTCGGCGCGCGCCTCGGCGATCGCGGCCTTGGCGTCGGCCGCCCAGCGTGCGGCGGAGCAGCTTTCCGCGCCGTCGATATATCCGAACAGGCGGTGCGGGGCGCGGGCCTCCTCTTCGAGCGAAGGGCGGGCGGAGAGCACGCGAAGGTCGCGATAGACCTGCGCCGAATCGGCGTTGATGACGGTGCCGCGATGTCGCTCGGCCAGCGCCAGCGCGAGCGCGGACTTGCCGCTCGCGGTCGGGCCTGCAATGAGCGCGAGCCGTGGGAGTGCTGCCGCCACGATTTAATTCCGTTCGCCCTGAGCTTGTCGAAGGGCCGTTCTTCCTTTGGCGAGGAAAAAGAACGGTGCTTCGACAAGCTCAGCACGAACGAGGATGGTGGCGCCGTCACGCGCGAATGGAAAGGAAGCCATGTTCATCGCGACACTGATAGCAGCCGATTTCCTCGACCGCAGCGATATAGCTGCGGCGCTCGATGCGCTGACCGCGGCGGGGTGCGAACCCGGCGGCTGGCACTGGCTCGACGAGGGCAAGGCGGCCGACATTCCGTTCGCGCACGATGCGGTCGCGGCGCGCGGCGCGCGGGAGGTGGCGGAGGCGGGCTATGACGTCGTCGTCCAGCCCGCCGAGGGACGCGAGAAGAGGCTGCTCGTCGCCGACATGGATTCGACGATGATCACCGTCGAGTGCATCGACGAGCTCGCCGATTATGCCGGGATCAAGGCCGAGATCGCCGCGGTGACCGAAGCGGCGATGCGCGGCGAGCTCGATTTCGCCGAGGCGCTCGACGCGCGCGTGGCGCTACTCAAGGGCCTCGACGCGACCGCGATCGACCGCTGCCTCGCCGAGCGCGTGACGATCATGGCCGGCGCCAAAACGCTGGTCCAAACCATGCGCGCGCGCGGCGCCGAGACGATCCTCGTCTCGGGCGGTTTCACCCGCTTCGCCGAGCCCGTCGCCGCCGAAATCGGCTTTACCCAAGCGATCGCCAACGTGCTGGAAATCGACGGCGCGGCACTTGCCGGCACGGTGGCCAAGCCGATCGTCGATTCCTCGACCAAGCAGCGCACGCTGCTCGACGCCCGCGCCCGCCTCGGCCTCGCCGCCCACGAAACCCTCGCGATCGGCGACGGCGCCAATGACCTGGCGATGATCAAGCTCGCCGGGCTGGGCGTCGCTTACCACGCCAAACCGATCGTCGCCGCTGCGGCCGGCGCGCGGATCGATCGCGGGGATTTGACGACGCTGCTTTATGCGCAGGGGATCGACCGGGGTGAGTGGGTCGGATAATCGACGCCTGCAACTAGGTGGACGGCTTCCCTAGTCCCTAACCGTCATCCCGGTCTTGAGCCGGGATCCCGCTTGTTCTTTCTCCCGCCCGTCAGAAAGCGGGACATCGGCTCAAGGCCGGAGTGACGAGGGGGCTAATGACAGCAATTCGGTGGAAAGCGGACATTCGGCGGGATCGCATGATCGAGGTCCGCTAGGTTTAGAAGCAGACCCGTGCCGGACGGATCAGGCAGGAAAATGAATTCCGCACAGTTTGTTGCCGTCGGGATCACGAAAATAGGCCAGTTCGATGGTGCCCATGGAGGCAGTTTCGCGCGGTCCGGGCGGACCTTCGATCGAGGTTCCGCCAGCGGCAACGGCGGTATCGTGAAGCTGCTTCACCTGCTCGGGCGAGTCGCAGGAAAAGGCGACGGTGCTGCCGTTGGCGACGCTTGCCGGTTCGTCGTTGATCGGCTGGCTGACGATGAAGT
>JBQCHO010000015.1:0-12851 GCA_051954635.1 Sphingomonas sp. | reverse complement strand
ACCAGCCTTCGGCTGGTCCCCCTCCCCCCGCTGCGCGCGGGGAGGAACTAAGAGAATGCACCGTCACCGTCCGCGTCGCCAGCGTAACCTCTTCCCCGGCGCGTGCCAGATCATAGGCGCGCTTGCCGTCCACCTTGAGCGCCGAATAAGTCGGCGGCATCTGCTCGATCGTGCCGGTGAATCGCGGCAGCATCGCCTGGATCGCGTCGGTCGTCGGCCGCACCTCGCTGGTCGCCACCACCGTGCCCTCGGCGTCGAGCGTGTCGGTCTCCTCGCCGAAGCGGATCGTGAACGCATAGACCTTGTCGCTGTCGAGCATCCGGCCGGCGAGCTTGGTCGCCTCGCCAACCGCGACCGGCAGCACGCCCGACGCCAGCGGATCGAGCGTCCCGCCATGCCCGACCTTGAACTTGCCGTAGCCGCCCTCGCGCAGCGCGCGCTTGACCGCGCTCACCGCGCTCGTCGAACCGAGCCCCACCGGTTTGTCGAGGATGATCCAGCCATGCATGCCGCGCGCCGTAGCGCGCGGCGGCGGCCGCGTCAGCCCTTCTTGGCCTTCTTCGGCTTGGGCGGCGGGCCGTTGCTCGTCGTCAGGCTGGAAAGCGGGCAATGCTCGCGATCGACCAGCAAGGTGCCGGTACGATCGAGCGAGCTGCCGCCGAACCGCGTGTCGACACCGATCCTGATCGCCGAGGGCAGATCGAGACACGGCCCGAGCACACGGGCATAATACCAGCGGCGTTGCCGGTCCTGCAGCCAGACGCCGTGCTCGCCATCGGGCTGAAAATTATAAATCCCGTTCGTATTCACGAAGGGAATGCTGGTTTCCTTGCCGAGCTGGTCGGCGGGCCAGGTGCGTTGTTTCGCGGCGACGGGGGATGTCGCCAGGGCAGCCGCGATACCGACGGCCAGGATGAGGGTTCGGATCATCGTTCGTCTCCGTGATTACCCTATCGCGCGGCGGCTGAACGCTCCATGAAATGCTTGCGGCACATGGCAATGTAGCGATCGTTGCCGCCGATCTCGGTCTGTGCGCCCTCGCGCACCGCGTTGCCGGCCTCGTCGACGCGCAGATTCATCGTCGCCTTGCGGCCGCACATGCAGACCGATTTGATCTCGATAAGCGCGTCGGCGATCGCCAGCAGCCGCGCGCTGCCGGGAAACAACGCGCCCTGAAAATCGGTGCGCAGGCCGTAAGCGAGCGTCGGCACGCCGAGTTCATCGCACACGCGCGCGAGCTGACCGACCTGGGCCTCGCTCAGGAATTGGGCTTCGTCGACGAGGACGCAGGCGAGCGGGCGGCGCGCCAGTTCCTCCGCGACGCAGGCGCGGATGTCCGTGTTGCCGTCGAATGCCGTGGCCGGTGCCGACAGCGCGATTCGGGAAGCGATCTGCCCCGCCTCGAAACGGTCGTCGATGGCTGCGGTGAACAGCATCGTTTCCATGCCGCGCTCGCGATAGTTGAAGTCGGCCTGGAGCAGCGTGGTCGACTTCCCCGCATTCATCGAGGCGTAGTAGAAATAGAGCTTGGCCATGCGTCTTCATGGCCGAAGCGCGGGCAGTGATCCAGCCCGCGCGTGCCGGGGAGCGCGCGGCCCCCCGGCCTTCGCCTCACCAGATATGCACGCGCTGCTCGGGCGGCAGATACATCTTGTCGCCGGGCTTGATGTTGAAGGCGGCGTACCAGGCATCGACGTTACGAACGACGCCGTCGACGCGGTATTTGGCCGGCGAGTGCGGATCGCTGAGCAGTTGCTGGCGCTGCGCATCGTCGCGCGTCTTCGATTGCCACGCTTGGGCATAAGCAAGGAAGAAGCGCTGGTCACCGGTCAGACCGCCGATCACCGGTGCCTTGCCGTGCTTCGCCTGATAGCGCTGGAACGCCGCATAGGCCGCCTCGATACCGCCCAGGTCGCCGATATTCTCGCCCATGGTCAACTGGCCCTTGATGTGCGTTCCCGCCACCGGCTCATATTGATCATATTGGGCGCCGAGCGCGGCGGTGCGCTCGGTGAAGGCTTTCTTCGCGGCCGGGGTCCACCAATTCTCGAACTTGCCGGTCGGGCCGAACTGGCTGCCCTGATCGTCGAAGCCGTGGCCCATCTCATGCCCGATGATCGCACCGATCGCGCCGTAATTGACCGCCGGATCGGCATTGGGATCGAAATAGGGCGGCTGCAGGATCGCCGCCGGGAAGGTGATCTGGTTGGCGAGCGGATTGTAATAGGCGTTCACCGTCTGCGGCGTCATGTCCCACAGCGTGCGGTCGACCGGCTTGGGGAAGCGCGACAGCTCCAGCTCATGCTCGAACTCATCGGCGCGCATCGCGTTGCCGAGCAGATCGTTCCGATCGACCTTCATCGACGAATAGTCGATATATTTCACCGGATGCCCGATCCGCGGCTCGAACGCGGCGAGCTTGGCGAGCGCGGCCTTGCGCGTCGCGTCGTCCATCCAGGTCGAACCCGAGATACGCTCCTGATAAGCGGCGCGCAGATTCTCGATCAGCTCGCCCATCTGCGCCTCGGCGGCCGGCGGGAAGTATTTGGCGACGTAGAGCTGGCCGACCGCCTCGCCGAGCGCGCCGTTGACCAACTGCACGCCGCGCTTCCAGCGATCGCGCTGCTGCGGCACACCCGACAGCGTCTGGCCGTAGAAGGCGAAACGCGCGTCGTCGAACGCCTTGGGCAGGAACTGCGCGTGATCGCTGATGAAGTGGAAGGCCATATAGTCCTTCCACGTCTGCAGCGGCGTCGCGGTGAGCAGCTTGCCCTCGGCAGTGAGCGCGGTGTTGTTCGCCATCAGCACCTTGGGCGACGCATCGACGCCCGCGGTCTTGAGCATCAGCGCCCAGTTGAATTCGGGTGCCTTGGCTTCGAGCCCGGCGAGATCTTCGGGATCGTTGAGCTTGGCGATGTCGCGGCTCTGCTCCGGCGACCATTGCACCTTGGCCATCGCGGTTTCGAGCGCGAAGATCGCGTCGGCCTTGGCGCGCGCATCGGCGACGCCGCCCATGTCGAGCATCTGCTGGATGTACGCGCGATAGGCCTTGCGGAAGCCGTCATACTTGGCGCCTTCGAGCAGGTAGTTGTCGCGCGCCATGCCGAGCCCGCCTTGCCCCGCGATCGCGGTGTAGTGCGTCGGATCGGACAGGCTCGGGATGATCCCGACGCCGACCGGGGCGGCATAGCCGGTGGTGGCGAATAGCGTCTGCAGATCGTCGAGGTTCTTCACCGCGTCGATCCTGGCGAGATAGGGCTTGAGCGGTGCGGCGCCCTTGGCCTCGATCCCGGCAGTGTCCATCCAGCTCGCGTAGAAATCGCCGACCTGTTTGCCGGTCGCGCCATATTGCGCGGGGTTGGCGGCCATGTCGTCGAGGATTTTGCGGACGTTGGCCTCGGCCTCGTCGTTGAGCAGATTGCCGTAGCCGATCGAACCCTTGTCGGCCGGAATCGCGGTCTTCGCCGCCCAGGTGCCGTTGGCATAGGTCCAGAAATCGTCGCCCGGCTTGACGGCTTTGTCCTGCGACGTGAGGTCGAGCCCGAACGCGCCGTAGCGGGCATGCGGCGCGGTCTGCGCCGTCGCGGCGCTCGCGACCATCAGCGCCAGGCACGCCGACGACGTGCGCACGAATGTCTTGATCTTCATGAAGATGTCCCCACCCTGATTGTGTATTGCCCCACTATAACGCTGCTTTCGGGTCGAGCAAGTCGGTGTGGCATTGAGCGAGGTTAGCCGACGCGGTTTGCGACGAGGTCGTCGACCACTGCCGGATCGGCCAGCGTGCTGGTGTCGCCGAGGCTCGACACGTCGCCCTCGGCGATCTTGCGCAGGATGCGGCGCATGATCTTGCCCGAGCGCGTCTTGGGCAACCCCGGCGCGAACTGGATCGCATCGGGCGTCGCGATCGGGCCGATCTCGGTTCGCACCCATTGTCTCAGCTCGCCGCGCAGCGCCTCGTCGGCGGTCACGCCGCTGTTGAGCGTGACATAGGCATAGATGCCCTGGCCCTTGATGTCGTGCGGCATGCCGACCACCGCGGCCTCGGCAACCTTGGCGTGGAGCACCAGTGCGCTTTCAACCTCGGCGGTGCCCATCCGGTGGCCCGAGACGTTGATGACGTCATCGACGCGGCCCGTGATCCAGTAATAGCCGTCGGCGTCGCGGCGGCAGCCGTCGCCGGTGAAATATTTGCCCTTGTAGGTCGAGAAATAGGTCTGGAAGAACCGCTCGTGATCGCCCCACACGGTGCGCATCTGGCCGGGCCAGCTCGCCGCGATGCACAGATTGCCTTCTGCGGGGTTGCCGGTCTGCACGGTCCCCTCGGTGTCGACGATCTGCGGATCGACCCCGAAGAACGGCTTGGTCGCGCTGCCGGGCTTCAGCGCGTGCGCGCCGGGCAGGGGGGTGATCATGTGCCCGCCGGTTTCGGTCTGCCACCAGGTGTCGACGATCGGGCAGCGGCCCTCGCCGACGACGTAGTAATACCAGCGCCACGCCTCGGGATTGATCGGCTCGCCGACCGTGCCGAGCAGGCGCAGCGATTTGCGGGAGCTCTTCTGCACGAACCGGTCGCCCTCGCGCATGAGGGCGCGCAGCGCGGTGGGGGCAGTGTAGAGAATGTCGACCTGATGCTTGTCGCACACCTGCCAGATGCGGCTGGCGTCGGGCCAGTTGGGCAGCCCTTCGTACATCAGCGTCGTCGCGCCGTTGGCGAGCGGCCCGTATACGATATAGCTGTGCCCGGTCACCCAGCCGATATCCGCGGCGCACCAATAGACCTCGCCCGCGCGGTAATCGAACGTCACCTTGTGGGTCAGGCTCGTCCATAGCAGATAGCCGGCGGTGGTATGCAGCACGCCCTTGGGCTTGCCCGTCGATCCCGAGGTGTAGAGGATGAACAGCGGGTCCTCCGCCTTCATCGGCTCGGGCGGGCAGTCGGCGGAAACGCCGGGGGCGGCCTCGTGATACCAGACGTCGCGGCCTTCGGTCATCGACACATCGCCGCCGGTTGCCTTGATGACGATCATCTTTTCCAGCGCCGGCGCATGCTTGGCGGCGGCGTCGGCGTTCGCCTTCAACGGGATTCTCTTGCCGCCGCGCAGTCCCTCGTCGGCGGTGATCAGCACGCTCGAATCGCAATCGGTGATACGCCCCGCGAGCGCCTCGGGCGAGAAGCCGCCGAACACCACCGAATGGATCGCCCCGATCCGCGCGCAGGCGAGCAGCGCAAAGGCCGCCTCGGGGATCATCGGCATGTAGATCGTGACGCGATCGCCCTTGGCGACGCCTTGCGCCTTCAAGACATTGGCGAAGCGGCAGACCTCGGCATGGAGTTCGCGATAGGTGAAGCGCCGCGTCTCGGCGTCGGGGCTGTCGGGCTCCCAGATCAGCGCGATCGTTTCGCCGTTCTTCTCGAGATGCCGGTCGAGGCAATTGACCGAGACGTTTAGCACGCCGTCGGCAAACCATTCGATGTGGAAATCCTTCTCGGCGAAAGACCAGTCGCCGGCGATCGTCGGCGGCGTCACCCAATCGAGCCGCTGCGCCTGGTCGAGCCAGAACGCCCCCGGATCGGCCATCGAGCGCGCATACATCTGCTCGTAAGTGTCGGGATCGACGCGCGCGGAGGCGGCCCAGTCGGCGGGGACGGGATACAGGTTGGCGTCTGACATCGGCCTCTCCTTTTCGGCTCGGCTGCTCTTTGCCTAATCGGGCAAACGGTGCCAAGGGGCGGGGTATAGCAAAGAGACTTTCGGAGAGCCCATGTCGTCGACCATGCAGGAACTCGAGAAGCGCCGCGCCGATGCGCGCTTGGGCGGCGGGCAGCGTCGTATCGACGCGCAGCACGCCAAGGGCAAGCTCACCGCGCGCGAGCGGCTCGACATTCTCCTCGATGAAGCCAGCTTCGAGGAATACGACATGTTCGTCGAGCACAATTGCGTCGATTTCGGCATGGAGGAGCAACGCGTCCCCGGCGACGGCGTCGTCACCGGCAGCGGCACGATCAACGGCCGGCTGGTGTTCGTGTTCAGCCAGGATTTCACCGTGTTCGGTGGCTCGCTTTCCGAACGCCACGCGCAGAAGATCTGCAAGATCATGGACATGGCGCTGAAGGTCGGCGCGCCGGTGATCGGCCTCAACGACTCGGGCGGCGCGCGCATCCAGGAGGGCGTCGCGAGCCTCGGTGGCTATGCCGAAGTGTTCCAGAGGAACGTGCTCGCCTCGGGCGTGGTGCCGCAGCTTTCGCTCATCATGGGGCCCTGCGCGGGCGGCGCGGTCTATTCGCCGGCGATGACCGACTTCATCTTCATGGTGAAGGATTCAAGCTACATGTTCGTCACCGGGCCCGACGTGGTGAAGACGGTGACTAACGAGGTCGTCACCCAAGAGGAGCTTGGCGGCGCGGTGACGCACACCACCAAGTCGTCGGTCGCCGACATCGCGTTCGAGAACGACATCGAGGCGCTGATGGCGGCGCGCGATTTCATCGACCTGCTGCCGTCATCGAACCGCGTCGAGGTGCCCGAGCGCCCGACCGCCGATCCGTGGGACCGCGTGGAGCACAGCCTCGACACGCTGATCCCGCCCAACGCCAACCAGCCCTATGACATGCACGAGCTGATCCGCAAAGTCGTCGACGAGGGTGATTTCTTCGAGCTCCAGCCCGCCCATGCCGGCAACATCATCATTGGCTTCGGCCGCATCGAGGGCCGCACGGTGGGTGTCGTCGCCAACCAGCCGATGGTGCTCGCCGGCTGCCTCGACATCAATTCTTCGAAGAAGGGGGCCAGGTTCGTCCGCTTCTGCGATGCGTTCGACATTCCGATCGTCACCTTCGTCGATGTCCCCGGCTTCCTCCCCGGCGTCGGGCAGGAGCATTCGGGCATCATCAAGCACGGCGCGAAACTCTTGTTCGCCTATGCCGAGGCGACCGTGCCGAAGATTACCGTCATCACCCGCAAGGCCTATGGCGGCGCCTATGACGTGATGGCCTCCAAGCACCTGCGCGGCGACCTCAACTACGCCTGGCCGACCGCCGAGATCGCCGTGATGGGCGCGAAAGGCGCGGTCGAGATCATCTTCCGCGGCAAGACGCCGGAAGAAATCGCCGAGCACACCGCCGAATACGAAGCCCGCTTCGCCAACCCGTTCGTCGCGGCGTCGAAGGGCTTCATCGACGAGGTGATCCAGCCCCACTCGACCCGCCGCCGGATCGCGCTCGGTTTGCGGAAACTCCGCGGCAAGGCCCTGGAGAATCCGTGGAAGAAGCATGATAATATTCCGCTCTAATCCTCGTCATTGCGAGCGGAGCGAAGCAATCCAGCGCGTCCTGATGGATTGCGTCGTCGCCTGCGGCTCCTCGCAATGACGACGCGGAATGTGCAGCCCGCGATCTACATGATGACCAATAAGCGCAACGGCACACTTTACACCGGCGTCACCTCCAATCTCCCACAGCGCGCTTGGCAGCATCGCACGGGCGCGGTCGACGGCTTCACGAGACGTTACGGATGCAAACTGCTCATATGGTACGAAATGGCATCGACGATGGAATCAGCAATTGCCCGCGAGAAGCAGATAAAGGCGGGCTCTCGGGCGAAAAAGATCGTGCTGATCGAGACACTCAACCCCGACTGGAACGACCTATACGAAAGCATCGCGCATGGTTGAGGTACTGTATCTGGATTGCTTCGCTGCGCTCGCAATGACGAAAGAGGAAAAATGAAACTCGGCCCCCTCAATCATGTCGGCATCGCCACGCCGTCTATCCCAGACGCGGTGGCGCGGTATCGCGAGTTGCTCGGCGCGGAGCAGGTTGGCGAGACGTTCGACTTGCCGGCGCAGAAGGTGCGCGTGTGCTTCGTCGATGCGCCCAACAGCCAGATCGAATTGCTCGAGCCGCTGGGCGCGGACTCGCCGATCGCGAAGTTCCTCGAGAAAAACCCGGCGGGCGGGCAGCATCATGTCTGTTTCGAGGTGCCCGACATCCAAGCCGCCAAGGCCGAGCTCGAGGCGAAGGGCGCGAAGGTGCTCGGCGAACCGCGCATCGGCGCGCATGGGACGTTGGTGCTGTTTGTCCACCCTAAGGACATGGGCGGCGTGCTGACCGAATTGATGGAAACGCCGAAGGGCGGGCACTAGAATTTCCTCTCCCTTGACGGGAGAGGACAGCAAAGCTTGCCGCGTCAGCGGCTAGCGGCGCTTGGTGAGGGTGGAGCGGCTTGGCGCACCCTCACCAACTCCGACTAGGTCGCGCGCGACCAAGTCTCCGTATCCTCTTCCGTCGAGGGAGAGGAAGAGAGGGTGTATGGCGAGGTACGAAACCATCCTGAGCGAGCGGCGCGGCGATGTGCTGGCGATCACGCTCAACCGGCCCGATCGGCTCAACGCCGCGCCACCGGCGATGTTCGACGAGATCGGCGCGGCGCTGGCTGACCTCGACGGCGCGCGCGCGGTGTTGCTGGCGGGCGCGGGGCGGGCGTTCTGTTCGGGCGCGGATATCGCTGGCGGCGCACTCGGCAGCGACAATCCGGGGGAGGCGACCTTCCTCGCGCTGACCGAACATTACAATCCGCTGATGGAGGCCATCGCGGCGCTACCCGTCCCGATCATCTCCGCGGTGCGCGGGCCCGCCGCCGGCATCGGCTGCAGCCTCGCGCTCGCCGCCGATTTCTGCGTCGCGAGCGAGACCGGCTATTTCCTCCAGGCGTTCGTCAATATCGGCCTCGTCCCCGATGGCGGCGCGAGCTGGATGCTGCCGCGCCTGATCGGCCGCGCGCGCGCCGCCGAGATGATGATGCTCGGCGAGCGCGTGCCCGCGGCCAAGGCGCTCGACTGGGGGATGATCCACACGGTGGTCGCCGACGACGCGCTCGACGCCGAGGCGATGGCACTGGCCGAGCGGCTCGCGGCGGGGCCGACCGTAGCGCTCGGGATGATCCGGCAGGGGCTGCAATCTGGTTTCAATTGTGACTATGCTGCGGCGATGCGTAATGAAGCCGAAGACCAGCGCCGCGCCCGCGGAACCAAGGACTCGATGGAGGGCGGCATGGCGTTCCTGCAGAAGCGCAAGCCCGCGTTTCGGGGGGAGTGAGCGTGCCTCAACGCTGCACCACCCCGGCGAAGGCCGGGGTCCAGTGTCGGGCCGGCTCGTTGGCTGATGCTGTGCGTTGTTACTCTAGCTTTCCCAACTGGGCCCGGCCTTCGCCGGGGAAGTAATGTAAAAGAAAAGATGACCGACAAACCGACCCTCACCGACTGGCAAGCCCTCGCCGACAAGGAGGCGAAGGGCCGCGATCTCACCTGGCACACGCCCGAGGGGATCGCCGTCAAGCCGCTCTACACCCGTGAGGACGCCGGCGACCCCGGCCTCCCCGGCCTCGCCCCGTTCACCCGCGGGGTGAAGGCGACGATGTACGCCGGCAGGCCGTGGACGATCCGCCAATATGCCGGCTTCTCGACCGCCGAAGAATCGAACGCCTTCTACCGCCGCAACCTCGCCGCCGGACAGAAAGGGCTTTCGGTCGCGTTCGATCTCGCGACGCATCGCGGCTACGATTCGGATCACCCCCGCGTCACCGGCGACGTCGGCAAGGCGGGCGTCGCGATCGACACATTGGACGACATGAAGATCCTGTTCGACGGCATCCCGCTCGACAAGATGAGCGTCAGCATGACGATGAACGGCGCGGTGCTGCCGTGCCTCGCTTTCTACATCGTCGCCGCGGAAGAACAGGGCGTCAGCCAGGATCAGCTCTCGGGCACGATCCAGAACGACATCCTCAAGGAGTTCATGGTCCGCAACACCTATATCTATCCGCCCGAGCCATCGATGCGGATCGTTGCCGACATCATCGCCTATACGAGCGCGCACATGCCGCGCTTCAACTCGATCTCGATCAGCGGCTATCATATGCACGAGGCCGGCGCGACGGCGGTGCAGGAGCTCGCCTTTACGCTCGCCGACGGCATGGCGTATGTCCGCGCCGCGCTCGACCGCGGGCTCGATATCGATGCCTTCGCTGGGCGGCTGAGCTTCTTCTTCGGCATCGGCATGAACTTCTTCATGGAGGTCGCCAAGCTGCGCGCCGCGCGTACATTATGGTCGCGGATCATCGCCGGCTTCGGCGGCAATGCGCGCAGCCAGACCTTGCGCACGCATTGCCAGACATCGGGCGTGTCGCTCACCGAGCAGGACCCCTACAACAACGTCGTCCGCACCACGATCGAGGCGATGGCGGCGACCTTCGGCGGCACGCAATCGCTCCACACCAACAGCCTCGACGAGGCGGTGGCGCTGCCGACCGATTTCTCCGCCCGCATTGCGCGCAACACGCAGCTGATCCTGCAGGAAGAAACGGGGATGACGCACGTCGTCGATCCCCTGGGCGGCAGCTATTATGTCGAGGCGCTGACCCAGGAGCTCGCCGAAAAGGCCTGGGCGCTGATCGAGGAGGTCGAAGCCGCCGGCGGCATGACCCATGCGGTCGAGAAGGGCTTGCCGAAGGAACATATCGAACGCGCCGCCGCCGCGCGCCAAGCACGGATCGACCGCGGCGAGGACGTGATCGTTGGGGTCAACAAATACCGCCTCAAGGATGAAGACGAGATCGACATTCTCGACATCGACAACGCCAAGGTCCGCGCCGACCAGATCCGGCGGATTGCGCGGGTGAAGAGCGAGCGTGACCCAGCCAAAGCGACCGTGGCGCTCGACGCGCTGCGTGAGGGCGCGAAGGGCGATGGCAACCTCCTCGCTCTCTGCGTCGAGGCCGCCCGCGCGCGCTGCACGCTCGGCGAAATGTCGGCGGCGATGGAGGATGCGTTCGGCCGCCACGCGGTCGGCGTCACCCCAATCACCGGCGTTTACGGCCCCGCGCACACCGACGATGCCGGCTGGAGCCGCGCGGTCGACGGGATCAAGTCGGTCGAGAGCCGGATGGGCCGCAAACCGCGCATCCTGATCGCCAAGATGGGCCAGGACGGCCACGATCGCGGCGCCAACGTCGTCGCCAGCGCGTTCGCCGACATGGGCTTCGAGGTGATCTCCGGTCCGCTGTTCCAGACGCCTGCCGAAGCCCGCGACCTTGCGCTTGAGGAAAAGGTCGACGTCGTCGGCGCCTCGAGCCTCGCCGCTGGCCACAAGACGCTGATCCCCGAGCTGATCACGCTGTTGAAGGAATTGGGCCGTGCCGACATCAAGGTTGTCGCGGGCGGGGTGATCCCGGCGCAGGATTATGAATTTCTGAGGAAGGCAGGCGTGCAGGCGATCTTCGGCCCTGGCACCAACCTGGTCGACGCGGCGGGCGAGGTCCTGAAGCTGCTCGGCCACAACCTGCCGCCGATCGAGGAGAATGCCGCGTGAGTGATAACGCAACAATTTCCCCCTCCCGCATGCGGGAGGGGTTAGGGGAGGGCATGTCTCAAGCGATGTCCTCCGAACAGGCCCTCCCCCGACCCCTCCCGCAGGCGGGAGGGGAGATCAGGACCGACTGGACCCGCGAAGAAATCGCCGCCCTCTTCGACCTCCCCTTCACCGACCTGCTGTTCCGCGCCGCGACGGTGCACCGTGCCAACCACGCGCCCGACGAGGTGCAGCTCTGCACGCTCCTGTCGATCAAGACCGGCGGCTGCGCCGAAGATTGCGGCTATTGCTCGCAATCCGCGTCGGCTGACAGCGGGGTCGAGGCGACCAAGCTGATGGACGTCCGCGCCGTGCTGCAAGCGGCTGCACAGGCCAAGGATGCCGGCTCGCAGCGGTTCTGCATGGGCGCGGCGTGGCGTAACCCCAAGGAGCGCGACATGCCCGCGATCGTCGAGATCGTCGAGGGCGTCGCCGCGATGGGGATGGAAACCTGCATGACGCTCGGCATGCTGACGCCCGAACAGGCGGCGCAGCTCAAGGACGCGGGTCTCGATTACTACAACCACAATATCGACACCGCGCCGGAGAATTACGAGAACGTCATCACCACGCGCAGCTTCGAGGAGCGGATCGACACGCTGGCGAACGTGCGGCAAGCGGGGATCAACGTCTGCTCGGGCGGGATCGTCGGCATGGGCGAGACGCGCGCGCACCGCGTCGGCTTCGTCCATGCGCTCGCCACGCTGCCGCGCCATCCCGAAAGCGTGCCGGTCAACGCGCTGGTCCCGGTCAAGGGCACGCCGCTCGGCGACATGCTCGCCGACACGCCGATGGCGAAGATCGACGATATCGAGTTCGTCCGCACGGTGGCGGTCGCGCGGATCACCATGCCGCGCTCGATGGTGCGGCTGTCGGCCGGCCGCGAGAGCATGTCGGAGGCGACGCAGGCTTTGTGTTTCATGGCCGGCGCCAACTCGATCTTCACCGGCGACAAGCTGCTGACCGCCGCCAACGCCGGCGACGACAAGGACGCCGCAATGATGGCCAAGCTCGGCCTGAGCCCGATGCAGGGTGAGGAGCCGATGCGCGCGTGCGAGGCGGCGGAGTGACCTTTTGTCACCCCCGTCACCCCGGCCTTGAGCCGGGGTTGGGCTTCTTCAGCGGTGGAAAAGGCAGCCTGATGCCGGGACAAGCCCGGCATGACGAAGAATTGCTAAGGATTCTGGTGCAGTGATCCGCGCGCTCGGATTTCTGGCCCTGACAGTTGGGTGGGCCTTTCTGGTGCTTCTCGCCTTTACCTTCGTGACGATGGGTGATTGCATAGAGCCGGCTAGCGTCGCCTGCCACACTGGCCGATCTCATGCTTACCTAGTCGTTTTTCTGATTGGGTTGATTGGATTCGGTCTGATCGGATGGCTATTCAAAGCCACGAATAAGAAAACGGACGGTCATTGATGTTCAAGAAAATCCTGGTCGCCAATCG
>JBQCHO010000014.1:0-9836 GCA_051954635.1 Sphingomonas sp. | reverse complement strand
TCCCTCCCTCTCCCGCTGGGAGAGGGAAGGGGCCCGCTCGGCGCAGCCGAGTGGGAAGGGTGAGGGTGACGCGCTACGAAAACCTGCTAAGGCGCCGCCGATGACTTCCGCGCTCCTCCCCGCCGGTTTCCATGATCGTCTGCCGCCGCATGCCGATGCGGCGGCGCGGCTGGAGGCGTGCGTGCTCGGCACCGCGTTTGCGCACGGCTATGAGCGCGTCGACCCTGCGCTCGCCGAGTTCGAGGAGGGGCTGGCCGGCCGCCTGAAATCGGCGCGGCCGCAGGACGTGGTGCGCTTCGTCGATCCGGTGTCACAGAAAAGCCTGGCGATCCGGCCCGACATCACCGCGCAGGTCGGCCGCATCGCCGCGACGCGGATGGCGCATCACCCGCGCCCAGTCCGGCTCAGCTATGCCGGGCCGGTGCTCAAGCTCCGCGCGGCCGAGCTCGCCCCCGAACGCGAGATGCAGCAGGTCGGTTGCGAGCTGATCGGGCTCGACAGCATCGCTGCGGCGCGCGAAGTCGTCGGCATCGCCGTCGAGGCGCTGACCGCAGCCGGGGTGAGCGGCGTCTCGCTCGATTTCACGCTGCCCGACCTGATCGACGTTCTCGCCGCAGGCCCCATGCCGGTCGCGGCCGATCGCATTGCACTTCTACGCGATCGCCTCGATGCCAAGGATGCGAGCGGCGTCGCCGAGATCGCGCCGGCCTATCTGCCACTGATCGAGGCCGCCGGCATGTTCGAGTCTGCGATGGTCAAGCTGCGCGGCTTCGACGCGAGCGGCGTGCTGGAGACGCGACTGACCGCGCTCGCTGCGATCGCAGACGGGCTCGACATCGGCCTGACGCTCGATCCGACCGAGCGCCATGGCTTTGAGTATCAGAGTTGGCTCGGCTTCTCGCTGTTCGCCGCCGGCGTACGCGGCGAAATCGGGCGCGGTGGCAGCTACGTCATCATCAGCGACGGCGAGGAGGAACCCGCGTTCGGCTTCTCGCTGTTCATCGATCCGATCATCGCCGCCGGCGTCGGCAGCGGCGAGCGTCGTCGCCTGTTCGTGCCCATCGATACCGATCCTGCCGAGGCCGCCCGGATGCGCGCGGCAGGCTGGGTCACCGTCGCCGCGCTCGATCCCGCCGACAGCGCCGAGGCGCAGCTTTGCACGCATATACTGACCGCCGGCGAGCCGCGGCCGCTCGGCGGTTGACAGCGATACGCGGGCGCGGTTAGGCGCGCCGCGCAGTTTTGGAACGTCCGCACGCCGAGTCCTGTCGAAGGGCGCGCGGATCAGACCCGGCAGGGGGAGCACTGTATCATGGCCAATGTCGCAGTCATCGGCGCCCAATGGGGCGATGAGGGCAAGGGCAAGATCGTCGACTGGCTCGCCGAGCGCGCCGATGTCGTCGTGCGCTTCCAAGGCGGGCACAATGCCGGGCATACGCTTGTCGTCGGCGAGAATGTCTACAAGCTCTCGCTGCTGCCCTCGGGCATCGTGCGCGGCACGCCGAGCGTGATCGGCAACGGCGTGGTGCTCGATCCCTGGGCGCTGAAGGCCGAGGTGGAGAAGCTGCGCGGACAGGGGGTGACGATTACCCCGGACACGCTGATGATCGCCGACAATTGCGCGCTGATCCTGCCCTTTCACCGCGATCTCGACGCGCTGCGCGAGGATGCGTCGGGGGCCGGCAAGATCGGCACCACGCGGCGCGGCATCGGCCCGGCTTATGAAGACAAGGTGGGCAGACGCGCGATCCGGTTGTGCGATCTCGCGCATCTCGACGATCTCGACGCCCAGCTCGACCGCCTGACCGCGCACCATGACGCCTTGCGCGTCGGCTTCGGCGAGGCGCCGATCGACCGCGAGAAGCTGATCTCGGAACTGCGGGAGATCGCCGATTTCGTCCTGCCTTACGCTCGTCCCGTTTGGCGTGACCTCAACGAAGCGCGCGCCGGCGGCAAGCGCATCCTGTTCGAAGGCGCGCAGGGCGTGCTGCTCGACGTTGACCACGGCACCTACCCGTTCGTCACCTCGTCGAACACGATCTCGGGCACTGCCGCGGGCGGCTCGGGGCTTGGACCAAGCGCAGTCGGCTTCGTCTTGGGGATTGCCAAGGCCTATACGACACGCGTCGGCTCAGGTCCGTTCCCGACTGAGCTAGAGGATGAAATCGGCCAGCGCCTCGGCGAGCGTGGCCGTGAGTTCGGCACCGTCACCGGACGCAAGCGGCGCTGTGGTTGGTTCGACGCCGTGCTGGTGCGGCAATCGGCGGCGGTCAGCGGCATCACCGGCATCGCGTTGACCAAGTTGGACGTGCTCGACGGGTTTGACGAGGTGAAGATCTGCACCGGCTACAAGCTCGGCGACCGCACGCTCGATTATTTCCCGTCGCATTATGCCGAGCAGGCCGCGGTCGAGCCGATCTACGAATCGATTCCGGGCTGGCAAGAATCGACCGCCGGAGCCCGCTCATGGGCGAACCTGCCGGCGGCCGCGATCAAATATATCCGCCGCGTCGAGGAGCTGATCAACTGCCCCGTCGCGCTGGTTTCGACCAGCCCCGAGCGGGACGACACCATCTTGGTGCGCGACCCGTTCGCGGACTGACCGCGGGACGAACCCTCAGCCGCCGGCGGGCGGCGTCATCGTCGAGCCCGAAGCATCGGGCGGGGTAGTGGTGTCGGGCGTCGCCGGCGTCGGGGCGGTCGTCGTGGTGTCCGGCGTCGTCGTGGTCGAGCTGTCGGGCGTCATGCCGTTATCCGGAGTCATGCCGTTGTCGGGCATCATCGCGTTGTCCGGAGCCGTCTGGCCCGGCGTGGTCTGCTGCGGCGCCGCGATCGAGGCCGCGGCAATACCGGTCATACCAAGGACGGCGGCGCCCAAGATTGTGCTGATACGCATCGTTCTCTCCTTCGTTGTTGTCTGGAACCTATATGGTCGTGAGACCAACGGCCATTCAACACAAAGGTGCCATAATTTGGCCTCATCTGCCGCAGTTCATGCGCTATCCATCGGTTTCGGTGTCGAAACCGCGATGAGACGTTAACGCGATTTCATTTTTCTTTTCATTGATTTGAGTAAAGTGGAGAACGGGAGGCCCGGCGGACCGGACCTCCCGCACGCCTCAATGGTCGACCGAGCCGCCGGCGCTCATGTCGCCGCTGGTCGACACACCGGCGTTTGTGCCGCCCGCGCTGGCGCCGCCCGAAGCGCCAGCCGTCGCGCCCGCTCCAGTCGGGGTGCCGTCGGTGGTCACCGCACCGTTTGCGTTGCCGTTGGCGCCCGCCGAGGCGTTGGTATCGTCGACCGCATTTTCGGCTTTGCGCTTGGCCTTGGCAGCGCGTGCTTCAGCTTTGGTAGTCTCACGCTGGGCCCGCGCATCAGCCTGGGCTGCATCGCGCTGTGCCTGATCGACGGCGTTCGTGCGCGCCATGGCGTCGGCCTGGCCCATCGCCGATCCGGTCACGCCGCCGACTTGGCCGCCGAGACCGCCGCCTGCTTGGCCGCCGAGCACCTGAGCGGACGCGGCTGCGGGGATCAGCAACGCGCCGGCGGCTAGGATAATCGGGATACGCATGTTCTTCTCCTTCGGTTACCCTGTTGGAAGAGAACAAACGCGGGGCTAACCAAGCCCGTTCCGGCCATTCACCCGCATTGGGCGCGGTGAAGCAACCGTTGGTCAGCCAAGACCAGCGCCACCATAGCCTCGACCACCGGCACGCCGCGGATGCCGACGCACGGGTCGTGGCGGCCCTTGGTGGCGATTTCGGTGGCTTCACCGTTGGGTGAAATCGTCTCAACCGGGGTCAGAATCGAACTCGTAGGCTTGAACGCGACGCGGATGCGGACCGGCTGCCCGGTCGAGATGCCGCCTGCGATGCCGCCAGCGTGGTTGGCAAGGAACCGCGGGCCGTGGTCGCCGGGGCGCATCGCGTCGGCATTGGCTTCGCCGGTCAGCGCTGCGGCCGCGAAGCCGTCGCCGATCTCGACGCCTTTGACCGCGTTGATCGACATACATCCCGAAGCGAGCTCGCCGTCGAGCTTGGCGTAGATCGGCGTGCCCCAGCCGGGGGGCACGCCGGTCGCTTCGCACGCGACCACCGCGCCGATCGAGGACCCGGCCTTGCGCGTGCGGTCGATCAATTCTTCCCAGCGCGCCGCAGCCTTAGCGTCGGGGCAGAAGAACGGGTTGCGATCGATCTCTTCCGCGTCGAAATTCGCATAGTCGATCGCGTCGCCGCCGATCGCCTCGACCCAGCCGCGGATCGACACTTCCGGAATCACTAGCCGCGCGACGCCGCCCGCCGCGACCCGCGCCGCTGTCTCGCGCGCCGACGAGCGCCCGCCGCCGCGATAGTCGCGAAAGCCGTATTTGGCGTCATAGGCGTAATCGGCGTGTCCCGGGCGATAGGCCTTGGCGACCTCCGAATAGTCCTTCGAGCGCTGATCGACATTCTCTATCATCAGGCTGATCGGCGTACCGGTGGTGCGGCCCTCGAACACGCCCGAGAGGATGCGCACGGAATCGGGCTCGCGCCGCTGCGTGGTGAAGCGCGAGGTGCCGGGGCGGCGCTTGTCGAGCCATGGCTGGATATCATCCTCGGACAGCGCCAGCCCTGGCGGGCACCCGTCGATCACCGCACCCAGCGCAGGCCCATGGCTTTCGCCCCAGGTGGTGAAGCGGAATACGCGGCCGAAGGTGTTGTAGCTCATGCCTCGTTCTCCTCCAGCGCGGCGAAAGCGGGGGCGTGGTCGGCCAATCCGCGGGGGCCACACGGCAGCCCGCCCTGCAATTCGAGCGCCATGAAATACGGTCCCGCATAAGGCGAGTCGAACCCTTCAGCATTCGCCGCGGCAAAGCCGAACTTTTCATAGAAACTCGGCTCGCCGAGCACGAACATCAGCAAAGCGCCGGCGCGCTGCATCTCGTCGATCGCCGCGCGGACCAGTGCCGCGGCAACGCCCGAGCGGCGATGAACCGGCAGTACCGCGAGCGGTGCCAATGCGATCGAAGGCGCTGCATCACCACCGATCGCCACGTGCATCTTGCTTAGCGCGACCAACCCCATCGGGGCATTCGTCACCTCATCGCGCGCGATCAGCACCAGCACCAGATCGCCGTCGATGGCGAGTTGCTTGACCAGCATCGCCTCGGCAGGGCGGGGGAAGCAGCCGCGCAGGATCTCGTCGATATCGAACGCGTCTTTCGGCGCGGCGCGCTCGATCGTGACGCCCATGTCAGGCCAGCGCGATGTCTGGCGCGTCCTCGGCCTTCATGCCGATCACGTTGTAGCCGGCATCGACATGATGGACCTCACCGGTGACGCCGCTCGCCAGGTCGCTGAGCAGGTAGAGCCCGGCGCCCCCGACATCCTCGATCGTGACGTTGCGCTTGAGCGGCGAATTGAGCTCGTTCCACTTCATGATGTAGCGGAAATCGCCGATCCCGCTTGCCGCCAGTGTGCGGATGGGTCCTGCCGAAATCGCGTTGACGCGGACGTTGTCGCGGCCAAGATCGACCGCGAGATACTGCACGCTCGTCTCCAGCGCGGCCTTGGCAACGCCCATCACGTTGTAATGCGGGATGACCTTTTCGGCGCCGTAATAGCTTAGCGTCAGCAGGCTGCCGCCGTTCGGCATCATCGCCTGCGCGCGCTGCGCCACAGCGACGAACGAATAGACGCTGATGTTCATCGTCATCAGGAAATTGTCGAGCGTGGTGTCGTAATAGCGCCCGCGGAGCTGACTCTTGTCCGAAAAGCCGATCGCGTGGACGAGGAAATCGATCGTCGGCCAATCCGCCTTGAGCGTGTCGAACGCCGCGTCGAGCGCGGCCATGTCGGCAACGTCGCAATCGATCAGTCGCGGCGTGCCGAGTTGCTCGGCGAGGGGGCGCACGCGCTTCTCCATCGCTTCGCCCTGGTACGAGAAGGCAAGCTCCGCGCCTTGCTCGGAAAGCTTCTGCGCAATGCCCCAGGCGAGGCTCTTGTCGTTGGCGAGCCCCATGATCAGGCCGCGTTTACCCTGCATCAATCCGGTCACGTTGCCGGTTCCTCCTTGTCTGCGCCCCTCGCCGGACCCTCTAGACCTTCATCGGGGTCTTCCGCCAGCGCGGCGTTGAGGTGAGCGCCCATAACCAGTCCGAGCCCGATGAAAAAGAAGAAGATCAACGCGATCATCACACCGGCCAAGCTGCCATAGGTCAGATCGTAGCTTCCCAGCAGCGAGAGGATTGGCGGTAGGAGGGCGGTGACGACAACCCACCATACCGCGGTCAGCAGCGCGCCGGGCCATTTCGGGCAGTCCGAATAGCGATACTTGCTCGGCGTCAGCGAGTAGAAAACGAGATAGAGCGCGACGAACAGCGCCAGGCCCGGGGCGAGGCGGCTCAGCGATACCAGCCGCGCTACATCGGCCGACAGCGGCAAGAGGCGTGCGATGAATTCGGCGACCGCGAGCAGGATCACCTGCGCACCGAACGCGACCAGCGTCAGGACGACCGAGGCGATGATCAGCCCGATCGAGGTCAATCGGTATTGCCAGAATGACTTGCGCGATTTGACGCCGTAAGCGCGGCGCAGGATGTCGCGGATCGTCTCGATGAAGCTCGCGGTCGTCCATAGCCCGACGATCGCCCCGAACCACAGCAGCATGCCCGATCGCGCCGCAAGCACGTCAGCGATCGGCTTCTGCAGAACCCCCGCGACGCTCGGCGGCACCGTGCGCAGAAACGCCTCCACCGTGTGCGCGCCCTGCCCGGATTGCCCGAACAAGCGTGCCACCGCCGCGGCGACGATGAAGAACGGGAACAGCGTCAGTAGCGAGAGGTAGGCGAGGTTGCCCGCGTGAATGAACCCGTCTGCATAAGTGCCCACCAGCACGCGCTTGGCGAGCTCATGCGCGTAACTGCCGGGTTTCAGCTTGGCGAGCTGCCGGTCGAGCCGAATCCGCGCCTTGCCGCCGCGCTTGCGCCGCTCCTCGGGCGAGACAGGAGAGATTTCCTGCGGCAAATCCTCACACGCCGAGTTTGCGGCGCGGATTGTGATCGCCGCCGGGCCAGCTTTCGACGAACTGCGCCAGCGCGGCGTCGTGCGCCGGCACGTCGATCATCAGCGTGACGAGCTGGTCGCCGCGGCCGCCGCCTTTCTTGTGAAAGCCCTTTCCCTTGAGGCGCAGCACCTTGCCCGAGCTCGATCCCTTGGCGATCGTCAGATTGACCGCGCCGTCGACCGTGGGGGTGCGTGCCGAGCCGCCCTCGACCGCTTCCTTGAGGCTGATCGGCAGGTCGAGCCGCACGTCGTCTCCATCGCGGGTGAAGAAACGGTGCGGCTGCACTTCGATCGTCACGATCGCGTCGCCATTGCCGCCGGGGCCAGCCTGCCCCTTGCCGCCGAGCCGCATCTGCGTGCCGCTCTCGACGCCCGCGGGGAGCTTCAAGTCGATCGTCGCGCCATCGGCGAGGGTGATCCGCTGGGGTTTCAGCGCGGCGGCATCGACGAACGGCACCTGCAGCCGATAGGCGACGTTCGCGCCCTTGGGCTTCGGGCCGCGGTTGAAGCCGAAGCCGCTGGCGAAGCCGCCGCCGCGCTGCTGGCGCTGCTGCCCGAACAGCCCTTCGAAAATATCCTCCATGCCGCCGACGTCGCCACCGAAATCGAATTGCGAAGCGCCGGGACGGAAGCCCGCGCTGCTGCCGCCGCCGCCACCGCCGAAGCCGAACGGCGCGGTCGGGTTGCCGTCGCCGTCGATCTCGCCGCGGTCGAAGCGGGCGCGCTTGTCCTTGTCGGTCAGCAGGTCATAGGCCTGCGTGACCTGCGAAAAGCGCTCGGACGCCTTGGGATTGTCCTTGTTGCGATCGGGGTGCAGCTCTTTCGCGAGCTTGCGATACGCCTTCTTGATATCCGCCTCGCTCGCGCCCCGCGCCACGCCCAGCGTTGCATATGGATCGGCCATTGGTTTCCCTGTGTCAGGTGTGTTGCCCGCCTATGTGGGCGATCGGCGGGTGATGCGCAAATGCTTACACGTCCGGCAGCGCTTGCGCCGCGACGCCCCAGCCGGCGAGTGCCTTGTCGTTGGCGCGCTCGATCAGAATGCCTGCGTCGGTGACATGATAGATATTCGCGGCGTCGAGGTCGCGAAGCTCGTTCCATGTCACCGGCACCGCGACAGGAGCACCGCTTCGCGCCCGTGCCGAATAGGGCATGATCGCGGTGCTGCCACGCTGATTGCGTAGCCAGTCGAGGAAGATGCGCCCCTTGCGCTTGGCCTTGGACATCGTCGCGACGAAGCGATCGGGCTCGGCCGCGGCGAGCGCGCGGGCGAAGCGGTCGGCGAAGTCCTTGACCGCGGGCCACTCGGCGTCGGGCGTCAGCGGCACGATAATATGGACCCCCTTGCCCCCGGTCAGCATCGCGAAGCTGACCAGCCCCATGTCGGCGAGATGTTCCTTGATGTCCGCCGCCGCCTTCTTGACCGCATCGAACCCGAGCCCCTCATCGGGATCGAGATCGAACACCAGCCGATCGGGTTTCTCCAGCGCGTCGATCGACGAGCCCCAGCCGTGGAATTCGATCGACCCCATCTGCACGCACGCGACCAGCCCGTCGGCATCCTCGACATAGAGATAGGGTTCGGTCGATCCGTCTTTCTCGCGGATATCGACGTGATGGACGAACTCGCCGAAGCTGCCGGCGTCATGCTTCTGGAAAAAGCATTTCTTGCCGCGCCCCTGCGGACAGCGAACCAGGCTGACCGGGCGGTTGGCGGTCCAAGGCAGCATCAACGGGGCGACCGCGGCGTAATAGTCGGCGAGTTGGCCCTTGGTAACGTCGCTGTCGGGAAAGATGACACGGTCGGGGTGAGTGATTTTCACCTTGCTCTCGACCTTCTTCTCGGCGCGCTGCGGCTTTTCGGGCGTCACCTCTTCGGCCGGCTTGTCCTCGCGCAGCCCGAGATAGCTCGGGTGGCGCAGCGCCCCATCGGGGGTGAACTCGGTAAACGCGATTTCGGCGACCAGCTTGGGCGTCACCCAACTCGCCCCGCGTGCCGCCGGACGGGGCACCTCGGCGGGTGGCGTCTTGCGGGCGAGCTTGTCGAAGCGATTGGCCAGATCGTCCATGATCTCGCGATCGAACCCGGTGCCGACCTTGCCCGAATAGACCAGCGCGCCATCCTTGTGCTGGCCGAGCAGCAACGAGGCGAACGGCCGCCCCTTGGCCGAACTCTTGGTCCAGCCGATGATGACGAACTCCTGCCGCCGCGTGCATTTGATCTTGAGCCACGCCTTGGTCCGCTTGCCCCGGTACGGCGCGTCGGCGCGCTTCGACACGATCCCCTCATACCCCTCGCGACACATCGCTGCGAACAGCTTCTCGCCCGATCCGGTGACATGCTCGGCGAATTGCAGGTGCGGATCGGCGCCGTCGAGCAGCGGACGGAGGCGTTCCTTGCGCTGGACATTGGGCAGATTGGTCAGGTCTTCGCCGTCGAGCGCGAGCAGATCGAACGCGAACAGCGTCATCTCGCCGCCGTTCGAAATCGTGTCCTTGAGCGTCGAGAAATCGGGGCGGCCGTCCTTGAAGGCGACGATCTCGCCGTCGATCAGCGCTGAAGAGACGGGCAGCGCGGCGGCGGCCTCGGCGATCCCGGCGAACTTGTCGCTCCAGTCGAGTCCGTTGCGGGTCAACACCTTCGCCTTGCCGTCGCCGATCGCGATCAGCGCGCGATAGCCGTCATATTTGACCTCGTGGATCCAGCCGTTGCCGCTCGGCACCTCGTCGACCAGCGTGCAGAGCTGCGGGTCGCGGAATTTGGGCAACGATCCTCCCCGCTTGCGGGGAGG
>JBQCHO010000013.1:0-3364 GCA_051954635.1 Sphingomonas sp. | reverse complement strand
TTGTTCCTGATCTTCCATTCGATCTGGGTATTGGCCGCCGCCGCGCTGATCCACGTCGTCGGAATGATCCTGTGCGTGCGCGAGCCGCGCTTTTTCGACTTGTGGCTGACCAAGGTCAGTCGCTGCCCGCGCGTCCGCAATTATGCGATCTGGCGATGCAACTCCTACCGCCCCTGACCAGCGACCGGCGAGCGGTGGCTCGCGAGAAAGCGGCGGGCGCGCATCTGCCTTATGCCCGGCACGTCGACGATCACACGATCGAGACGCGCGACGGCCTGCTGATGCAGGTCATCCAGTTGCGCGGCCTGCTGTTCGAGACCGCCGACACCGACGAGATCAATTACCGCAAGTCGCTTCGCGACGCGATGCTCCAGGCGATCGGGTCGTCGCGCTTCGCGGTCTATCATCACGTCATCCGGCGCGAGGCCGATGCCCAGCTGAGCGACAAATTCCCCGACGAGTTTTCGACCCGGCTCGACGCCGCCTGGCGCGCGCGGCTGTCGGCGCGCCGGCTCTACGTCAACGACATCTTCCTGACCCTGGTCCGCCGGCCGATGCAGGGCCGCGTCGGGATCGCCGATCGCATTCGCGGCTGGTTCGGCTCGACCGGGGTCGATCCCGACGTGACGCGCAGCCACGAAGTGCACCAGCTCGACACCGCGCGCGACGCCTTGCTGGCACAGCTCGGCAGCTATGATCCGCGGCTGCTGTCGGCCTATGAGACCAAGGCCGGCTTCTGCTCCGAGCCGCTCGAATTCCTCTCTGCGCTGTACAATGCCGAGATGCGCCCGGTGCTGATGCCGATGCAGGATGCCGGCGCCTATCTCCCCTATCGCCGCGTCAGCTTCGGCGAGGAGACGGTCGAGCTCGGCCCGGCGGGCAACACGCCGCGCAGCTTCGTCGGCATGGTGTCGATCAAGGATTACCCCGCGCAGACCGCGCCGGGGATGCTCGACGAACTCTTGCGGCTCCCGTTCGAGATCACCGTGTCGCAGAGCTTCGGCTTCGTCGATCGCCAGGCCGCGCTCGGCAAGATGAACCTCGCGCTCCGCCGGATGCGCTCGGCCGAGGATGAGGCCGTCAGCCTGCGCGCCGAGCTGTCCAACGCCAAGGACGACGTCGCTGCTGGCCGCGCCGGGTTCGGCGAGCATCACATGACCGTCGCGGTGCACGGCGAGACGATCGACGAGGTCAATGCCGGCGTCGCCGAGGTCCAGGCCTCGCTGTCCGACCTGGGGATCATCGCGGTGCGCGAGGAGATCGCGATCGAGCCCGCCTTCTGGGCGCAATTCCCCGGCAACTTCAAATATATCGCCCGCCGCGGCCTGATCTCGACCGGCAATTTCGCCGGCTTCGCCTCGAGCCACAATTTCGCGCTGGGCAAGCCGGAGGCCAACCATTGGGGCCAGGCGGTCAGCCTGCTCGAGACGACCGCGGCCGGCCCTTATTATTTCAATTTCCACCAGGGCGACCTGGGCAATTTCACCGTCATCGGCCCCTCGGGATCGGGCAAGACGGTGGTGCTCAATTTCCTGCTCGCCCAGGCGCGCAAATTCCATCCGCGGATCATCTTCTTCGACAAGGATCGCGGCGCCGAATTGTTCATCCGCGCGATCGGCGGGCGCTACGACGTGCTGCGCCCCGATCTCGCCGCCGGGCTCAACCCGCTGCAGATCGACGACAGCCCGGCCAATCGCCAGTTCCTGATCGACTGGGTCGCGCAATTGGCCGGCGGCGCCGATATCGACGAGATGGCGCGGATCAAGGACGCGATCGACGCCAATTTCGATCAGCCGATCGAGCATCGCCGCCTGCGCCACCTCGCCGAATTGTTCCGCGGCGGCTCGCGCCCGACCGCGGCCGACCTCTATTCGCGGCTCAGGCCCTGGTGGGGCGAGGGCGAGCGCGCCTGGCTGTTCGACAATGAGCGCGACCTGACCGACCTATCGGCCGAGGCGGTCGGGTTCGACATGACCCAGATCCTCGACGATCCCGCGGTCCGCACCCCGGCGATGATGTATCTGTTCCACCGCGTCGAGGAGCGGCTCGACGGGTCGGCGGCGATCATCGTCGTCGACGAAGGGTGGAAGGCATTGGACGACGAGGTGTTCGTCCGCCGCATCAAGGATTGGGAAAAGACGATCCGTAAAAGGAACGGCATCGTCGGCTTCGCGACGCAGAGCGCGCAAGACGCGCTCGAGAGCCGGATCGCCTCGGCGATCATCGAGCAAGCCGCGACGCAGATCTTCATGACCAATCCCAAGGCGCGCGCGGCCGATTATATCGACGGCTTCGGGCTGACCCCGCACGAATACGAGATCGTGCGGACCTTGCCCGACGACGCGCATTGCTTCCTGATCAAGCACGGTACCGAAAGCGTCGTCGTGCGGCTCAACTTGACCGGCGAGCACGATATCCTGACCATCCTGTCGGGCCGCGAACGCACGGTGCGGCTGCTCGACGAAATCCGCGCGGCCAAGGGCGACGATCCCGCCGACTGGATCCCCGCCTTGCTGGAGCGCGCGTGATGCAGGTGACCTGCCCCGCGATCAACGACAGCCAGTTCCTGTCGAGCGTGCTCGGCCATATCGATTGCCAGGCGCAGACCTTGGGCGCGGCCGGCTATCAGGCGATGGCGGCGGGGGGATCGGCGTCGTCGCTGGTGCTGGGCGGCGTGCTGACGATCTTCATCGCCTTGTTCGGCTATCGCCTGATCCTGGGCGACACGCCCGACGTGCGCTCGGGCATACTGACCGCGGTCAAATTGGGCGTCGTGCTGGTGCTGGCGACGAGCTGGCCAGCGTTTCGCACGCTTACCTATGACGTCGCGCTGAAGGGGCCGGCCGAGCTGGCCGGCGCGATCGGCGGCGCGTCGGGTCTGCCGGGTGCGGGCAGCGGACTGGTTGCGCGGCTGCAGGTGATCGACGACGAAATCGCCGAACTCACCGTGATCGGGACCGGGCGGCCGCCCAATACCGACCTGGTCACGGGCCCGACCACCCAGCCGATGACCCCGGACCAGCAAGCGCAGGAGCGCCGTCGGCTGCAGGATCTCGCCAGCCATGCGCGCTGGGACCCGGCGCGCGACCTGTCACTGCTGGGCAGCGCGCGGACCTTGTTCCTGGCGGGCACGATCGCCGCCTTTGCCAGCGTCCGGCTGATCGCCGGGCTGTTGCTCGCCTTGGGACCGCTCTTCGCGATCTTCCTGTTATTCGACGGCACGCGCGGTCTGTTCGAAGGGTGGGTGCGCGGCCTGGCCGGCGCCGCATTGGGCGCATTGGGCACCGCGATCGTGCTGGGGGTCGAGCTCGCCTTGCTCGAACCGTGGCTCGCCGCGGTGATGGACTTGCGGCACCAGGAGATC
>JBQCHO010000012.1:0-3440 GCA_051954635.1 Sphingomonas sp. | reverse complement strand
CGTCAGCCCGGATTGCACCGCATGGGCGCGCGCCACGCCGATATTCTCCGCCGCGGCATCGATCCCGGTGACCTCGGCACCCAGCCGGGCGAGCGGTTCGCAGAGCAAGCCGGCGCCGCACCCCACATCGAGCGCCTTCCTGCTTGCGAGCGGCGTATAACTCGCCATGTCGCCGCCCCAATGCGCGTCGAGCTGCTGCCGGATATAGCCCAGCCGTGGCGGATTGAGCTTGTGGAGCATCGCCGACGAGCCCTTTGGGTCCCACCAATCCCTGGCGAGCTTGCCGAAATGCGCGGCTTCCTGCGGGTCGATCGTCGTCGCTGCCGTCATGGTCCCGCTCTAGGGTCCGTGGTCGATCGCGGCAAGGATCGCGATCGTCCGGCTGTCGCCCAATGATCCCGGGGCAAAGAAAATGTTGCGGATGTTACGGTTGCGCTGAGGGGTGCGCCTTCCTATCAGGCGCCCCTTCTCCACCCAAGGACCCGCGATCGTCCCATGGCCTCGACCCCTGCCCGTATCGTCATGAAGTTCGGCGGCACGTCGATGGCGGGCATCGAGCGCATTCGCAGCGTCGCCAATCGCGTCAAGCGCGAGGTCGATGCCGGCAACCAGGTCGCGGTGGTGGTCTCGGCGATGGCCGGCGAGACCGACCGGCTGGTCAATTTCTGCCGCGAGGCGTCCTCGCTCTACGACCCGCGCGAATATGACGTCGTCGTCTCGGCGGGCGAGCAGGTCACGTCGGGGCTGCTGGCGATCGCGCTCCAGGCGATCGGCGTACCGGCGCGAAGCTGGCTTGGCTGGCAATTGCCGATCCATACCAGCGACGCCCATGCCTCGGCCCGGATCGAGGAGATCGATACCGAGGCGCTCGGCCGCGCGCTCGCCTCGGGCGAGGTCGCGGTGATTCCGGGATTCCAGGGCGTCGCCGACAGCGCCGAAGGCGAACAGGGCCGCGTCACCACGCTAGGCCGCGGCGGCTCGGATACCTCGGCGGTGGCGGTGGCGGCGGCGATGAAGGCCGATCGCTGCGACATCTATACCGATGTCGACGGCGTCTACACCACCGACCCGCGCATCGTGCCCAGGGCGCGCAAGCTCAAGAAGGTCACGTACGAGGAAATGCTCGAGCTCGCGAGCGTCGGGGCGAAAGTGCTCCAGACGCGCTCGGTGGGCCTGGCAATGAAGGAAAATGTCCGCGTCCAGGTGCTGTCGTCGTTCACCGGCGACGACGCCCCGATGGCGGACACGCTGCCCGGAACGATGATCGTGGGCGAAGAGGATATCGACGACATGGAGCGCCAGCTGATCACCGGTATCGCGCACGACAAGAACGAAGCGAAGCTGACCCTGACCAACGTGTCCGACACGCCGGGATCGGTCGCCGCGATCTTCGAACCGCTGGCCAAGGCCAATGTCAACGTCGACATGATCATCCAGAATATCGCCCATCAGACGGCGGGCCATGCCGGATCGACCGATGTCACCTTCACCGTTCCCGCGGTCGACCTCGCGCGCACTATCCAGGCGCTGACCGCCGCCAAGCAGGCGATCGGCTTCGACGAACTGGTCCACGACACCCGCGTCGCCAAGATCTCGGTGGTCGGCGTGGGGATGAAGAGCCATGCCGGCGTCGCGTCGAAGATGTTCACGACCTTGGGCGAGCGCGGGATCAACATCCAGGCGATCTCGACCAGCGAGATCAAGGTCAGCGTGCTGATCCACGAGGACGAGACGGAACTCGCGGTGCGGGTGCTGCATACGGCCTATGGGCTGGATGCGGAGGAAGCGGCGTAAGCGCTGCTTGGCCAAGCAACGCTTTCCGATCAGTTGCCTGATTCTTTAGCGTCATCCCCGCGAACGCGGGGACCCATCTCCCATCAGCGGCCCAGAATGCGCCAGACGTAGTGGCGGATAACGCAGGAGATGGGTCCCCGCTTTCGCGGGGATGACGGTTATAGCAATGCTCGGCCTTCACTCCCCGATCACATGCAGCACCAGCGTCCGCGCATGCGGCGCATGGCGGTGCTCGAATACATAGATGCCCTGCCACGTCCCCAGCGCCGGGCGCCCTTCCACCACCGGAATCGACAGGCTCGCTTGCGTGAGCGCCGCGCGCAGATGCGCGGGCATGTCGTCCGGCCCTTCGTCGTCATGCTCATACTCGCCGCCCTCGGGCGCGATCCGTGCGAAATAACGTTCGAGGTCGCGCCGCGCGGCGGGGGCGGCATTCTCCTGGATAACGAGCGACGCCGAGGTGTGGCGGATGAAGACCGTCAGCAGGCCGGTAGCGATCCCGCTCTCCGCCACCCAGCGGCAGATCGCGTCGGTGCAGTCGTGCAATCCCTGACCCGGCGTCCGGACGGTCAGCCGCGTATTTTCCTGCCGCATGACGCGGGCTTGCCCCAAACCCCCGGCCAAGGCTAGGCCGGCGTCATGAATGCTTCTTCCTCGATCGGCGCCGAGCGCCTCCAGCGCCGCATGCAGCGCGGCGTCGATTTCCTCGGCTGCGAGGTCGCCATCCTGTGCGGCGCGATGTCCTGGGTCAGCGAGCGCAACCTGGTCGCGGCGATGTCCAATGCCGGCGGTTTCGGGCTGATCGCGTGCGGGGCGATGACGCCCGAGTTGCTCGACAAGGAAATCGCCGGGACGAAGGCGCTGACCGACAAGCCGTTCGGCGTCAATCTGATCACGATGCATCCGATGCTGTTCGACCTGATCGAGGTCTGCAACAAGCACGACGTCGGCCACGTCGTGCTGGCGGGCGGGTTGCCGCCGGCGGGATCGCTCGACGCGATCAAGGCCAACGGCGCCAAATTGATCTGCTTCGCGCCGGCGCTGGCGCTGGCCAAGAAACTGATCCGATCGGGCGTCGACGCGCTCGTCGTCGAGGGCATGGAGGCCGGCGGCCATATCGGCCCGGTCTCGACCAGCGTGCTGGCGCAGGAAATCCTGCCCGAGGTCGCCGAGCAGGTGCCGGTGTTCGTCGCCGGCGGGATCGGCCGCGGCGAGGCGATCGCCGGCTATCTCGACATGGGCGCGGCGGGCGTCCAGCTCGGCACGCGCTTCGCCTGCGCGACCGAATCGATCGCCCACCCCAATTTCAAGAAGGCATTCTTCCGCGCCAGCGCGCGCGACGCGGTCGCCAGCGTCCAGATCGACCCGCGCCTGCCGGTCATCCCGGTCCGCGCGCTCAAGAACGCCGGCACCGAATTGTTCACCGCCAAGCAGGTCGAGGTCGCGCAGGCGCTCAACGAGGGCGCGGTCGAGATGGCCGAGGCGCAGCTCCAGATCGAACATTATTGGGCCGGGGCGCTGCGCCGCGCGGTGATCGACGGCGATGTCGAGAGCGGGTCGCTGATGGCGGGGCAGAGCGTTGGCATGGTCACCACCGAGCAGCCGACCGCCGCGATCCTCGAGGAGCTGGTCGGCCAGGCGGTGCG
>JBQCHO010000011.1:0-15868 GCA_051954635.1 Sphingomonas sp. | reverse complement strand
CAGCCGCTTGACAAGGAAATTGGTGTGCGTGCCGTCGCCCTGATGAATGCCGGCAAACTTGACCTGCGTCACCATCTCGCCGGCCAGCGGGCCGTTCATCGTGATGTTCAAACTGTCGTAACGCAGCGACTTCAACGCCTGGAACGCCATATTGCCCCAGGTGCCGAGATCCTTCTGGCTGAGATCGCCGACATAGGCGATCGTCCCGCCGCCCTGCCGCACGGTGAGGTGGCCGTTCTCGATCCGGCCCCCGTCGGCATCGAACACCATCGGCAGGGTGCCGTCGAACGTGCCAGTCGCATCGAGATTCTTGAAATCGAACTTCTGGATGAACTGCGCGGCATCCATCCCCTTGACGTCGAAGGTCAGCCGCCGCGCCTGGCCTTGCGAGAAATCGAGCAGGGTCGGCTCTAGCGTCAGCGTGCCGCCCGAGAACGGCCATACGGCGCCGAGCACCTTGACCTGCGTGCTCGACAGCGTCTGGTAATGGACCTCGCCATTCTCGACCGCGACGCCGGGATTGATCTGATCGACCGTCGCGACCTGATCGGGCGCGCTGACCATGTTCAGCAGATCGGTGAAATGGATCGTCGTCGACAGCCCCGTGACAGGGCCGAACGCCGCGGCCAGATTGGTGCCCTTGGTCGTGAAGGTTCCGGTGCTGGTGACGCCTGACGGCGACCACGCGATATGCCCCTCCCCGCTCACCTTGCCCTGAACGTCGGCGATCACGCCGAACGTCAGCGGGGTCAGCGCGTCGGGCTGGAAGCCCTTGTCGAAGGCAATGCCCGGCACCGCGAGATCGGCATGGCCGACGCCGCGTCCGAGATCGTGCTCGATTCGTACGTCGGTGACCTTCACCCCGCTCGCGGGATTGGCGAGCGTTGCCTTCGCCGTGATGACGTTGTTCGCCAGCTTGAGCGCGACGTCCTTGCTGTCGAGCGGGTTGAAGCGCGGCGTCGCCGCGGCATCGGCGACGGTCAGCCCGCCGGTCACATCGAGCACGCCGCGGTCGAACCGCCAATCGCCGGCGGCCTTCGACATCACCAGCGGCACATTGGCGATCTGCCCCCCGCCGCCGGCGAAGGTGCCGGCAACGCCGCTCCCCGCGATCCGGCCGTCGAGCGTCGCTATGTCGAGCCGCGTCTGCCGGTCCGCCGGGCCGAGCTTGACCGCCACCTGGGCGAGCGCGAACCCGCGACTGGCGAGCGCGAGCGTGCCGCCGTTCCAGTCGATCGCCAGCGGCGAACTGCCGAGGCGGCCGGCGAGGTGCGTCGCCGCCACCCGCGCGCCACCCGACACGCGGGCACCGTCGATCGCCAGCAGCGCGCCGCCGGTCGGGCAGAGCCGCGTGACCGTGCGCCCGAGATCGAGACCCGAATAGGTCAGCCGTCGGAAGCCGACCGGGGCGCAATCGCCGCCGATCGTGACGCGCGCGTGGCCGTCCCATCGCCCATCGATCGCGATCTGCCCGCGAGTCAATCGGCCGGCGGTGCCGATCGGCCCGCTCAGCGTCGCCACGCTCGTGAAATGAGTCGCGCCCGACGGGCTCGCGGTGAACTGGACCGGGGTCAACGCCAGACTGGCATCACCGGCGATATATGGCCGGATGATCGCGGTGCCGGTGACCGGCGCACCGGCGCGCGGCTGGGCGAGCCGGATCGCGGCTTCGGGCAGCCCGCCACCCGAGATCGACAACAGGCCATCCACACGTACAGCGCGATCGGGCATGTCGTAGATGATGCCGTCGCCACCCGACAGCGAGGCGTGCGCGCCGCTCTTGGTATCGAACGCCAGTCGCGAGACGCCTATCCGCCCGCCGCGCGCCGACTGCAGCGCGACGAGATCGGCGTCGAGCGAGAACGACTGTGCTGCCGCTGCGCCGGCCCTAGCGAGCTTCGCCGCGAGTGGCCCCAGCGGCGAGCCCTGCGCCGCACCGCCCGACGCCGCGATCCGCGCGATCGTCGCCCGCGACAACGCGGTGTCGTCGGCCGAGGCGTGCCCCTGGAAACCGACGAACGGCGGCTCGTAGCGATAGCTGCCGGCAAGCCGCAACGCCCCGCCGGTCAGCCCCGCGCCGGTGAAGGCGCCCGCGTTCAGATCGAGCTGACCGCCGGTGCGCTGCGCCGATCCGTCGAACGACACCGTGCCGGCGAGCTTGCGCATCGTGCCCGGCGCGGCATCGAGCGCGGCGAGCAACAGCTTGGCGCTGCCCTGCCAGCGATCGAGCCGATCGCCGAGCGTCGCATCGAGATCGGCGACGGCGCGGCGCATATTGGTCGTACCGCAAGTCAATTCGCCGGCGCGGACCGGTCCGGACAGATGCGGCTGCGCATCGGCGATGCTGATCGCGACCACCGCGGCCATGCGATCGGCGACGCACGGCCCGATCGCGACCAGTGGCGACACCGCGGCGAGCCGTCCCGAAAAGCCGTCGTCGAGAATGCCGCTGCCGCTGACCTTGAGCCCGACAATCCCCGCCGGCGTCTCGAGCCGCATCCGCCCGTCCTGAACCGCGACATCGAGATGCGGCAGCGCGAACGGCTTGTCTGACGGGGGCGGCAGCAGCCGATCGATCATCCCGAGCGACACGCGCCCGTCGACCAGCTTGCCGCGCAGCCGGACATGTCCCGCGGTCAAGCCGGTGACGTGCGCGCCGTGCAGCCCGAGCACGGTATGCACCTCGACCCAGTCGGCGACGAGATCGGGATGCGCCGGATCGCCGATCACCAGATCGGTCAGCCGCTGCCGGCCGAGCCCGAGATCGTCGATCTGATAGCTCGCCGGCACACCCTTGGCGGCGAGCGTCTGGTCGACGAGATGCGTCGCGATCGGTCGCCGCGCGAGCCACACCCCGCTCGTCGCCACCGCAACCGCGAGCAAGGCGACCCCGGTCAGGCGCCCGGCGCGGCTGACCGATACCGGCGCTTCCGCCGTCTCATAATCCTGGTCCTCGCTTGCGGGCGTCACGCCGTCAGTCTCTCCATTGGCTGTTGACGGCACAAGGACGTGCGCCGGTCGGCAAGCGCTTCAAGCATAGGCAAGATGAACGCAGGTGCAATTGCGCGGTGAATGCCGCTCGATTAATCATCCCCTTGATGAACGACGCCAATCCCAACGCCGGTCACCGCACGCGGTTGCGCACGCGGCTGATCGACAGCGGCGGCGACGGGCTGCTCGATCACGAATTGATCGAATATCTGCTGATGCTGGCGATCCCGCGGATCGACACCAAGCCGCTGGCCAAGCGGCTGCTGACCGAATTCGGCGGCATCGCCGGGCTGCTGACGGCGGACGCCGAGGCGCTGCGTCGCGTAGAGGGGATGGGCGATGCGGGAATCGCGGCGCTCAAGATCGCGCAGGCTTCCGCCTTGCGGCTGCTGCGCGCCGAGGTCGCCGAGAAGCCGGTGCTGTCGAACTGGCAGGCGTTGCTCGATTATCTGCGCGCCGACATGGCGCACCACCCGATCGAGCGCGTCCGCGTGCTCCACCTGAACACGCGCAACATGCTGATCCGCGACGAGAAGATCAGCGAAGGCTCGATCGACGAGGCGGCGGTGCATGTCCGCGAGGTCATCCGCCGCGCGATCGATCTCGGCTCGGCCTCGCTGATCCTCGTCCACAACCATCCGAGCGGCGATCCCTCGCCGAGCCGCGCCGATATCGACCTCACGCGCGGCATCATCGAGGCGGGCAAACGGCTCAACATCGCGGTCCACGATCACATCATCATTGGCACGCAGGGCCATTCGAGCCTGCGCGCGATGGGGCTGATCTAGCTGACGACCACGCTATCTGGTCATGAAATATAAGATCGCGGCCAAGGTACAAACCGGCAGGACGAGATATCGAATGCCGTAAATAACGCTGCGGGCGCTGGTGTTTTGGAATGCCTCGATAGCACAAACGAACCCGCACCAAGCGGATGCTTCGGAAGCCATGATCGCCGCAACCGCAAAAATTGCCGCAGCTTGGTGCGCGGGGTCGTCAAACAGAAATCCGCCGAGAAGAATGCACGGCAGAAATATTAGGGCCAACCCCAGGGCGACGACCGCGACCATGACCGCTCTCGTCCGAATAACCGTGCTTTCGCGCATTCCGACGGCCTAAATGCGTATTGCATCGTCAGCAACAGAGTAGCCGTTGAGAACCCAAAAACGAACCAGCCCGCCCCTCGCGTGAAGGGCGGGCTGGCGCCGTCGCAAACTCAAATGACGGCCGCCGGACCGGGGGGCGATCCGGCGGCCGGTCGAAGGCCCGCACGTCCGTAGTGACCGTACACAACGGACCTTCGACTCGAACGGGACCGATGCGAACACCGTCCCCCGCCCATTTCCGGCATCGCCGCCGCTGTCCATCAGAGGCGTGCCGATTTGTTCTCACCATAACACGCGACGAGCCGGTTTGGACCTGATGTGGATCGGTTTGCGGCCGCGTCTCGTCCCTGCTACCGCGCGGCTCGACGCGGGTCCGTGACGGATTTGCGACGACCCGAAATCACCGCATCCGAGGATAGAGCCGATGGTCCCCCGCTACGCCCGGCCGGCAATGACCGACATCTGGACGCCGGAAACCCGCTTTCGCATCTGGTTCGAGATCGAGGCGCACGCCACCGATGCGCTCGCCGAGCTCGGCGTGGTGCCCAAGGAAGCGGCCAGGGCGATCTGGGAGAAAGGCGCGTTCGAGGTCGAGCGGATCGACGCGATCGAGGCCGAGGTGAAGCACGACGTCATCGCCTTCCTGACCAACGCCGCCGAGCATGTCGGCGAGCCGGCGCGCTTCATGCACCAGGGGATGACAAGCTCTGACGTGCTCGACACCTGCCTCGCGGTGCAATTGGCGCGCGCGTCGGACATCCTGCTCGACGACCTCGACAAGCTGCTCGCCGCGATCAAGCGCCGCGCGATCGAGCACAAATATACGCCGACGATCGGGCGCAGCCACGGCATCCATGCCGAGCCGGTGACGTTCGGGCTCAAGCTCGCCCAAGCCTATGCCGAGTTCGACCGCAACCGTGCCCGCCTGATCGCGGCGCGCGCCGACGTCGCGACCTGCGCGATCTCGGGCGCGGTGGGGACCTTCGCCAATATCGACCCCGCGGTCGAGGCGCATGTCGCGGAGAAGATGGGGCTGACGGTCGAGCCGGTCTCGACCCAGGTCATCCCGCGCGACCGCCACGCGATGTTCTTCGCGACCTTGGGCGTGATCGCCTCGTCGATCGAGCGGCTGGCGACCGAAATCCGCCACTTGCAGCGCACCGAAGTGCTCGAGGCCGAGGAATATTTCTCGCCCGGCCAGAAGGGCTCGTCGGCAATGCCGCACAAGCGCAATCCGGTGTTGACCGAGAACCTCACCGGCCTCGCCCGTATGGTGCGCGGCTATGTCACCCCGGCGCTGGAGAATGTGGCGCTGTGGCACGAACGCGACATCTCCCACTCTTCGGTCGAGCGCTATATCGGCCCCGATGCCACGATCACGCTCGATTTCGCGCTCGCGCGGCTAACGGGCGTGATCGACAAGCTCGTCATCTACCCTGAGCGGATGCAGAAGAATCTCGATCGCATGGGAGGGCTGACCAACTCGCAGCGCGTACTGCTGGCGCTGACGCAAGCGGGAGTCAGCCGCGAGGACGCCTACCGGCTCGTCCAGCGCAACGCGATGAAGGTGTGGGAATCGGACGGCGCGCTCAGCCTCGCCGAATTACTCAAGGCCGACCCGGACGTTCGGGCGGCGCTTTCTGCGGAAGAAATCGACGCGCGCTTCGACCTGGATTACCATTTCAAGCACGTCGACACGATCTTCGCGCGGGTGTTCGGCGAGTAGTTTCAGCCGTTACCGGTTGCAAATGCTGCAACTGCGAAAACTTGAAATAAAATTGCGAACGAGCGCAACGATCTGCATAGGGCCGCCACCGGCAATCGCGCCGGTTTGGAGACCATCACAATGCGTTACATGGAAACCGTCATGGGCAGCCTGCTGACCCTGGCGACCCTGGCGCTGGTGGTCGGAACGGGGGTTTCCCTCATCTGACGCATCGGCCCCGGCTGCCTTTCCGCAAGGGAAGGCGAAGGGGCCGGCGCCGGTCGCTGCTCAGCCGGCGGCGCGCTCGTGATCGAGCAGGAACGCCTTGGCGGCAAGACCGCCGGCAAATCCCGTCAATTTTCCGCTTTCGCCGATGACGCGGTGGCACGGTGCCACGATCGAGATCGGATTGCGCCCGTTCGCCGCCCCCACCGCGCGCGACGCCGAGGGCCGGCCGATCGCCGCCGCGATCGCGCCGTAGCTGCGCGTCTCGCCGAACGGAATGGCGAGGAGCGCTGCCCATACCTGGCGCTGGAAATCGGTGCCGCGGAAATCGAGCGGCAGGTCGAACGATCGCCGCCGTCCCCCGAAATAGTCGGCGAGTTGCCGTTCGGCCTGATCGAGCACCGGATGCGGATCGCGCTCAGGTTGGGCGGCGAACGCCACGCGGCCAGGCCGCTCCTCGGGCCACAGGATCGCGACCAGCCCGGCGTCGCCAGCGACCAGCGTCAGCGTGCCGACCGGTGAAGCAACCTTGCGATAGACATCGGCCATGTTCGTTCTCCTCATTTCGGGAATAACCATGCCGTGAGAGACGCCCCAAGGCGTCCCGCGCCTTGCGGTCAATCCGCCAAGAACGGCGCGGCGATATCGTCGCGCACGCGCAGCAGCCGGCCCGAGGTGCGATCGAGCAGCGCCCAGGTCGTCACCGCCTCGACCTTCACCTTGCCGTCGCCGCCGATGAAACGAACATGGCGATCGAACCGCGCGCCCTTGGGCGGATCGGGCACCCAGGTCTCGCCCGTCACCGTCTCGCCCTCGACGACATTGCCGCGATAGTCGATCTCGTGGCGTGTCACGACCCAGATATACGCGGCCTGCTGCTCGGCCGCCGCCACCGCCAGCCAATGCGCGACCGCGATATCCTGAATCCAGCGCACCCAGACGGCATTGTTGACGTGGCCGAGCTCGTCGATGTCGTCGGCGGAAGCGGTGAAGGATCGGGTGAAGCGCATCACTCGACTTCCCGCGCGCGCCACCAGCGAATCGCCTGGAGCGCGCCAACTGCGATCACCACCGCGGCGACCGCGAGCAAGACGATGTGATGCTTGCCCTGCATGCGACCGAGCACTGCCTCGATGCCGTGGCCGAACAGATAGCCGAGCCCGACGAACAACGGCCCCCACACCGCCGCGGCGATGACGTTCATGACGACGAAGGTCCGCGCGGGGACAGTGCTGGTGCCGATCGCGACGGGGCTGACGGTGCGGATGCCGTAGATGAAGCGGAACGCAAACACGAAGGCGCGCGGATAGCGTTCGAGCAGGCCGAGCGCGCGCGCAAAGGCCGAACGCTGCCGGACCGCCCTCACCCAGCGATGCTCGCGGAAGCGACGGCCGAGCAGGAAGAACAATTGATCGGCGACGCACGACCCCGCCGCGGCAGCCGCCATCGCCGCGGGCAGCGCGAAATAGCCCTGATGCGCGAGCAGCCCGCCTGCGACCGCCGCGGTTTCGCCCTCGAAGCCGGCGCCGGCGAACACCGCGACGACGCCGTAGCGCGCGATGATCGCCTCGATCGACATCTGTCCGTCAGCCCTCGACGCCGAGTTGCCAGAGTACGAAGGCGTGCTCCTCGGCGCCTTCGCGCAGGCTCTCGAAGCGGCCCGATTTGCCGCCGTGGCCGGCGCCCATGTTGGTCTTCAGGAGCAGCACATTGTCGTCGGTCTTGGTCGCGCGCAGCTTGGCGGCCCATTTGGCGGGCTCCCAATAGGTCACGCGCGGGTCGTTGAGGCCGCCCGAGATGAACAGTGGTGGGTAAGCCTGCGCGGCCACGTTCTCATAAGGCGAGTAGCTGCGGATCAGCTCGAACGCGGCCTTGTCGGTGATCGGATTGCCCCATTCGGGCCATTCGCCGGGGGTGAGCGGCAGATCGGCGTCGAGCATCGTGTTGAGCACGTCGACGAACGGCACGTCTGCGATCACCGCGCCCCAGAGCTCGGGATCGGAATTGACGATCGCGCCCATCAGCTCGCCGCCGGCCGAGCGGCCCGCGGTGGCGATGCGGCCGGCGCTGGTCCAGCCGTCGGCGATCAGGCCCTTCGCGACATCGACGAAATCGTTGAAGGTGTTGGTGCGCTTTTCGAGCTTGCCCTGGTGATACCAGTCCTGCCCAAGATCGTCGCCGCCGCGGATGTGCGCGATGGCATAGGCGAAGCCGCGGTCGAGCAGGCTGAGGCGCCCGGTCGAGAAGCCCGGCGGGATCGCCATGCCGTAGGCGCCATAGGCGTAGAGGAACAGCGGGCGCGAGCCGTCCTTGGGAAAGCCGTGCGGGTAGACGATCGAGACGGGCACCTGTGTCCCGTCGCGCACGGCGATCTTGAGGCGCTCGGTGGCGTATTTCGACGCGTCGTAGCCCGAGGGGATTTCCTGCACCTTGAGCGTTTCGAGCTCGCCGGTGGCGAGGTGATAGTCGAACACCGTCCCCGGCGTGACCATCGATTCATAGCCCATCCGCAAGCTGCTCACGGCATATTCGGGATTGCTGCCGAGGCCGGCGGCGTAGCTCGCCTCGGGGAACAGCACGCGGCGCGGGGCGACCTTCGGGTCGTAGCTGTGGATATCGACCTGATCGAGCCCGTCCTCGCGGCCCTCGACGACGAAGAAGTCGGCGAAGCAGGCGATGCCAGTCATGTAGAAATGCGATGACGGCGCGATCAGCTCGCGCCACTCGCCGGGTGCGTCGATCGAGGCGGTGCACAGCCGCCACATCGGATCGGTGTCGTTGGTGTGGATGAACAGCGTGCCGTCATGCTCGTCGACATCGTATTCGCGGCCCGGCTGACGCGGCGCGATCAGGATCGGATCGGCGGTGGGATCGTTCGCGGGGACGAGGCGGACTTCGCTCGTGACGTGATCGCCGGTGGCGATGATGATCCATCGGCGCGACTGGGTTTCGGAGACGCCGACGCGGTAGCCTTCGTCGTCCTCATGATAGAGCTCGATATCGTCCTCGATCGGGGTGCCGAGGCGGTGGAGGCGGGCATTGTCGGTGCGCCACTGCGCGTTGGCGAGGCCGTAGAGGAACGCGCTGTCGTCGGCGGTCCATACGATCTCGGAGAGCATGCCGGGGATCACCTCGCGCAGATGCTCGCCGGTCTCGAGGTTCTTGACGTAGATCGTGAAGCGTTCGGAGCCGTTGTCGTCGATCGCGTACGCGAGCAGCGTGCCGTCGTTGGAGACCGAGAACGCGCCGAGACGAAAATATTCCTTGCCCTCGGCGAGCGCCGGCTCGTCGAGCAGCAGTTGGTCGTCACCGCCCGCGACGGGCTTGCGCCACCATTTGCAATATTGTCCGCCGGTCTCATAGGCGGTCCAGTAGAGCCAGTCGCCGTCCTGCTGCGGCACCGACGATTCGTCTTCCTTGATGCGGCCCTTCATCTCTTCGTAGAGCGTGTCGACGAGTGGCTGGTGCGGCTTCATCACCGCCTCGAAATAGGCGTTTTCGGCGTCGAGATAGGCGAGGACGTCCTTGTCGGTGACGTCCGGGTAATTGGGGTCCTTGAGCCAGGCCCAGGGGTCGTCGATGGTGTGGCCGTGGGCGGTGAAGCTGTGCGGACGCGTCGCGGCGACGGGAGGTTTGATGTCGGTCATGGTGCGAGCCCTATCGCGGTGGCGGTGGCCTAGTCGAGGGGTATCAAAGCCACCTCCGTCACCCTGAACTTGGTTCACGGTCCATGGACCGACGCTCGCCGAGCGCGCGACGGCGGCGTGGCACCATGGATGCTGAAACAAGTTCAGCATGACGAGTGATTTCAATACGGGGGGTTTCAACCGAAAGTTGACTTTTCCCCGCCGCGCTGTAGAGCGCCCGGCAGCTCGTGGCCCCAGGGCCGCGAGTCTCGTCCGAGACAGCGAGTGCCGGGTTCCGGCTTAATCTCTCGCCGAGACGGGGAAAAGGATTTCAGGGCCGGTATCTGCCGGTCTGCCGCTCACCATGCGGCGCCCTTCCCCATCGCCAGGACAAAACCGGGTGCGGCGTTCGCGCCTTGCCCGGCGTGTAACCGGGTTCCCCTCGGGGAGCTCAAAACGTGGAGAATGGCATGGATCGTGCTCAAAAGACCGAGGCCGTTGCCGAGCTGAACCGCACCTTCAACGAGGTCGGCGTGGTGGTCGTCACCCGCAACCTCGGGCTCACCGTCGCGCAGTCGACCGAGCTTCGAATCAAGATGCGGGAAGCCGGCGCGACCTACAAGGTCTCGAAGAACAAGCTTGCCAAGATCGCGCTTCAGGACACCGATTATGCCGGCATCAGCGACCTGCTGACCGGCCCGGTGGGCCTGGCCACCTCGACCGATCCGGTCGCCGCCGCCAAGGTGGTGTCCGAGTTCGCGAAGACCAACGACAAGTTGGAAATCGTCGGTGGGGGCATGGGCGCGACCGTTCTAGACGTGGCCGGTGTGAACGCACTCGCCTCGCTGCCGTCGCTCGATGAGCTGCGGGCCAAGATCGTGGGCCTCGTCCAGGCGCCCGCGACCAAGCTCGCCCAGCTCACCAACGCGCCCGCATCGAAGCTCGCGCGCGTTTTCGCCGCTTACGGCGACAAGGACGCCGCCTGACCCGATCAGGCAAGCTGACTACCTTTTGTTTGAACCGATTGGGGCAATTCACGCCCCGCATGGAGACTAAAAATGGCAGACCTCAACGCGCTGGTTGACCAGCTTTCCGAACTGACCGTCCTCGAGGCGGCTGACCTTGCCAAGCTTCTCGAAGAGAAGTGGGGCGTCTCGGCTGCTGCGGCTGTCGCCGTTGCCGGCCCGGCCGCCGGTGGTGCCGGCGCCGGTGGCGCCGCCGCCGAAGAGAAGACCGAGTTCGACGTGATCCTCACCGGCGACGGTGGCAAGAAGATCAACGTCATCAAGGAAGTCCGCGCCATCACCGGCCTGGGCCTGACCGAAGCCAAGGCGCTCGTCGAAGGTGCGCCGAAGCCGGTCAAGGAAGGCGTCAACAAGGACGAGGCCGAGAAGATCAAGAAGCAGCTCGAAGAAGCCGGCGCGACCGTCGAGCTCAAGTAAGCCGCAAGGCTTGCGCCGTCCCGGCGATGGTCGGGATGGAGCGAAAAGAAGGGGCGGCTCCCACGCGGGGGCCGCCCTTTTTCGGCTTGGAGCTCAAGTGCTTTGGACATTCCGCAAAACGAGAAGCGTTTAGCGATTGTGGCGGGATTCAACGGCGGCGCGCTTACGCATTGAATAAAATCGCGCAACAGTCGTTACGGCGACGATGGCCAACGCCGCGATCGTAGTGATCGGTCCCTTTTCGCCTGCCCATCGAATTAGCTCGTAGGCAACAAAAGCCATCAAGCAACCGAATGTCATCACGAGCAGGACGATCGACAACTTGCGGTGCGCCCGTACCCACTCTGCGATCTCCCGATCGTAATTCTTTTCATCGCCCATCATGCGATCATGCGCGGCCGATCGTTAAGCTTAAGTTGTCATTGCCGAATTTGTAGCTTGCGTCGCGTCTACCGTCGCGCGCCCACCGCGTGCGGCCTTGCGGTCACCGTGTCGTGCATGCGCGGATCGGTGTCGAGCCAGAAGGGGCGCATGCGCTCGCCCTTCTTGGGCGCGATGCCGATGACGAAGCTCTGCGCGGTCTGGCCCTCGCCGCCGGGCCAGCGATAGCGCAGGTCGACCGCGACGATCGGCACAAACATCGGGCGTCCCTCGACCGCAACGACGTTGACCGCGCTCTTGGGCAATTGCGCGAGCGCGCGGATCGGGCGCGCCTGCCCGGCGGCGAGCGTGAACGGCGCAATCATCGGTTTCTCGACCGGCGCGTCGAGCCGCGACTGCAGCTCGACGTCGTGGGTGTTGCCGGCGCTGACCAGCTCGACGCGCATCTCGACGCGCTCGGCCGGAACGGGGCCGACATTCTGGACGACGAGATCGTAATCGACGGCCGCATTCGCGCCGTTGATCCCGGCGCTGCGCGGAGTGAAGCCGATTTCGAGCCGCGGGCGCGTGGCGGTGCCGGGCGGCTGGCGCGGCGGCGCGACCGGGCGCGGCGCGGGAACGGGCGGCGGCGCGGCCTGATCGGGGGCGATCCAGTCATCATCATCGTCGGCCAATGCCCCTGCCGAGCCGCCGGCCGGGCTGCGGCGGACGAACCATAAGACGACACCGAGCGCCGGGAACAACAGCATCGCGATGAACAGCGCGATCCATAGCAGCGAATGATGCGGCGCCGCGGTCGGCGCGGGCACTGTCGCCGGGGTGGCGGTCGCCTCCGGCGTCGGCGTGACGATCGGCATCGGCGCTGCGCTCGGCGTCGCGACAGGCGTCGGCGCGGGCGTAGGCGTTGGAGCCGGCGTCGGGGCGCGGGTCGGCGTCGGCGTCGGCGTCGGGGTCGGCGCGGGTGCCGGGGTGCGCGCCGGTCGCGGGGTCGCCGCACGCGGCGTCGGGGTGGGCGTCGGCAACGGCTGGATCGGGATTACCGGCGCGGGGGTCGGCGTCGGGGCGGGCATCGGGCGCGGCCGGGTCGGTGCGATGGTGAAATTGTCGAGGCCGGGAATCGTCTGCGGCAGCTGGCCGTTGGCCGGCGGCGTGGTCTGCGTTGTCTGGGCAAACGCCGGCGCGGCGCTCGCGGCGAGCGCGATCAGCATCAGGCGGCGGCGCGGCAATAAAGTCTTGAAAGGCGGAAAACGCATCATCTGTCCGGTTGATCGGGTATGCGCCCTAATCGCCGCAAGCTGAACGCTTGCCAACCTGCGAATGGCCGCACCTGCGCCGAGGCGCATTTAACGCGCGGGGTGTCGCACAATTGACACGCGATGCCCCCGATCCTATATCGCCGCCATCACCACAGGTCCGGGAAATGACGCGCCGTCGCGCAGCGTGTCGATCGGATTGGGTCTGCGGTTTCACGACGCCATGAGCTGCGGTTCTCCCGATGAGGGCGAACACGCGGCTTTTTGCGTCGTTCTGCGCGCCCCCTTCCGGTGGCATCCGGATGCGACATTCTGATCGACATAAGGGCGATTCTTACACATGGCGACCAAGGCAATCGAGAGCGGCACCCGCAAGCGCCGCATCCGCAAGGTGTTCGGCGACATCCACGAAGTGGTGCAGATGCCGAACCTGATCGAGGTTCAGCGCGAATCCTACGAACAGTTCCTGCGGAGCGATCCCTCGATCGGCTACGTCTCGGGCCTGGAGAAGACGCTGCGCAGCGTATTCCCGATCCGCGACTTCGCCGGCACCGCCGAGCTCGATTTCGTCAATTACGAATTGGAGCCGCCCAAGTTCGACACCGACGAGTGCCGCCAGCGCGGCATCACCTATGCCGCCCCGATGCGCGTCACGCTGCGCCTGATCGTGTTCGAGGTCGATCCCGATACGGAAGCCCGGTCGGTGCTCGATATCAAGGAGCAGGACGTCTACATGGGCGACATGCCGCTCATGACCGAGAACGGCACCTTCCTGATCAACGGCACCGAGCGCGTGATCGTTTCGCAGATGCACCGGTCGCCGGGCGTGCTGTTCGACCATGATCGCGGCAAGACCCACTCGTCGGGCAAGTATCTGTTCGCCGCGCGCGTGATCCCGTATCGCGGCTCGTGGCTCGATTTCGAGTTCGACGCCAAGGACATCGTCAACGTCCGTATCGACCGCAAGCGCAAGCTGCCGGTGACGGCGCTGCTCTACGCGCTGGGCCTGACGTCGGAGGAAATCCTCAACCAGTTCTACAATCGCGTGACCTATGTCCGCGGCGAAGGCGGCTGGCAGATTCCGTTCGCGGCCGAGAATTGGCGCGGCGTGAAGCCGACCTATGACATCGTCGACGCCAAGACCGGCGAAGTCGTGTTCGCCGCCGGCCAGAAGATCAGCCCCCGCGCCGCCAACAAGGCGGGCAAGGACGGGCTCGAGACGCTGCTGATCCCGACCGAGGAAATCTTCGGCCGCTATTCAGCGTACGACCTGATCAACGAGACCACCGGCCAGATCTACATCGAAGCCGGCGACGAGGTGTCGGCCGAGAATCTCGAACTGCTCGACAAGGCGGGCATCGACCGCATCGAGCTGCTCGACATCGACCACGTCACGACGGGTCCGTGGATTCGCAACACGCTGAAGGCCGACAAGGCCGAGGAGCGCGAGCAGGCGCTGTCCGACATCTACCGCGTCATGCGTCCCGGCGAGCCGCCGACGCTGGAGACGGCGGAAGCGCTGTTCGCCGGGCTGTTCTTCGATCCCGATCGCTACGATCTGTCGGCGGTCGGCCGCGTCAAGCTCAACATGCGCCTCGACCTCGACGCCGAGGACACCGTCACGACGCTGCGCACCGAGGACATCCTCGCGGTGGTCAAGACGCTGGTCGACCTGAAGGACGGCAAGGGCGAGATCGACGATATCGACAATCTCGGCAATCGCCGCGTGCGCTCGGTCGGCGAGCTGCTCGAGAACCAGTATCGCGTCGGGCTGCTGCGCATGGAGCGCGCGGTCAAGGAGCGCATGTCCTCGGTCGACGTGTCGACGGTGATGCCGAACGACCTGATCAACGCGAAGCCGGCCGTTGCCGCGGTGCGCGAGTTCTTCGGCTCGTCGCAGCTCTCGCAGTTCATGGACCAGACCAACCCGCTGTCCGAAGTGACGCACAAGCGTCGCGTCTCGGCGCTCGGGCCGGGCGGCCTCACTCGCGAGCGCGCGGGCTTCGAGGTTCGCGACGTCCATCCGACGCATTATGGCCGTATCTGCCCGATCGAGACGCCCGAAGGCCCGAACATCGGCCTGATCAACAGCCTCGCGAGCTTCAGCCGCGTCAACAAATACGGCTTCATCGAGACGCCGTATCGCCGCGTGATCGACAATAAGGTGACCAACGAGGTCGTCTATCTGTCGGCGATGGAGGAGCAAAAGCACACTATCGCGCAGGCGAACGCCGAACTGAACGACGATGGCAGCTTCGTCGAGGAAATCGTCTCGTCGCGTCAGGCGGGCGAATTCCTGATGGCGATGCGCGACACCATCACGCTGATGGACGTGTCGCCGAAGCAGCTCGTTTCGGTCGCTGCGTCGCTGATCCCGTTCCTGGAAAACGACGACGCCAACCGCGCGCTGATGGGTTCGAATATGCAGCGCCAGGCGGTGCCGCTGGTTCGCGCCGAGGCGCCGTTCGTCGGCACCGGCATGGAAGAAACCGTGGCGCGCGATTCGGGCGCGGCGATCTCGGCCCGGCGTTCGGGCGTGGTCGACCAGGTCGATGCCAGCCGCATCGTCATCCGCGCGACCGGCGAGGTCGATGCGACCGAGAGCGGCGTCGACATCTACACGCTGATGAAGTTCCAGCGTTCGAACCAGTCGACCTGCATCAACCAGCGGCCGCTGGTGAAGGTGGGCGACGTGGTCAATGCCGGCGACGTGCTCGCCGACGGCCCGTCGACCGAGTTCGGCGAGCTGGCGCTGGGCCGCAACGCGCTCGTCGCGTTCATGCCGTGGAACGGCTACAACTATGAGGATTCGATCCTGCTTTCCGAGCGGATCGTGAAGGACGACGTCTTCACCTCGATCCATATCGACGAGTTCGAGGTGATGGCCCGCGACACCAAACTCGGGCCGGAAGACATCACCCGCGACATCCCGAACGTCGGCGAGGAGGCGCTGCGCAACCTCGACGAGGCGGGCATCGTCTATGTCGGCGCCGAAGTGGAGCCGGGCGACATCCTGGTCGGCAAGATCACGCCGAAGGGCGAAAGCCCGATGACGCCGGAGGAGAAGCTGCTCCGCGCGATCTTCGGCGAGAAGGCTTCGGACGTGCGCGATACCTCGCTGCGCCTGCCGCCGGGCGTC
>JBQCHO010000010.1:0-24913 GCA_051954635.1 Sphingomonas sp. | reverse complement strand
CCGCCCGCGCCGGGCTCGACGTCGGCGAATATGCCGCACGCCTCGTCAAGAAGGCGGTGGTCGGCGTCGGCAATGCGGAGAAGGCGCAGGTCCACGCGATGGTCACGCGCCTGCTGCCGGGTGTGAAGATCGACGGCCCCGACGCCGCCGACGCGCTCGCCGTCGCGATCTGCCACGCGCACCATCTCGCGAGCGCGCGCCGCCTCGCGCGCTGAAAAGCCGAAACACCTTTCCTACACGCCCTCGTTCTGCTTATGTCCCGAGCATGGCCGTCGCTCGATCCCATCCGTCTCTTTCGCGGTATTTTGCGCGTCTCCATTCAACGCTGCGCGACGCTCTCCACTTTCTCCACTTCACCCCTGATGGGGGCGGCGCGGAGCAATGATCGCCCACCTCAAGGGCCTGCTCGCCTCGACCGGCATCGACCATGCGGTGATTGATGTCGCCGGGGTCGGCTATCTCGTCGGCGCGTCGTCGCGCACCCTCGCTGCGCTCGGCCCGGTTGGCGAGGCGGTGACGATCCACACCGAGATGCTGGTGGCGGAAGATTCGATCCGCCTGATGGGCTTTGCCGAAACCGGTGAGCGCGACTGGTTCCGTCACCTCACCAGCGTCCAGGGGGTCGGCGCGCGCGTCGCGCTGGCGATCCTCTCGACGCTCGCGCCCGACGAGCTCGGCGCCGCGGTGGCGCGGCAGGACAAGGCGATGGTCGCCCGCGCCAACGGGGTAGGCCCCAAGCTCGCCGAGCGTATCGTCCGCGAATTGAAGGACAAGGCCGGCACGGTCGCGCTCGGTTCGGGCGCCGCCGCCCCCGTCGCGACCGGCGCCTCGGCCGACGCCGTCTCCGCGCTCGGCAATCTCGGCTTCAAGCCCGCCGAGGCCGCCGCCGCGGTGAAAGCCGCCGAGGACGAGCTCGGCGCAACCGCCACCCTCGACGCGCTCGTCCGCCTCGCGCTCAGAAAGGCATCGAAATGACCGACCGCCACGCCGAATGCCAATGCGGCCAGCTTCGTGTCGATGTGTCGGGCGAGCCGATCCGTATCTCGGTCTGCCACTGCCTCAACTGCCAGCGCCGCTCGGGCAGCGCCTTCGCCGCCCAAGCGCGTTTCGAGGACAAGGACGTGACGATCACCGGCGACGCGATCGACTGGACCCGCACCGGCGACAACGGCGCGATGACGCAGAGCTTCTGTCCGACCTGCGGCTCGAGCCTCTATTATCGCAACGAGAACCTCCCCGGCCAGATCGCGATCCCCTTGGGCGCCTTCGCCGACCCGACCTTCCCGCCCCCGCACTTCTCGGTCTTCGAAAACCGCCGCCACCCGTGGGTGACCATCACGGGCGACGATATCGAGCACGATTGATGGGTGAGCCCGCATACCCGACAATGAAGCAGGCGACTGCTGCGCTGATGCTCGCACCACCCGTGGCGGCACTTGCAGTCTTGCTTGATGGCATCTGGGCTGATGGGTTGGCCGGTCTAACCGGCGGGCTACTTTTCACGTTTTACGTGGCCATTGTCGCGGAGATTGTGACTGCTTTCATCGGCATACCGACCTTGGCCGTCCTATATGGCCGCCTGAAATTCCGGCTGATCTGGTGCGTTCTCGCCGGAGGTCTGATCGCCGCAATTCCTTCGGCGATTGTTGCGCGGTCGTCTATTCAACCGGACTTCGCCTCGGTTGATGGTGTCGTGACCGTCGTGAATGGCCAACTGACTCACGCCGGCGTTATGGAGGAACTGAAGGGTGTGATGTTGATGGCCGGGTTCGGGATTATCGCGGGGTTTGCCTTTTGGGCAATTCTTCGGCTCATGATTAAGCGGCAAAACCAATGACCGACGCCGATCGCATCCTGACCGCGCAGCGCAAGCCCGAAGATGTCGATGCCGCGCTGCGGCCCAAGTCGCTCGACGAGTTCGTCGGCCAAGCCGCGGCGCGCGACAACCTGCGCGTGTTCTTGCAAGCCGCCAAATCACGCGGCGAGGCGCTCGACCATGTCCTGTTCTTCGGTCCGCCGGGGCTCGGCAAGACGACGCTGGCGCAGATCATCGCGCGCGAAATGGGGGTGGGGTTCCGCGCCACCAGTGGCCCCGTCATCGCCAAGTCGGGCGATCTCGCCGCGCTGCTCACCAATCTCGAAGACGGCGACGTGCTGTTCATCGACGAGATCCACCGCCTCCAGCCCGCGGTCGAGGAAGTGCTCTATCCGGCGATGGAGGATCGCGCGCTCGATCTAATGATTGGCGAGGGGCCGTCGGCGCGCTCGGTGCGGATCGACCTGCCGCACTTCACCCTGGTCGGCGCGACCACCCGGCAGGGGCTACTCACCACCCCGCTGCGCGACCGCTTCGGCATCCCGGTGCGGCTCGCTTTCTATACCGTCGACGAGCTCGAACACGTCGTCACCCGCGCCTCGCGGCTGCTCGACCTCCACGTCGCGTCGGACGGCGCGCGCGAAATCGCGCGGCGGTCGCGCGGCACGCCGCGGATCGCCGGGCGTCTGCTGCGCCGGGTGCGCGATTTCGCCAATGTTGCCGGCGCCGAGACCGTCGATGCGAAGACCGCCGACGCCGCGCTCAACCGGCTCGAGGTCGATCATCTCGGGCTCGACGCGATGGACCGGCGCTATCTGACGATGATTGCTGATATCTATCGCGGCGGCCCGGTGGGGGTGGAGACGCTCGCCGCGGGCCTTTCCGAACCGCGCGACACGATCGAGGAAGTGATCGAGCCCTATCTGATTCAGCTCGGCCTCGTCGCCCGCACGGCGCGCGGCCGCTGCCTCAACGCCGGCGGCTGGAAGCATCTCGGCCTCACCCCGCCGAGCGATGGACAGGACGGGCTCTTCGATTGAGCGCCGCACCTCCTATATCGGTTGCCATGACCATCACCGATCCCCGCTCGTTCCTGTATCGCGACGGCCTCGATCCCGAGACCGCGCAGACGCTCACCGCCGAGACTTTGGCCAAGGCCGACGACGGCGAGCTCTATCTGCAATATCGCAAGAGCGAGGCGTTCGGGTTCGACGACGGCCGGCTCAAGACCGCGAGCTACGATACGCAAAGCGGCTTCGGCCTCCGCGCGATCTCGGGCGAGACGACCGCGTTCGCGCATTCGAACGAGCTCTCCGCCGCCGCGATCCGCCGCGCCGGCGAGACGATGGCGCTGATCGACCCCTCGGCACGCGCCAAGGCGAGCCCGCCGCAGCACACCAACCGGCACCTCTACACCGATGCCGATCCGATCGATCTCGTTCCCTTCGCCGACAAGGTGAATCTCTGCCAGGCGATCGACGCCGCGGCGCGCGCCCGCGACCCGCGCGTCTGCCAAGTTTCGGTCGGGCTGTCGGGATCGTGGAGCGTGGTCGAAGTGGTCCGCCCCGACGGTTTCGTCGCGACCGACATCCGCCCGCTGGTCCGCCTCAACGTCTCGATCGTGGTCGAGGCGAACGGCCGCCGCGAGACCGGCAGCTTCGGAATCGGCGGGCGCTATCTCTACGACCGGCTGATGGGCGACGACGTGTGGAACCGCGCGATCGACGAGGCGCTGGCGCAGGCGCTGGTCAATCTCGACTCGGTCGATGCCCCCGCCGGCGAGATGACCGTGCTGCTCGGCCCCGGCTGGCCCGGCGTGCTGCTCCACGAGGCGGTCGGCCACGGACTCGAGGGCGATTTCAACCGCAAGGGAACAAGCGCCTTTTCGGGGCGCATCGGCGAGCGTGTCGCGGCGCCAGGCGTCACGGTGGTCGACGACGGCTCGATCCTCGATCGCCGCGGCTCGCTGTCGATCGACGACGAGGGCACGCCGACCCAGGAGAACGTGCTGATCGAGGACGGCGTGCTCAAGGGCTATATGCAGGACCGCCTCAACGCCCGCCTGATGGGCGTCGACCCCACTGGCAACGGCAGGCGCGAGAGCTTCGAACACGCCCCGATGCCGCGCATGACGAACACCTTCATGCGCGCCGGCAACGACGACCCCGCCGAACTGATGAGCCGCGTCAAGAAAGGCATCTTTGCCAAGTCGTTCGGCGGCGGGCAGGTCGATATCGTCTCAGGCAAGTTCGTCTTCTCGTGCACCGAGGCGTATCGCATCGAAAACGGCAAGCTCGGCGCCCCGATCAAGGGCGCGACGCTGATCGGCGACGGCCCCACCGTGCTGACCAAGGTGACCGGCATCGGCAACGACTTCGCGCTCGATGAGGGCATCGGCATGTGCGGCAAGGCGGGGCAGGGGGTGCCGGCAGGAGTCGGCCAGCCAACCTTGCTGGTCGAGGGTCTCACCGTTGGCGGGACCGCCGTGGGATGAAAAACGCCGGCGCTTGGCCCGAGCTCGACTGGCCGGCGTGGCGCGAGACGGCGATCGGGTTGCAGTTGCGCTGCCAGATCGTCGGCAAGGTGCGGCTCGCGCTGGCGCCGTGGCTCAACCATAGCTGGCATGTGCCGTTCTACGTCACGGCGCGCGGCTGGACGACCTCGGCGATCCCGGTCGACAGCCGCATTCTCCAGATCGATTTCGACCTGCTCGGCGATCGTGTGCTGCTCGCGACGAGCGACGGCGAAGAGCGGGCGATTGCGCTTGAGGCCGGCGCCATCGCCGATTTCCACGCCGCGGTGATGGCGGCGCTGCGCGATCTCGGCGTCGATTGCCGGCTCGATCCGAAACCCAGCGAAATGCCCGATCCGGTGCCTTTCGCCGAGGACCATGCCGAGCGGCCTTATGATGCCGAGGCGGCGCGGCGCTTCTGGCGCGCGCTGATCCAGGTGCAGCGCGTGTTCGGCGCATTTCGCACCAGCTTCCTCGGCAAGGCGAGCCCGATCCACCTGTTCTGGGGGAGCTTCGATCTCGCCTCGACGCGCTTCTCGGGCCGCGTCGCGCCGCGCCATCCCGGCGGTCTGCCCGGCCTGCCCGATGCTGTGACGTGCGAGGCCTATAGCCACGAGGAATCGAGCGTCGGCTTCTGGCCCGGCAGTGACACCTATCCGCAGCCGGCTTTCTACGCCTATGCCTATCCCGCGCCGCCGGGCTACGCCGAGGCGAAGGTGCTGCCCGAGCGCGCCGCATGGAATGCCGATCTCGGCGAGTTCATCCTGCGCTACGACGCGGTGCGCGGGGCCGCCGACCCCGATGCCGCGTTGCTCGACTTCTGCCGCTCGACCTATAATGCCGCGGCCGATCTTGGCGATTGGAACCGCGCCGCGCTCGATTGTCCGCTCGGCGAGCCCGGCACCCCGCGCGTCGTCTGAACAGTTTTTTGAAGATCGGGTAGGCTTCGGTCTTGCCCGAATGATTTGGGTTCCGTAACCGTCTCTCGACAAAAAGAGGGAGAGGTATGTGGCGCTTGACCCCGAAACCTTCGACGCGCTGATCGAGACGGTTCGCCGCTTCGTCGCCGAACGCCTCCGTCCGCTCGAGGCCGAGGTCGAGACGAACGACGCCATCCCCGAGGCCGTGATCGCCGAGATGCGCGACATGGGCCTGTTCGGACTGTCGATCGCCGAGGAGTATGGCGGGCTCGGCCTGACGATGGCCGAGGAAGCGCGCGTCGCGATCGAATTGGGCCGCACCACGCCGGCCTTCCGCTCGGCATTCGGCACCAATGTCGGGATCGGCAGCCAGGGCCTCGTGATGGCCGGCTCGCCCGAGCAGAAGGCCGAGTGGCTGCCCCGCATCGCCAGCGGCGCGATCATCACCAGCTTCGCGCTGACCGAGCCCGATGTCGGCAGCGACTCGGGCGCTGTGAAGACGCGCGCGGTGAAGGATGGCGACGTCTACCGCCTCTCGGGCACCAAGCGCTACATCACCAATGCCGACCGCGCCGACCTGTTCACGGTGATGGCGCGGACCGGCGACGAGCCGGGCGGGCGTGGGGTTTCCGCTTTCCTCGTGCCGCGCGATTTGCCCGGCCTGTCGGTCGGCGAGCCTGAGAAGAAAATGGGGCAGAAGGGCGCACGGGTCGCCGACGTCAATTTCGACGACGTGCCGGTCCCCGCCGCCAACCGGCTCGGCGCGGAGGGCGAGGGGTTCCGGATCGCGATGAAGGTGCTCGATCGCGGCCGATTGCACATCGCCGCGGTGTGCGTCGGCGTCGCCGAGCGGCTGATCGCCGATTGCGTCGCTTATGCCGGCGAGCGCCAGCAGTTCGGCAAGCCGATCGCCGAGCATCAGTTGATCCAGGCGATGCTCGCCGATTCGAAGACCGAAGCGCTCGCCGCGCGAGCGCTGGTGCTCGAGACGGCGGCGAAGAAAGACGCGGGCGACGATGTCGTGCTCGAATCGTCTGCCGCCAAGCTGTTCGCCAGCGAAATGGTCGGCCGCGTCGCCGATCGCGCGGTGCAGATTTTCGGCGGCGCTGGCTATATCGCCGATTACGGGATCGAGCGGCTCTATCGCGACGTCCGGCTGTTCCGGATTTACGAAGGGACGAGCCAGATCCAGCAGATCATCATCGCCCGCGAGACGATGAAACGCGGCGGTTGAACATTGCCGTCATGCCAGCGCAGGCTGGCATCGCATGCGGCATAGGACCCCAGCCTGCGCTGGGGTGACGATTTTGGGAGTGAGACGATGGATACCACCACCCTGTTCCGCCTCGACGGCCGCGTCGCGCTCGTCACCGGGGGCAGCCGCGGGATCGGCCGGATGATCGCGGCCGGCTTCGTCGCGCAGGGGGCGAAGGTCTACATCTCCTCCCGCAAGGCCGATGCCTGTTTCGAGACCGCCGCCGAGCTCGGCGACCAGTGCATCGCCCTGCCGCAGGACGTCTCCACCGTCGCCGGCTGCAAGGCGCTCGCCGCGCAATTCGCGGAGCATGAGGCGAAGCTCGACGTGCTCGTCAACAACGCAGGCGCCGCCTGGGGTGAGCCGTTCGAGGATTTCCCCGAAAAGGGCTGGGACAAGGTGATGGACTTAAACGTCAAGTCGCCCTTCTTCCTTACCCAGGCGCTGTATGATCCGCTGAAGGCCGCCGCCTCGCGGGAGCGGCCGGGCAAGGTGATCAACATCACCTCGATCGACGGCCAGCGGCTCAATCCGTGGGAAACCTATAGCTATCACGCCTCCAAATCGGCGCTGATCTATCTGACCAAGCGCATGGCAGCGCGGCTGATCCGCGATTCGATCAACGTCACCTCGATCGCCCCCGGCGCGTTTGCCAGCGAGATGAACCGTGCCGCCCGCGATCATGGCAATGACGTCGCCAAGGCCATCCCGGCCAAGCGGATCGGGGTCGACGAGGACATGGCGGGGGCCGCGATCTATCTCGCCAGCCGCGCCGGCGATTATGTCGTCGGCGACACGATCACCGTCGACGGCGGGCTGGTTAACGCCGCACTGGGATCGAGCATCGACGCCTGATCATGCGCGCATACCCTGAATGAGGGATGCGCGGCGGCGGCGAATCGGCCAATCCCGATGCCGTTGCGGCGGGAATGCGACCCCCTGCCCACCTTTCCGATCAGCGGCGGCCGCGTGCGGGCGTCGTCGGAATGCGGCCGGAGGGTGTAAGCGACCCGACGCCCTCCGGCCGTTATTTTCATCCCGCCATGCCACCCGCGGCGAGCACGGCCAGCGTCACCAGCTCGCTTGCGCTCGACGTCATCGGGGCGATCTGGACGGGCTTTTCCATGCCTATCAGCATTGGCCCGATCATCGAATCGCCGCCCAGCTCGCGCAGGATCTTGGCCGAGATGTTGGCCGATTGCAGACCCGGCATGATGAGCACATTGGCCGGGCCCGACAGCCGCGCGAACGGGTAGTTGGCGAGCTGGCGCGGGTTGAGCGCGACGTCGGGCGCCATTTCGCCTTCATATTCGAAGCCGGGCTTGCGCTGGTCGAGCACCTTCACCGCGGCGCGAATGTTGTCGAGCCACTGGCCTTCGGGATTGCCGAAGGTCGAGTAACTGAGGAAGGCGACGCGCGGCTCGTGGCCCATGCGGCGTGCGACCTGCGCGGTGCGCTCGGCAATGTCGGCGAGCTCCTCGGCATTGGGGCGCTCGTTGATCGTCGTGTCGGCCATGAACACGGTGTGGCTCTGGCCGACCAGGATGTGGATGCCGAACGCGGTGCCGCCATCCTTGACGTCGATCACGCGGCGGACCTCGCGCATCGTGCGGGCATAGGTGCGCGTGATGCCGGTGATCATCGCATCGGCCTCGCCGATCTGGAGCAGCAGCGAGCCGAAGATGTTGCGGTCCTGATTGACCATCCGCTCGCAGTCGCGGCGCAGATAGCCGCGGCGCTGCAGCCGCTCGTATAGGAAATCGACCATCTTGGGGACGAGCGGCGAATTGCGGCTGTTGTGCAGTTCGAAGCTCTGCGGATCGTCAACGCCGAGTTTGGCGAGTTCTTCATAAACGTCGTCGCGGCCGACGAGCACGGGCGTGCCGTAGCCGCCGTCGCGGAAGGCGATCGCAGCGCGGAGCACGACTTCCTCTTCGGCTTCGGCGAAGACGACGCGCTTGGGCTCAGCGCGGGCGCCTTCATAGGCAAGGCTGAGGACTGCTGTGGTGGGGTTGAGGCGACCGCGAAGCGTTTGGCGATAAGCGGCCATGTCCTCGATCGGGCGGGTCGCGACGCCCGAAGCCATCGCCGCCTTGGCGACCGCGACGGGAATTTCCTCGATCAGGCGCGGGTCGAATGGCGCGGGGATGATGTAATCGGGGCCGAAGGTGTGGCGCGTGCCGTAGGCGGTGGCGACTTCTTCCGGCACCTGCTGGCGCGCGAGGCTCGCGAGCGCCTCGGCGGCGGCGACCTTCATCTCTTCGTTGATCCCGGTCGCGCGCACGTCGAGCGCGCCGCGAAAGATGAACGGGAAGCCGAGCACGTTGTTGACCTGGTTGGGATAATCCGAGCGGCCGGTGGCGATGATCGCATCGGGGCGCGCGGCCTTGGCCAGTTCGGGGCGGATCTCGGGCTCGGGATTGGCCATCGCAAAGATGATCGGCGCCTTGGCCATATTCTTGACCATCTCGGGCGTCACCGCGCCGGCGGCGGACAGGCCGAGGAAGACGTCGGCGCCATCAAGCGCCTCTTCCAGCGTGCGCTTGTCGGTTACCGCCGCATGCGCCGATTGCCACTGGTTCACATTGTCGCGGCCCTGATAGATCACGCCCGATCGGTCGCAGATGATGACATTGTCCTGCCGGACGCCCATCGCCTTGATCAGCTCGGTGCAGGCGATCGCCGCCGCGCCGGCGCCGTTGACCGCGACCTTCACGTCGGAAAGCTTTCGCCCCGTGAGGAGGCAGGCATTGATCAGCCCGGCGGCGGTGATGATCGCGGTGCCATGCTGGTCGTCATGGAAGACAGGAATGTTCATGCGTTCGCGCAGCGTCTGCTCGATGATGAAACATTCGGGCGCCTTGATATCCTCGAGGTTGATGCCGCCGAAGCTCGGCTCCATCAATTCGACCGCGTCGATGAAGCGATCGACGTCCTCGGTCTTCAGCTCGAGATCGATCGCATCGACATCGGCGAAGCGCTTGAACAGCACCGCCTTGCCTTCCATCACCGGCTTGGAGGCGAGCGCGCCGAGATTGCCCATCCCCAAGATCGCCGTGCCGTTGGAGATCACCGCGACGAGATTACCCTTGGCGGTGTAGTCGTATGCCGTGCCGGGATCGTCGGCGATCGCCTGCACCGGCACCGCGACGCCGGGCGAATAAGCGAGCGCGAGGTCGCGCTGCGTCGCCATCGGTTTCGAGGCGATGATCTCGATCTTGCCGGGGCGGCCTTCGGAATGGAACAGCAGCGCCTCGCGCTCGGAAAACTGGACGTTCGATTCGTCGGCCATCGGGATCCTCTCGGGTGGTCGTTCCTATGGTCTTTAGGCAGGCTTCGCCGCTACGTCACCCCGGCACTGGAGCGGGGCCACGAAACTCGCTAGGCAGCGGCGAATGTCCGCTGCCCCCACCCCGATGATGGCCCAGTATCTCAGCCTCAAGGCCGAGGCCGAGGATTGCCTGCTGTTCTACCGGATGGGCGATTTCTTCGAACTGTTCTTCGACGATGCCAAGGTGGCCGCGGCGTGCCTCGACATCGCGCTCAAGTCGCGCGGCGAGCACGGTGGCGAGAAAATCCCGATGTGCGGGGTGCCGGCGCATTCGGCCGAGGGCTATCTGGCGCGCCTGATCAAGGCCGGCCACCGCGTCGCGATCGCGGACCAGACCGAGAGCCCAGCCGAGGCGAAGAAGCGCGGCGGATCGAAGGCACTGGTCGCGCGCGGCATTGTCCGCGTGGTGACGGCAGGGACGCTGACCGAGGAGGCGCTGCTCGATTCGCGCGCAGCGAATTGGTGCGCGAGCGTCGGCGAGGCCGGCGGCGGGGTGGCGATCGCCGCTGCCGACATCTCGACCGGGCGGTTCGAGATCATTGAAAGCTCCGCCGCCGGGCTCGCGGCCGATCTCGCGCGGCTGTCGCCCGCCGAGACGATCGTCGCCGAGGCGAGCGAGCATGCGATGCTCGCGACGGGCGAGCGGCCCAAGGCCGAGTTCGACAGCGGGCGCGGCGAGGAGCGATTGAAGGCGCTGTTCGGAGTCGCGACGCTCGACGGGTTCGGGCATCTCTCGCGCGCGGCGCTCGCAGCGGCGGGCGGGCTGGTCGCCTATCTTGATCACACCGCGCGCGGCAGCCTGCCGTTCCTGCGCCCGCCGCGGCTCGGTCGCGCGAGCGAGACGATGGCGATAGACCAGGCGACGCGCGAGAGTCTGGAACTGACACAAACGACGAGCGGCCAGCGCAAGGGCAGCCTGCTCGACGCGACCGACCGCACGGTGACGGGGGCGGGGGCGCGGTTGCTGGCGGCAGACATTTCCGCGCCGCTGATGGACCGTGGGGCGATCGACGCGCGGCTCGATCTCGTTTCGCTGTTCCATGACGAACCGAGCTTGCGGGAGACGGTGCGCGCGGCGCTGCGCGCGCTCCCCGATATCGGTCGTGCGCTGGGCCGGCTCGTCGCGGGGCGGGGGAGCCCACGCGATCTCGGCCAACTCCGCGACGGGCTCGATGGCGCCTGGCGGCTGGGCGAGCGGCTCGATCGCCACCTGAACACCGTTCGTGCTGAGCCTGTCGAAGCACGCGACCCAAGCGCTGCGCCCGAACCACGTCCTTCGACAAGCTCAGGACGAACGGGGATGGAGTTGCTCGCTACGCTCACCCCGCATCTGCGCGGCCACGGCGCGCTGATCGATCTCTATACCCGCGCGCTGGTACCGTCGCCGCCGATCGATGCGAGCGATGGCGGCTATATCGCCGAGGGCTATGACGCTGCGCTCGACGATTTGCGCGATACCGGGGCGGGCGGCAGGCGAGCGATCGCCGCGCTCGAAGCCGAGTATCGCCAGCGCACCGGGATCAACGCTTTGAAGGTGCGGCACAACGGCGTGCTCGGCTATCATATCGAGGTCCCGGCCAAGCACGCCGACGCGCTGATGGCGCCCGACAGCGGGTTTACGCACCGCCAGACGCTCGCCGGCGTGGTGCGCTTCAATGCGCCCGACCTCCACGATGTCGCGATGAAGGTGACGCAGGCCGGCGCCCACGCGCTCGCGGCCGAGGCGGCGCATCTCGAAGACCTGATCGAGACGGCGTTGGAAACGCGCGAGACGATCGCTGCGACTGCCGATGCGCTCGCCCGGCTCGATGTTGCCGCGGCGCTCGCCGAGCGCGCGGTCGAGGGCGGCTGGGCGCGGCCGGCGATTGCCGATCACGCCTGTTTCGAGATCGAGGGTGGGCGGCATCCGGTGGTCGAGGCGGCGCTGGCGGCGGTCGGCGAGCGGTTCGTCGCCAACGATTGCGCGCTCTCCGAAAACTCGCGGCTGTGGCTCGTCACGGGGCCGAACATGGGCGGCAAATCGACCTTCCTGCGCCAGAACGCGCTGATCGCGGTGCTCGCGCAGGCCGGGAGCTACGTGCCCGCGGCGAAGGCGACGCTCGGCCTCGTCGACCGCCTGTTCAGCCGTGTCGGCGCGTCGGACAATCTCGCGCGCGGGCGATCGACGTTCATGGTCGAGATGGTCGAGACCGCGGCGATCCTGGCGCAGGCGACGCCGGAGAGCTTCGTCATCCTAGACGAGGTCGGGCGCGGCACCTCGACCTATGACGGCCTCGCGATCGCCTGGGCGGTGGTCGAGGCGATCCATGAGGACAATCGCTGCAGGTGTTTGTTCGCGACGCATTATCACGAGCTGACGCGCCTCGCCGAACGCTGCGACGCGCTGACGCTGCACAATGTCCGCGCGCGCGAGTGGAAGGGCGAACTTGTCCTACTCCACGAGGTTGCCGACGGCCCGGCGGATCGAAGCTACGGGCTTGCGGTGGCGCGGCTCGCGGGCATGTCCCCGGCGACAGTGGCGCGGGCGAAGGCGGTGCTTGCCAAGCTGGAGGCGGGTCGCGAGAAGACCGGGGGGATCGCCGCAGGGCTCGACGACCTGCCGTTGTTCGCCGCGGCGGCCGAAATCGAAGAAGAGGAATGCGACGCGCTTCGCGTCGAGATCGACGCGCTCGACGTCGATGCGCTGAGCCCGCGCGAGGCGCTCGAGACGTTGTACAAATTGAAGACGCTGGCGCGGGACGGCTGACGCGCTACATTCGGGTCCATGCAAGTCGACTTCATCAAGTGCCACGGTTCGGGCAACGACTTCCCGCTGATCGATGCCCGGGGCATCGCGCTCGACGACGACCAGTGGGCGGCAGTGGCGCGGGCGCTCGCCGATCGGGCCGGGCCGGTTGGGGGTGACGGGCTGCTGTTGCTGACCGAGGGTGATGACGATCACCAATTCGGGATGCGGATGTTCAATTCGGACGGGAGCGAGGCGGAGACGTGCCTCAACGGGCTGCGCTGCGTCGCGCGGGCGGGGTTCGAGGCGTTCGGGGTCGAGGTTGCGCGCGTTCGGCTGAAGACCTCGTCGGCGGAAGTTGCGCGCGACCCCGATCTTGCGGACGGCGTCTATACGGTGCGCGAGACGGTGGGGCCGGCGGGGACCGATACGGTAAGCTGGCCACTGAGGATCGAGCGCGCGACGACGATCGAGGAGACGGTGCCGCCGCTGTCGAGTGACGTCGCGTTCACCGCGGTGACGATGCCCAATCCGCATCTGATCGCGTTCGTCGAGGCGATCGACGAAGCCGAGCTCGTTCGATTGGGCAAGAAGTGCGAAGCGGCGCCCGAATGGCTGCCCAATCGGGCGAATGTCAGTTTCGTGCAGGTGCTTGATCCGGCGTCGTTGTTCGTGCGGACGTTCGAGCGGGGGGTGGGACTGACCGACAGTTGCGGGAGCGCGATGGCGGCATCGGTGGTGGCAGCCGGGCTGACGCGACGGATCGCGTTCGGGAGCGAGGTGACGGTGCACAATGCCGGCGGGCTGGTGCGCGGGCGCGCCGAGGACGATTTGACGGTGCGACTGTCGGGTAACGCGACCTACGAATGGGCGGGGACGGCCGAGGTCGACCTGGCGCGCGGGCGCGCGGGCGACGTCACCGTGCAGCGGTATTTCAATGACGAGATCGCCGCCTGGGCCGCGGTTGCCGACGCGGCGAGCGCACCGCGCAATTGAGACGCGGCGATATTGTTTCGATTTGCAACTGATTGCATCACCCGACGCAGCGAGTTGCTACGGGCATGTACCGACTCCGTTCTGGTGCATCATCGTGGCGACCTTCTGCCTGCTTAACAGGGGGAGGCGAGCCGCTCTTCTGACCTGCTGTGCATCGCGACCCAGCATGGGAGGCTGAAGGGCGGCTCATCGCTGCCGGCGGCGTTGCGCAATGCGGCCCTGCCGCTTAGCTTATCTGCATGGGGGATCGGGGAAAGGCGGCATTGTCGCGTCGGCTGAGCGCGACGCTGAGCGTCGCGGTGTTCCTCGCCTATTTCGATCGATCGATGCCCAATGCCGGTGCGGTGCTGTTCGAGCGCGAGTTGGCGATCGGCGACGCCGCGTTCGCTTTCGCCGCAGCGACCATGGCGGCGATCGCTTATGCGATCGTTGCGACTGCCATCGCCCTGTTCGACCGCGGCGAGGCGGCGAGGTGGCGGCGGCTGGTAATGCTCGGTGGAATGGTGATGTGGACCGCAGGCGCAGTGGCACTGGCCTGGGTGACATCGCTCAAAGGGCTGGTCGGCGCCGAGCTTGCGATCGGGGCGGGGCAGGCGCTGTTCGTGCCGATCGCCGCGACAGCAATCGCCGACGCGGCGCCCCCGGGCGCGCTGGCGCGATCGATGGCGTGGTTCACGCTCGCCAGCACGAGCGGGCGGCACGGCGCAGTGCTGCTGGCCGGGGCGCTGATCGTGGCGGTCGCGGCGCTCGGGCTGGCGATGCCGGGGCTGCCGGCGGCGTGGCGGGCGATCTTCCTGCTGAGCGCGGTGCCCAATGTGGTGATGATCGCGTTGCTTTACGTGATCGGGCCGCGCCGCTGGGCGAGCGCTGCGGAGAACGAGGAGACCAGGCCGCCGGTGAGACAGCGCGGCGGCTTGCCGCAGCTGGTCGGCGGCTTCGCGGTGGCGGTCGCGCCGGTCCTCGTGGTGCAGTCGATCGGCGCATGGCTGCCGGCACTGCTGGTGCGAGCGGGCGGCTGGCCGCCGGCGCAAGCAGCGATGGTGGCGGGGGGCGTGACGCTAATCGGGGCACTCGCCGGGCAATGGTTCGGGGCGCGGGCGCTCGATCGGTTTGCGGCGATGCGCCGATCGGTCGCGTTGGTGAACGGGAGCGCGGTCGTCATCGCCGGGCTGGCGATCGGGGCGGCGACGCGCGGCGGCGGGGGATGGCTGATCGTGGGCGCCGGTGTCGCCGACGTTGCGCTCGGCGTCGCGGCGATCGCGGGGTTGACGGCGATCCAGACATTGCTGCCGGTGGGTGCCAGGCGGCGCGGGAACAGCGTGTTCTTCGCGCTGGTGACGCTGATCGGGGTCGGATTGGGGCCGTTGCTCGCCGGCATGGTGAGCGACGCGGGTGGCGCGTCGGGGACGACGCTGGCGAACGGGCTGATGGCGGTGGCGGTGGTGGCGCTGGTGCTGGCGGTGGCGGGTCACTTGCTCGCTGGCGGCCGGATCGGATATCCGACGACGCGCGACTTTGTTCAGGCCGACGAGGAACGGCGATGACCGACGACGTCAGGTTCGACAGCACGACGCTTGCGGCGAAGGAGCGGTTTGACGCTTATCACACCCTTTATGCAAACGGCGCTGACGTTGTGCGGGACGGCGGCCGATTTCGCGTGCGGATGGCGGGGCGGCGGCTCGATCGGTCGCTGATCTACGATCGGCGGCTTGGCGGGGTCGGACATCGTCGTGATGAAGCGCGGGTGCGGCGCGATGCGATGGAGCATCTGACGCTGACGCTGGTCGTGTCGGGCGAGTTCCATGCCGATGCCGGTGGCGGGTTCGCGCGGATTGCGCCGGGCGAGGTGCTGCTGCTCGACATGACGCGACCGATGCGCAACCGCGCGGTTGCAGCGCATGTCGTTACGATGAGCATGGCGCGCGAACGTGTCGGCGAGCTGGTGCGCGATCCGCGGGCGCTGCACGGACGGACATTGCCTGTCGAGCGCGCGGCGCTGCTCGGCGATCACATGCGCGCGTTGACGCGACACGGCGGAGACTTCGGCGCCGCGGCCGCGATCTCGATCGGGCGCGCGGCAATCGACCTGCTCGGCGGGGCGCTGACTGAAGAAAGTGATCGCGGGGCCCGTAACCTGGCGGCGCGGGCCGACAGGGTTCGCGCCTTTATCGAGGAGCATCTGTTCGCCCCCGCTTTCGGTCCCGAGGCGGTATTGCGGCAGTCCGCGATGTCGCGGGCGACGCTGTATCGCGCGTTCGAACCTTATGGCGGGCTGGCGGCGTATATCCGGCGGCGGCGGATCGAGGCGCTTGGCGAGCGGCTCGGCAATCCCCGCGAGACGCGGTCGCTGGCCGACCTCGCCTGGCAACTCGGCTTTTCGACCGAGGCGCGGCAGAGCGAGGCGTTCCTGGCGCATTATGGGGTGCGACCGGGGGCCTACCGCCGCGCCGCGCAGCATGAGGCGGCGGTGGCACGGGCGACGCGACGAATGCGCGAGTGGCAAAGCGAAGTACGATGAAATAACCAAATAGGCAAATAACGCTTGACATCGTCACGCTCTTTCGGTACATAACGGGAACGCTGAAGAATTGCGAGTCGGGCGGAGCGCCGCGGCGAAGCCGCGTTGTCGGACGGGCTGATGCCCGCCGGCCGCGCGGGCGGCGAGTCCGCAGAACAGCTTTGCTGTTTGCGGCCGCCTTTGCAGAATTGCGAGTCGGGCCGGGGCGATCATGGATTGCCGCCGGCCCGTCGTCGTTTCGAGCTGTGCCGGGGGGCGAGTATGAGCGTGATGGGGGCGAGTAGCGGGCGCAGGATCCAAGTCCGCGACGCGCGGGTCGATGGGTGGACAAAGGCGAAACGGGCGCTGTTTCTCGATGCCTTCGCGGCGACGTGCAACGCGGCTTATGCGGCGCGGCGGTGCGGGATGAACGAGCGGAGCGTGCGGGCGCTGAAGGCGCGCGATCCGGGGTTCGCGCGGCTTTACGAGGAGGCGCTGCAGGAGGGCTATGATCGGCTAGAGGCCGAGCTGCTGGCGCGGACGCTGGGGGCGGAGGTCGTGGGCGGCGGGGATGACGAGAACCCGACCGAGGCGGATCGGCAGCGGATCGAGACGACCGAGTTCGATTCCGCGATGGCGTTCAAGCTGCTGCAGATGCGCAAGGCGCAGGCCAAGGCGCAGAGCGACGATCGGCGCGGGCGCATCTTCGTCACGGTGACGCAGGCGCAGACCGATGCGTCGCTCGAGCGCAAGCTGGCGGCGCTCGAGCGGCGGCTGGCGAAACAGAAGCAGGCGGACGACACGCCGGACGAGCAATGAGCGGCGATCGGGCGCGCGCGATGCTGGCGCGGCTGACCGAGGTCGAGCCCGAGCTACGCGACGACGTGCTCTATTCGCTGAGCGACGAGGAGCGGCGCGAGCTCGACCAGCGTTGGTCGCTATGGGCGCATGACGGGCAGGTCGAACCGCCGGGCGACTGGCGGGTGTGGCTGATCCGCGCCGGTCGCGGGTTCGGCAAGACGCGCGCGGGCGCCGAATGGGTGAGCGCAATGGCGCGGCAGTTGCCCGAGGGGCGGATCGCTCTGGTCGGCGCGACGATCGAGGACGTGCGCCGGGTGATGATCGAGGGCGAAAGCGGCATCCTGCGCGTGGCGCATCATGGCGAATCGTTCGATTGGCGGCGCGACGCGGGGGAATTGCGGTTCGCATCGGGCGCGATGGCCTATGTCTATTCGGCCGAGGCGCCGGAGAAACTGCGCGGGCCCGAGCATGCGATCGCCTGGTGCGACGAACTCGCCAAGTGGCGCAACGGCAATGCGGCCTGGGACAATCTGATGATGACGATGCGGATCGGCGAGCGGCCGCGCGTGCTGGTGACGACGACGCCGCGGCCGACCGCGCTGATGCGGCAGGTGATGAAGCTGGACGGCGTGGTCGAGACGTTGGGGCGGACGGGCGACAACGAGCATCTGCCGGCGAGCTTCGTCGCGGCGATGCAGGGGATGTATGGCGCGAGCGTGCTCGGGCGGCAGGAGCTGGGCGGCGAACTGATCGAGGATTTGACGGGCGCGCTGTGGTCGCGCGGCGGGATCGAGCGGTGCCGGGTGGCCGCGGCGGTCGAGCTGGTGCGGGTGGTGATCGGGGTCGATCCGCCGGCGGGGACCGGGGGCGATGCGTGCGGGATCGTGGTCGCCGGGCTGGGGCGTGACGGGCGTGGTTATGTGCTCGACGATGCCAGCGTGAGCGGCGCGAGCCCCGAAGGCTGGGCGCAGGCGGTGGCGCGGGCGGCGGCGCGGTGGCGTGCCGATCGGGTGGTCGCCGAGGCCAATCAGGGCGGGGCGATGGTGAAGAGCGTGCTGCTGGCGGCGGATTGCGGGTTGCCGGTGGCGCTGGTCCACGCGACGCGCGGCAAGAGCGCGCGGGCGGAGCCGGTCGCGACGCTGTACGAGGCGGGGCGGGTGAGCCATGTCGGGGCCTTCGCCGCGTTGGAGGACGAGATGTGCGGGTTGATCGCGGGCGGCGGCTATGAAGGGCCGGGGCGGTCGCCGGATCGGGCGGACGCGCTGGTGTGGGCGTTGGCGGAGTTGATGCTCGGGCGGCGCGGGGAGGCGAGTGTCAGGCGGTTGTGAGGGGAGTCTTCCGCGATCGTCATGCCTGGCTTGTCCCGGCCTCCGCCTATCCGAAGGCGCCGCACGCTCGTTGTTTGCGGCGTAGCAGACCCCGGCGCGAGGCCGGGGTGACGAAGGGATTATTATGTGCGTTTTGGCGCTGGCCTGGCGATTGGATCCGAAATGGCGGCTGGTCGCGGCGGGCAATCGTGACGAGCTGCATGCGCGGCCGGCTTTGCCGTTGGCGCGGTGGGACGATGCGAGCGGGAAAATCGCCGGGCGCGACGTGGTCGGGGGCGGGACGTGGCTCGGGGTGAATGACGCCGGGCGGTTCGCGGTAGTGACCAATGTGCGTGAGGCGGGCGGGGCTGATCCGGCCAGGGCGTCGCGTGGCGGGCTGGTCTCGGACGCGCTCGGGTGCGGGTTGGCGGCGGTTGCGGGAGATGTGCTCGGGCGATTCAATCCTTTCAATCTGCTGGTGGCTGACGGGGATGAGTTGGCGTTGTTGAGCAATCGGCCGGGACCGCTCGTGCGGTCGCTCGGGGCGGGGGCGCATGGCTTGTCGAACGGGGTGCATGATGCGCCCTGGCCGAAGACGCGCGTCGTGCAGGCGGCGGTCGAGCGGTGGGTGCGGGAGGATAAGGGCGAGGTCGAGACGCTGTTCGCGGCGCTGCGTGATGAGCAGCGGTTCGATGAGGACGGCGGCGATGAGCGGGAGGCGGTCGGGTCGCCGGTGTTCATTCGGCATCCGGTTTACGGGACGCGGTGTAGTTCGGTGGTGACCGTCGATTGCGATGGGCGTGGCGTGATTGTCGAGCGGCGGTTCGGGGTCGACGGCGAGGTGATCGGCGAGACGCGGTTGGAGTTTGGCTGGGGGGTTTAGTCGGCAAGGGTCGCGCGGGCGCCGAGAGGATCGGTTTGCGGCCCGTTGGACCCCGGAACAAGTCCGGGGTGACGAAGCGGAGAAACACATGAAATGGTTCGGCTGGAAGGCGGCCGGGCGCGTCGAGGCGCGGCCGGCGTTGGCGCGTGGGCAAAGCTATCCGGTGGTGATCGGGGAGTGGCCGCGGTCTTATGAGGCGCAAGTGCGCGAGGGGTATCTCGGCAATGCGATCGCGCAGCGGGCGGTGAAGCTGGTCGCCGAAGGGGTCGGGGGAGCGCCGGTTGCGGCGTCCGACGAGCGGCTGGCGGGGCTGGTCGCGGCGCGGTCGGGCGGGCAGCCGCTCGCCGAGACGCTGGCGGCGTATCTGCTGCTCCACGGCAATGCCTATGTGCAGGTGTTGGCGACGCCCGAGGGGGAGGTCGCCGAGCTGTTTGCGCTCAGGCCCGAGCGGGTGACGGTCGAGCCCGATGCGAGCGGGTGGCCGGCGGCGTATCGCTACCGGGTGGGGGATCGGGTGGCACAGCTTTCGGCGGATGGGGCGAGGGTGGAGATCATTCACTTGAAGGCGTTCAATCCGCTCGACGATCATTACGGGCTGGGGTGCCTGGGCGCGGCGGCGGGGGCGGTGGCGATCCACAATGCGGCGACGCGGTGGTCGAAGGCGCTGCTCGACAATGCGGCGCGGCCGTCGGGGGCGCTGATCTACGAGCCGGGCGATGGGGCGACGCTGTCGGCGGAGCAGTTCGAGCGGTTGAAGGGCGAGATGGAGGCGGGCTTTGCCGGCGCGGGCAATGCCGGGCGGCCGATGCTGCTCGACGGCGGGTTGAAGTGGCAGGCCTTGTCACTGAGCCCGGCGGACATGGATTTTGCCGGCACCAAGGCGGCGGCGGCGCGCGAGATCGCGCTGGCGTTCGGTGTGCCGCCGATGCTGCTCGGGCTGCCGGGGGACAACACCTACGCCAATTATCAGGAGGCCAACAAGGCTTTGTGGCGGTTGGCGATCTTGCCGCTGGCGGGGACGATTTTGACGGGGCTGGCGCAGGGGCTGGCGGGCTGGGTGCCGGGGGCGACGCTGGCGGTCGATCTCGATGCGGTGACGGCCTTGAGCGAGGATCGCGAGCGGTTGTGGGGGCAGGTGAGTTCGGCGGAGTTTCTCAGCGATCAGGAGAAGCGGGCGATCCTGGGACTCGATCCGCGCTGATCGCGCAGATGCGGGCGCCCGCCTGCCAGGTGCCGCCAGCGTGGTGGCATTTGGCTTTGAGCACCGCGTCGGTGTCCCACAGCACGAACAGGATGAATGCCAGCAGGGCGAGGAAGCCGAGCAGCAGGGCGGCGGTGCGGTCGTGCATGCAGCTCGGTTAGGCGGCGCGGGGGCGTCGGGCAAGGGTGAGGTCATGGAAACGAGCGTGTTGGCGCAGCTTCTGGCGCAGGCAGAGGGCGCGCGCGGCGACCTGACGACGCTGCGCGCGATCGTCGAGGAAGCGGGCGAATTGGGGGCGACGCGAGCGCTGACGCGGCTCGGGCTCGCCGATGACGGGGCGGAGCGCGATGTGGCGGAGCTGCGCGAGCTGCTCGGGGCCTGGCGTGATGCGAAGCGATCGGTGTGGAAGGCGGCGGTGGCGGGGGTGGCGCGGCTGGTCAGCGTGTTGCTGCTCGCGGGGCTCGCGGTCAAGCTGGGGTTCGGGGACTGGATCAAGTGAGCGTCCGCTTTGCCGGGTATGCCGCGGTGTTCGATCGGGTCGATCGCGGCGGCGATGTCGTGCGCAGCGGCGCGTTCGGGGTGCCGGGGGCGGTGCCCTTGTTGTGGCAGCATGGTGGGACGGCGGTCGGCGTGATCGAGAGCGTCAGCGAGGATGCGCAGGGGTTGCGGGTGATCGGGCGGGTCGATGACGCGCGGCTGGCCGGGCTGGTGCGCTCGGGCGCGGTCGATGGGCTGTCGTTCGGGTATCGGGTGCGGGGGGCGCGCGCCGGGCGGGTGCGGGAATTGACCGCGCTCGAGCTGGTCGAGGTGAGCCTGGTCGCGCAGCCGATGCAGCCATGCGCGCGGGTGCATGCGGTGGAGACTGTTTGAACAATCGATCGGGGCGGTCGTGGCGGGCGCCCCTCCACCATTCGGTGGCGCGAATGGTTCCCCTCCCCATCGCTGATGGGGAGGATCTTTTTGTGTGGGAGACGGTGATGACGGAGACGGTGGATACGCTCGAGGCGAGCTTCGAGGGAGTGACGATGGCGGGGCCGGTGACGCGGCCGGTGCTGGAAGGTGCGTGGGCGGCTTCGGGGGCGGCGTTCGAGGGGTTTCTTCGCAGCGGTGCGAGTGTCGAGATGAAGGCGTTCACGGGGGTGTCGGGCGATAGCGGCGGCTATGCGGTGCCGCAGGAAATCGATGCGGTGATCGACGCAACGCTGAAGAGCATCTCGCCGATCCGCGGCATCGCCAATGTCGTGAAGGTCGGATCGAGCGGCTATCGCAAGCTGGTGACGACGGGGGGCACGCCGTCGGGCTGGGCGGGCGAGACCGATGCGCGCGACGCGACCGATACGCCGGTGTTCAGCGAGATCGCGCCGGCGATGGGCGAGCTCTATGCCAATCCGTCGGCGAGCCAGGCGATGCTCGACGACGCGATGTTCGACGTCGAGCAGTGGCTGGCGGGCGAGATCGCGGGCGAGTTTGCGGCGGCCGAGGGCACGGCGTTCGTTAAGGGCAGCGGGACGAACCAGCCCAAGGGGTTCCTGTCGGGGCCGACCGGGAGCGCGGGGGATACGACGCGCAGTTTCGGGACGCTGCAGTATCTGGCGTCGGGGGCGTCGGGCGATTTCGGGAGCAATCCCGACGAACGGCTGATCGATCTCATCCAGACGTTGCGGCCGCCGTATCGGCAAGGCGCGGTGTTCGTGATGAACTCGGCGACGCTGGCGCGGATTCGCAAGCTCAAGACGTCGGACGGCGCGTTCCTGTGGCAGCCGAGCCTGGCGGCGGGGCAGCCGGCGACCTTGCTCGGCTATCCGGTGATCGAGGCAGAGGACATGCCCGATATCGCCGCCAATTCGCTGTCGATCGCGTTCGGCAATTTCAAGGCGGGCTATCTGATCGCCGAGCGCAGCGAGACGGCGATCCTTCGCGATCCCTATTCGAACAAGCCGTTCGTCAATTTCTACGCGACCAAGCGCGTCGGCGGGTGCGTGTCGAACAGCGAGGCGATCAAGCTGATGAAGTTCGCCGCGAGCTGAGCCGTGATTTGCGCAAGCTAATCGCGGACTCGGCGCGGCCGACGGGCAGCGGATCGGCGAAGCCGGTCCGTCTGACGGCTGCGACGCTGGCGAGGCGCAGGGCCGGGTTGGGCGTGGGCCCGGTCCTGCGCCGAAATCTTCTCGCGCAAACACGTTATCGAAAGGAGACGGATCATGGCGGACAGTTTCGCCAATATGGCTGACGCGGTGTCGGCGCCGGCGCGGCGCGCGGCTGCGGTGACGCCAAGCGATAACGAGGCGATCGCCGAGACTCCCAAGGCCCTATATGTCGGCACCGGCGGCGCGATCGTGATGCAGGGCGTGGACGGCGGCGGCGACCAGACCTGGAGCGGCGTGCCCTCGGGCGCGGTGTTGCCGTTCAGGGCGCGATACATTCGCGCGACAGGTACGACCGCTGCCGACATCCTGGCGTTGTATTGATGGGCGCGATCGGTTTCGGCCCGAAGATAGGCGTCGGGCTGGCGCGGCCGGCGACGGCGTTCGATTTTTCGCTAGGTGCGCTCCCGCCGGGGGCGACCTTCGCGCGATCGTCCGGGGCGACGTGGTTCGATGCGGCGGGCCGGTTGATTTCGGTCGATTCCGACGTGCCGCGATTTCCGCAAGCGACCAGGGGCGATTCAGCATTCAGCATCCTGATCGAGCCGGCGGCAAGCAATCTATGCGCGTTTTCCGATGGGCCGCTATCCAAGTACAGCAGCAAGGACGTGGTCGACGACCCCGGCAAAATCGCCGGTTTCGCCAATGCCATAGGCTTTCCCGCAAGCGTGATCGGTTCGTACGACTTTGCGACCCGCTCGATCGCCGCCATCGCCGGCAGCATATATACGATCAGCGTGATCGTCGCGATGGTCGACGGCGGGGCGCCGGTCGTCGATCTCCTCCACGCGGTCGGCGATTTCACGCCGGTGTTGTACAACGGCTACGGCGAGACGCTCGACGTACGGGCACTCGGGGCCGGACTCTACCGTATTGCGGCAAGCCGAACGGCACCCGCGGCGGCGTCGACGACACAAGGAATATTCAAATATAGCGGTCAATCGCAGCGCGCCTTTCGCATCACCGGGCTGCAGTTCGAGGCGGGCGCCAAGGCGACGAGCTATATCCCGACCGGTAGCGCGCCGGCGGCTCGGGCGGCCGACCGCTTGATGCTCGATTGGCGATCGCGCGGCGTCGCCGACGGCATGATCGAGCTGCGATACGTTTTCGACGACCACTCTTCGGAAATCCGCGCAGCTCAGGTGCAGGGCGGGACGTCGACCGTGCCGACCGATCTGGTGCGGCCGTACCTTCGGCGCGTCGAGCGCGCCTAGCCAACAGAATCGATGGAGAAGGCGGATGAGCGACCTTGGCGGAACCAACAGCGCGGTGCTCGATGATCAAGATCGAGCGATCGCGGTTACGGCGATCAAGGCATATTTGCGGATCGAGGGCGAAAGCGAGCAGGAGTTCCTAGGAACGCTGGCGGAGGCCGCGTTAGGTGTGGCGGAGCGCTTCCTGGCGTGCGTCACGATCGCACGCACCTTGAGCTTAACGGTCGCAGCCGACGGGGGGTGGCAGCGACTGCCCCCGACGCCTGTCAGTGCGATCGTCTCGGTCGGATCGAGGGATCAGGCGGGCGTCGTCAGGGCGCTGCCGAGCGATGCCTATGCGATCGACATCGACGCCAATGCGGGCGGCTGGATCAGGGCGTCGAACGCCGTTGGCAAGGCGGTACTCGTCGTCGCGCTTTCGGCGGGGATGGCGGCGGACTGGGCCTCGCTGCCGGCAGCGATCCGGCAGGGCGTGGTGATGCTGGCGGCGTATCTCTACGACAATCGCGACGGCGCGGGCGCGCCGCCGGCGGCGGTGACGGCGCTATGGCGGCCATATCGGCGGATGCGGCTCGCCGAACGGGTGCCGGCATGATGGAGGCGGTGCTGGCGCGCGGGCAGGCGATTGCCGCGCGGGCGCAGGACGAGGCGGTCGCGCGGGTGGCGGCGTCGGCTGAAGACGCGCTGCCCGGCGTGATGGTGACGAGCGAAGTGGATGGCGTGACGCTGGCGGGGCGCGGATTGGCGCGTCGGCTGGCGGACGAGCCGCAGTTGCGCTGGATCGGGAGTTTGGTGCGATGAGCGCGGAAGGCGTGGTGCACGAGGCGTTCGTGGCGGCGCTGCGCGGGAGCGCGGCGTTCGGGGGGGTGGTCAACGGGGTGTTCGAGGGGCCGGCGGTGAAGGCGAGCGCGCCGTTTGCCGAGGTGCAGCCGCTGATTGCGGTCGATTGGAGCACGAAGGATCGTAGCGGGCGCGAGCTGCGGCCGGCGGTGACGATCAGGGACGCGGGCGAGACGCCGGCGCGGCTGCATGCGCTGATCGGGGCGGCGTGTGAGGCGATTCAAGCGATGCCGAAGGGGCTCGATGGGTGGCGCGTGGTGAGCCTTGTGTTCGGGCGGTCGCGGATGACGCGCGAGGCGGCGGGGCGTTGGGCGGCGACGATCGAGTATCGCGTGCGGGTTTTGGCGGAATAACGGGCGGGGTCGTTTGCGGCCTGGCCCCGCGTTTTTGTAGTTCGGCTGACGCCGAACGGTTGCGGCACCGGCCCGCTCCCCCACCCGTCCACCCATAGGATAATCGCATTGGGTGGCC
>JBQCHO010000009.1:0-12324 GCA_051954635.1 Sphingomonas sp. | reverse complement strand
CCGCGGTGGCCCGCAGCGCCAGCTGACCGGCGAGAAGGCGACCGGCACGGTCAAGTTCTTCAACGCGATGAAGGGCTTCGGCTTCATTCAGCGCGACGATGGCCAGCCCGATGCGTTCGTCCACATCTCGGCGGTCGAGCGTGCCGGCATGGCGTCGCTCAACGAAGGCGACCGCCTGTCGTTCGAGATCGAGGTCGATCGTCGCGGCAAATATGCCGCGGTGAATCTGCAGCCCGGCGAATAAGCCGCGCTCAAGCGATTAACAGCGGCCCGTCCGGCGTGTCCGGGCGGGCCGTTCGCGTTTCTGGCGTCTCGTCATTGCGAGGAGCGAAGCGTCGCGGCAATCCGGGGTCGCCTACGCCGTCCTGGATTGCTTCGCTTCGCTCGCAATGACGGATGATTTGGGCCTGCCCGGCAACGTCGACCGCCGCTCTTTCCGCACTACAAGCGAGACTTTCTGGACATTTGCCCGCGCCCGGCCAACATTGGCGTCAGGATCGCCACATAAGGACCAGATCGATGCGTTTTCTCGCAGCTCCCTTTCTCGCGCTGACCGCCGCCGGCGCCGCGTTCGCCGCGGGTGCCCACGCCCCCGCCCCCAAGGTCGCCGCGTCGAGCTTCAATCAGCTCGCCCAGCCGCTGCCGCTGCCCTATAACGAGCAGGCCGACGCCACCAAGGCGGTCGCCGCCGCCAAAGCCAGGGCACGCGCCGAGCACAAGCTCCTCCTCATCGACATGGGCGGCAATTGGTGCCTCGATTGCCGCATCCTCGCCGGCACGATGAAGCTGCCGCATCTCGAGCCGTTCATCGACAAGCATTATGTCGAAGTGACGGTCGACATCGGCCGCTTCGACAAGAACCTCTCGATCGCGCAGCATTACGGCATCGCCAAGCTGGCCGGCGTGCCCGCGGTGCTGGTCGTCGATCCCGTCACCGATCGCGTGATCAACAAGGGCCATGCCGAAGCGCTCGCCGACGCGCGCAGCATGAACCCGCAGGCGCTCGCCAACTGGCTGGCGCAGTGGACCTGATCTAGCGCCTTAGCCGGTCAGGATCAGCGCCGCCCCGCTGAGAATACCGAAGATGCCGAGCGCGCGGCCCCAGGTCGCGCGTTCGTGCAGGAACACCACCGCGATCCCCAGCGCCGTCACCATCCCCGTCTCGCGCAGCGCGGCGAGCGGGGCGGTCGGCCCCAGCGCGAAAGCGGTCAGCGCCATTCCGTACGTGACGATCGACAGCCCGCCGGCGATCACGCCGGGTTTCCACTGCGTTCGCGCGCTCGCGAAAATCTCGCCTTTCGAGAGCAGCGCGAACATCGCCACCACCACCGCACCCATCGTCACGAACAGCCACACGATATAGCTCGCCGGCGATGGCGCCGCGCGAACGCCGTGCGCGTCGATCACGGTATAGCTGGCGATGCAAACCCCGGTCGCCAGCGCCCAGCCGAGCGCGTGGCGCTCGATATGCTTGCCCGCAACCATCACGAACATCGCCGCGCCGACGAACGCGATCCCGGCGATCTCCCGCGCCGATGCCGGCTCGCCGAGCGCGCCCAGCGTCACCAGCGCGGTGATCAGCGGCGCCACCCCGCGTAGCACCGGATAGACCGCCGACAGGTCGCCCGCCTGATAGGCGCGGATCAGCGCGCAGAGGTAGAAACCGTGCAGCACCGCGCTCGCACCGAGCCAGCCCCACGCGCCTGTCGGCCACGCCACGAACAGCGTCGCGGGAAGCAGGATGACGGCGCTCGATCCGTCGGTCAGGGCGCGCCCTGCCATCTTGTCGCGCCCGCCCTTGACGATCGCGTTGACGACGGCGTGAATCGAGCCCGAGGCGATCATCAGCAGCGGCGCGACCGGGCTCATCGCGCCGCCATGCCCGCCCCTCGTCGGCCGGGCAAGCCTCTAGGAAATCATCCGTTCGAGCGTCTCGATCCGGTCGGCCTCGGCCGCGGGCTTGTCGGTGCGGATGCGGTTGATCCGCGGAAAGCGCATCGCGACGCCCGATTTGTGGCGCTTCGAGACGTGGATTGAATCGAACGCGATCTCGAGCACCAGGCTCTTCTCGACCTCGCGCACCGGGCCGAAACGGTTGAGGGTGTTGTTGCGCACGAATTTGTCGAGGAACTTCAATTCCTCGTCGGTGATCCCCGAATAGGCCTTGCCGACGGGCAGCAGCTCGCCGTCCTCGGTCCAGCAGCCGAAGGTGTAGTCCGAATAAAAGGACGAGCGCCGGCCGTTGCCGCGCTGCGCGTACATCATCACGCAATCGGCGACGAGCGGATCGCGCTTCCATTTGTACCACAGCCCGGCGCGACGCCCCGCGACGTAAGGCGAATCGCGCCGCTTGAGCATCACCCCCTCGATGGCCGCGTCGCGAGCACCAGCGCGGATTTCGGTCAGCGCCTCGAAATGCTCGGCCTCGATAACCGTGGACAGGTCGAATCGCTCGGGGTCGAGCCCGCCGACGAACGATTCGAGCCGCGCGCGCCGCGTGCTCCAGGGCAGTTCGCGCAGGTCTTCGTCGCCGTCGAACAGGATGTCGTAGAGCCGGACGAACGCCGGATAGTCGTCGAGCATCTTGCCCGACACCTTCTTACGCCCGAGCCGCTGCTGCAGCGCATTGAAGCTCGCTGCACCCGCGCCTTCGCCGAGCGCACCGCCCTGATCGCCGCCTTTGACCAGCAACTCGCCGTCGAGTGCGCCGGGCGTGCGGAAGGCGCTCGCGACGTCGGGAAAGCTCCCCGTCACATCGTCGCCCGCGCGGCTGTAGAGCCGCGTCTCGCCCGCGACATGGACGAGTTGGACGCGGATGCCGTCCCACTTCCACTCGGCGACATAGTCGTCGAGATCGACGCTCACGTCTTCAAGCGGATGCGCAAGCATGAACGGGCGGAACACCGGCACGTCGGCGGGCGTCGGCTGATGCCCGCGCCCCTCGGCCCAGGCGAACAGCGTGTCGTACGGCGGAGCGATGCCGTGCCACACCTCCTCGACCGCATCGACGTCGAGCCCGAACGCCTGAGCGAGCGCGGTCTTGGCCAGCCGCGCGGAGACACCGATCCGAAGCGCTCCCGTCGCCATCTTGAGCAACGCAAAGCGCTCCGAAACATCGAGCCGGTCGAGCATATCGGCCAGCACCGCGGGCGCATCCGATCGCGACAGCGCGGCTAGCCGATCGACCACCGCCGACAGCCGCAGGTCCTCGCCTTCGCCCTCGATATCGCCGGGCCACAGCAGCGCCACCGTCTCCGCCGAATCGCCGACATAGTCGCGGCTCATACGGTAGAGCACCGGATCGACCCGCGCCTCGATCAGCCCGCGGATCAGCGCCGGCTTGATCGCGGGCAGGTCGAGGTCGCCGGTCAGCGCCGCCATCGCCCAGCCGCGATCAGGGTCGGGGGTGGCGGCGAGATAATCGCCGATCAGCTTCAACTTGGCGTTGCGCGACCGCGTGTAGATCAGCGAATCGAGAAGCCGGGCGAAGGCGCGCATGGCAGCCTAACGCCCGAGCTTCGGTACGGCTCCGAACGGATCAGCTTGCGAGGTCATCCGCCGGCGCGATCTGCACGATCGCGTCTATCTCGACGGCGGCGCCAAGCGGCAGCGTCGGCACGCCGACCGCCGAACGCGCATGCTTGCCGGCATCACCGAACAGCGTCACCATCAGCTCCGACGCGCCGTTGGCGACCTTCGGCTGATCGGTGAAGTCGGCGGTCGAATTGACGAACACGCCGAGTTTGACGATGCGTTCGACGCGGTGGAGCCCGCCCAATGCCGCCTTCATCTGCGCGACCAACATCAGCGCGCAGCGTTGCGCGGCTTCCTGCCCGTATTCGAGGTCGCGATCGGCACCCAGCCGGCCGGTCATCAGCTGGCCGTGATCGAACGGCAGCTGCCCCGAAATGTGCAGCAGCCCGCCCGCTTCGACCGCCGGGACATAGGCAGCGACCGGCGCGGCCGGCTCGGGCAGCTTGAGGTCGAGCTCGGCGAGCTTGGTGTCGATACGGTCGGTCATGGTGAATCCTTTTGCTGCAGCCGGCGGATCGGCGCGGGATGCCGCCCAAATCGACGCCGCGCCGCGTCGGGTCAACCCCCGGCCGGTCGCCCCTCGGCAAAGCGCGCCGCGATCCAGCCTTGCGCCTCGCGCCAATCGTCGATCCGCGCGTGGGCGGCCGGGGCCTTCGGCACGCTCGGCGCCATCGCCGGCTCGGAAACCATGTGCAGCCGGTGCACCTCGGGCGCGTGGCGCGCGACCGAATCGTGATGGACAGCCAGATCGTCGACGAATACCGTCACGCTCGCGCGATGCTCGGCGACGAGGCGCGCGACGGGATCGCCCTTGCCGCCCTGGTTGCATTCGACGCGGTGTTCGATACCGAAGGCGGCGAGCTGGTCGATCCGCGCCGTGCGACAGGCATCTGAAAGGTTCGTGAGGATGACGATGTCCGCTGTCTCGGCAAGCATCGCAAGGGCTTCGCGAGCATGCGGCACCAGCGTCTGCCGCTCCATCTCGGCCGGAAAGAACCCGCCGAGCAGCCCCCACATCTCTTCCGTGCTCGGTCGCGATCCGTCGGCGCGCGTCATGCTGTTGGCGAAATCGCCGCCGTCGGGCGTGAAGGCGATGTCGTGCGTTTCGCGCAGCCATGTCCCGAAATGGCGCACCATGTGGAGCAGCACTTCGTCGCAGTCGCAGATCAGAAGCGGGCGGGTCATGAATTCTCCAGGCGGCGTCGCGCCGCGATCAGATCGCCCGGCTTCACCCCCAGCGCATCGGCGCAGGCAATGAGATCGGGTTCATGATTCTCGATAAAACAGAGTGTTGCAGCCAGAACAGCGGCATGGCCAGCACGCGCCCGCAGATCATCGGGGTCGAGCCCGGTCAGCGCCAGCAACCGGCTCGCGCGGTCGCCGTCACCAAGCGTCCATACCAGCGCGCGCAGCGCCAGCGCTTGATCGTCGGGTCCGATTGTCTCGATTGGGCACATGGATTAGATAAGGGCCGTACCAGTTTGAGGACGACACGCAGGTGACAAAAAGGGTGCTCGTTGTCGAGGACAACGAACTCAATCTGAAACTGTTCTGCGATTTGCTGCGCGCGCACGAATTCGCCGCGGAGCCGGTGCGCGATGGCCGCGATGCGATCACGAAGGCGCGCGACTTCGATCCCGAACTGATCATCATGGACATCCAGATGCCGCACGTCAGCGGCTTCGAGCTGATCGAGACGCTGAAGCAGGACGAGACGCTGCGCCGCATCCCGATCATGGCGGTGACCGCTTATGCCGGCCGCGAGGACGAGGACCGCATCCGCGCCGCCGGCGCCGACGCCTACGTTTCGAAGCCGATCAGCCTCGCGCGGTTCGTCAAGGAAGTCTCGGACCTGCTGCCCGAGGCGGTCAACTGACCGCCTGATCCTCGCGTTCGGCGACACCCTTCGCCGCCTCGCGCTGCCGCCATTTGCGTGCAGCAAGACTCGCCCCCAGCACGAACCCGCCCGGCGCGAGCAGGATGACGGCGGCGATGCCAATGCGATTGAACGTCTTGCGATCCATGTTCGTGCCTTAACTCGCCAATCTGAACGCGAGATTGCCGAATTCTTCCGTCATGGCGAGAAGCATGGCGACGAAGCAATCCAGGACAGCGCAAGCCGCCCTGGATTGAGTCGCGACGCTCGCAACGACGAGGCGCGTCAGAACGTCGCCAGCCGCACCACGAAGCGCACGCTGCGCCCCGCCATCACCACCTGATCGCGATTGAGCGCCGCGGCGTCGCGCTGCACGTCGTTGGTCAGATTCTGGCCGACGATCGTGAATTCGATCCCCTGCGCCGCCTTGAAAGGCCGCACCGAGACATGCGCCGACAGGTCGTTATAACTCGGCGTCGCTGCGTCAAACGCGCCGAACTTGTCCTGCCGCCCGTCATGGATGAACAGGAACCCGGCATCGATCTGCTTGCCCGTCCAGCTCAGCCCGCCGCCATAGCGATAAGGCGGGATGCGCGGCACGTTGCTGCCGTCGCCCAGCGTCGCACGGACATAGTCGGCGAGCGCCTGCGCCCGCAACCCGCCGCCGTCCGCGGTCTTGACCAGATCGACATGCGCCTTGCCCTCGATCCCGCGGAAATGCGCGCCCTGCTGACGGTAGAACAGCTCCTTCAGGTCGCCATCGGGCGAGGCCGTGCACACGCCGGCATCGTCGCAAGTCCGCCCGGTCAGGTCGCCATAGATGTAATTGTGGAACCACGAGCTGTAGATGCTGCCTTCGAACCCGAACCGGCCGTGATCGACGCGCAGCGTGCCCTCGATCGAATTGGCGCGCTCGATCTTGAGGTTGGGATCGCCCGTCTCATAGGTATTCGGTCCGTCATGCCCGCCGCGTGCGAAAAGCTCGGTGATCGCCGGTGCGCGCCCGGTGGTCGAGAAAGTCAGCCCCAGCTTCGCGATCCGTCCGAGATCGTAAAGCGCGCCGATCGCGCCGCTCGCGGGCGTGAAATCGCGCTTGGTGAACACGTCGGACGCCGGCGTGCCGGTGATGTGGACCTGCTCGATCCGCCCGCTGGCCTGCAGCTTCAGCGCATCGGTCACCGGCGCTTCGGTGAACAGATAACCCGCTTCGCTCGACGTCACCGTGGGGAACAGATAGGCGCTGTCCTCGCCCAGCGCCTGGAACTTGCGGTGCTGCACCTCGACGCCGAGCGCGGTGTTCGACAGCGGCCCGATCGGCGCGAACAGCAGTTCGGCATGGCTGTCGAACTCGCGGTTCTTGAACGTGGTCAGCACCGTGCCGTCGGGATCGTCCTCGCTGTGCTGGTAATCGGCATAGCTGCCATCCAGCTTCAGGGTCTGGAGCAGCCCCGATCCGAGGTTGAACGAGTTCTTCGTCAGCACCTTGGTCTGGTGCATGTCGATATAGGTCGTGTCGCTCGGGATGCCATATTGCGAATCGTATTGCTCGATCGTCGCACCGACATGGCTGTCCTTGTTCTGCCCGAAGAAATAGGACGCGCCCGCCGTCTCGCCATAGCCGCGGAAGAACGAGTTCTGCTGCACGCCCAGCGGCGTGTCGTAATCGCTGGCGTTGCGATAAAAGCCGTCGAAATGCGCGGCGATGTCGCCGGCGCGGCCGTCCATCATCACCGATCCCTGCGCGCTGTCGTCGGCGGAACCGAAATCGCCCGTCATCTCGCCGGTCAGCGGCTTGTCGGGCAGCGTCATCGGCACGCGGTTGTTGATCGCGTTGACCACGCCGCCGATCGCCTGGCTGCCGTAGCGCAGCGTGCCCGCGCCGCGCACCACTTCGATGCTCTGGGCGGACAGCGGGTCGATCGGCACGCCGTGATCGGGGCCGATGTCGGACACGTCTGAGCTGCTGAGCCCATCTTCCAGGATGCGGACGCGGGTCGAATCCATCCCGCGGATGATCGGCCGGCTCGCGCCGGCGGCGAACCCGCTCGACGCGATGCCCGGCACGTCCTTGAGCGAATCGGCGATGCTCGCGCCGCCCGAATCGAGGATCTGGCTGCGGTCGACCTTGGCGGTGATGCTTGGCGTCACCGTCGCGTAAGGCGACGCGGTGACCACGATGTCCTTGGGTGCTGGGGTGGTCGAGGCCGCGCTGGTCTGCGCGGCGGCGGCATAAGGAAGAAACGCGACCGCAGCCGCGCCGGCGAACAATGCTTGGCGCATCGGAAAAACTCCGGGAAAATATAAAAGGCGGGCCGCGAACAGGCCCGAAACGGCGCGGGCGCGACGACGCATCCGGTGCCGGTCAATGAACGATCAGGTGCGCGCGGTCGGGGGCGCGCGGCTGCGCCAGTCGTGCGACCGTGCGCGACGCGCTTCGGCCTTGCCGTCGACGGTGAAACGCCAGAGGACGACGACGATCGGCGCCAGCACCCACGCCGGCCCGGGCGTCAGATAATGCCCGGCCAGCGCGGCATCGTGGCAGATCGGGCAATCGATCGGCCGATCGGGTGCCGCCGGGACTTGCGAGACATGCGCCGGCGCGCCGCGCACCGCAGCGACGGGCATCTGCGCAGGATCGATATGCGTCTGCGTGACGAAGCTCTGCCACGTAAAGGCGATCATCGCCGCGACAAGCACCGCGAGGAACCCGGCGCTCAGCCGCGCGCCCGCATCGCGGATCCTGGCAGTCAACGGCATCGCAGCCACAGCGGAGCGCCGCGCCCCGCTCGCTGGTCCTCTGCTTCGTGATCGCGCGTGGTCGCTCATCGCGCCGAGCCGGTATGATACAATGTTACAAAGATCAACCGCCTTCATCACATCTGTCGGATTTTCATCGCTTCGCTCGGTCCCACCGACACCGCGGCTTTACGGCGCGTGCGGGCTCGCCTACCTCGCGTCGGTGCCGATGCCCGCCGCCCCCGATTTCGCGACGCTGCCGCTCGCCGAGCTCGCTCGCTTCGCCGCCGAGCAGCGCCTGCCCCCGGTCGAGGCCTGGCACCCGGCGCATTGCGGCGACAGCGAGATGCGCATCGCCCGCGACGGCACCTGGTTCCACCAGGGCGCACCGATTACCCGCCCCGAAATGGTCCGGCTGTTCTCGACCATCCTGCGCCGCGAGCCCGATGGCGGCCTCGTCCTCGTCACCCCGTTCGAAAAACTGACCATCGCCGTCGACGACGCACCGTTCGTCGCGACCGAGCTCAAGCGTGACGGCGATGGGCCGAACCAGCGCCTCGCCTTCCGCCTCAACACCGGCGATATCGTTGTCGCCGGCCCCGACCAGCCGCTCCGCTTCGAGCAGGACGACAGCGGCCCGCGCCCGTATCTCGCCGTCCGCAACGGCCTCGACGCGCTCATCGCCCGCCCGCTTTATTACGAGCTCGCCGACCTCGCGCTCGCTGGCGGTGCCGACACCCCCGGCGTGTGGAGCGACGGCGCGTTCTTCGCGATGGCCGCCGCATGACCCTCGCCAACCGCCTCCACCGCGCGCTCCACGCGCCCGCGCCCGAGATCGTTCTCCTCGCCGGCGACGAGCGTGACGCCGCGCTCGCCGCGCGTCCCGGCGTCGAGGCCGCGGTGCTCGTGCCGGTCACCGATCGCGCCGACCCCGGCGTGATTCTCACCCGCCGCACCGACACGCTTGCCCGTCACGCCGGCCAGGTCGCCTTCCCCGGCGGCCGCGTTGACGACGGTGACGCCGATATCGTCGCGGCGGCACTGCGCGAAGCCGAGGAGGAAATCGGCCTCGATCCCGCTCTGGTCGAGGTCATCGGCCTCGCGGATCGCTACCGTACCGTCACGGGTTTCCAGGTCACGCCCGTGATCGGCGTGGTGCCGCCCGAACTTCCGTACGAAAAACGCGAAGCCGAGGTCGCCGACATTTTCGAAGTGCCGCTGTCGTTTTTGCTCGACACCGCCAATCATGTCGAAGCGAGCGTCGAATGGCAGGGTCGCGAGCGCCATTTTTACGAGATCATGTGGGGCGATTTCCGCATCTGGGGCGCCACCGCCGCGATGATCGTCAACCTCTCGCGGAGGCTCAGATGGACCGTCTGACGCTCCCCGACGCCCCTTGGCGCCACCGCGCGTGCCTGACCGAGCTGACGCAGATACTCGCGACCGACGACGGGCGCGCCCGCTTCGTCGGCGGCGCCGTGCGCGACACGCTGCTCGGCCTGCCCGTCGCCGATATCGACATCGCCACCCCGCTCGAACCCGAGCAGGTGATCGCCCGGCTCAAGGCCGCGCACGTCAAGGCGGTGCCGACCGGCATCGCCCACGGCACGATCACCGCGGTCCTTCCCGACGGCCCGATCGAGGTGACGACGCTGCGCCACGACGTCGAAACCTATGGCCGCCACGCCAAGGTCGCCTTCACCGCCGATTGGCAGGCCGACGCCGCGCGCCGCGACTTCACCATGAACGCGCTCTATGCCGATCCGGAAAGCGGCGAGATTTTCGATTATTTCGACGGCCTTACCGACCTGGAGGCCGGCCGCGTCCGCTTCATCGGCGATCCCCTCCAGCGCATCGCCGAGGATCATTTGCGCATCCTGCGTTTCTTCCGCTTCCACGCCCGCTTCGGCGACGCGCCCGACGCGGCAGGGCTCGACGCCTGCACCGCGCGCGCCAACGACCTGATGGCGCTGTCGCGCGAGCGCATCGCCGCCGAATTGCTCAAGCTGCTCGTCGCCAAAGGCGCGGTCGAGACGGCCGCGCTGATGTACGCGCGCGGCATCTTCAAACCCGTTCTCCCGGAGATCGACGGTCGCGGCGTCGAGCGCCTCGCGCGCGTCGCCGCGACCGAAGCCGCCGCGGGTCTTGCCCCGCACCCGATCCGCCGCCTTGCCGCGTTGCTGCCCGACGATCCCGCGATCGGCGAGACGGTCGGCGCGCGCCTCAAGCTATCGAATGCCGATCGCCGGCGGCTGATTTCAGCGCTCGATGGCGACCTTACCGCCCCGCACCCCCTCGCCTACCGGCTCGGCACCGAGCAGGCGCTCGATCGCTGGTTGCTCCAGACCGCCGACCCGCTCGAAGGCGCACGACAGATCATCGCCTGGACGCCGCCGACCTTCCCGCTGTCGGGCGGGTCGATCGTCGCTCGCGGCGTCGCCAAGGGCCCCGATGTCGCCCGCTTGCGCCGCGAGGCCGAGGATCAGTGGATCGCCGAAGGTTTCCCCGACACCGCCCGCGTCGACGAAATCGCCGATCAGCTCGTCGGCAACTGGTTGCGCTCGACCAGATAGGCGAACGCTGCTTGCGGATCGAGCGGCCGCGCATAGGCATAACCCTGCCCGTGCGTGCACCCCAAGGCGGCCAGCGTCTGTCCGAGTTCGTTGGTCTCGATCCCCTCGGCCGTGGTCCGCATCCCCAGCGTCTGCGCCAGGCTGAGGATCGCGCGCACGATCGCCACCTTGTCGCGGTCTTCGAGCATGTAGGTGACGAACGACTGGTCGATCTTGAGCACGTCGATCGGCAGCTTCTGCAGATGCCCGAGGTTCGAATAGCCGGTGCCGAAATCGTCCATCGCCAGCGTCGCGCCGAGCGCACGCAGGCTGTGCAGCGTCGCCGCGACGCGATCGGGATCGGTCACCACCGCGCTTTCGGTCAATTCGAGCGTCAGGCGATCTCCCGCCAGCCCGGTCGCCGCCAGCGCGCGCTCCACGACGGGCGCGACGGTATCCCGCTGCATCTGGATCGCCGAGATGTTGACCGCGACGCCGACCCCGCACGATCCGCCCGCCAGCGCATCCCAATGCGCCAGCGTCCGCGTCGCCTGCTCGATCGCCCAGCGGCCGAGCGGCACGATCAGCCCCGATTCCTCGGCGACGGGAATGAACTCGCACGGGCTGTGGACGACGCCCTTGTCGTCGGTCCAGCGCGCGAGCGATTCGAACGAAACGACGCGGCCATTGGCGAGATCGACGATCGGCTGGAATTGCAGCGTCAGCACCTCGTCATCGATCGCGCGGCGCAGTGCGGTCTCGATCGAGAATTGCTCGCGCGCGATGACGAATGCCTTGGGGTGATAGATTTCGGCGACCCCGCTCGCCTTGGCGCGGTTGACCGCGAATTGCGCGTGGCGGATCAGCGCCTCGGCATCGCGCTCGTCCTCGCCCGAAAAGGCGACGCCGATCGAACAGGCGACGCGGAATTCGAGGTCGGAGAGGCGGAACGGCGTCGCCAGCGTCGCCTGGATGCGCTGCGCGGCGCGATTGGCCTCCTCACGGCCTTCGTCGAGGCTTAACAGGATGGCGAATTCGTCGCCGCCGATCCGCGCCAGCGTGTCGCGGGCACGCAGCGCCCCCTTCAGCCGACGCGCGACGGTAATCAGCAATTCGTCGCCCGCGAGCGAGCCCAGGCAGGCATTGACCCGGCTGAAGCGATCGAGATCGACCACCAGCACCGCACATCCCGCCTTGGATGCCCCAGGCCCTTCGATCAGTTCCTCGAGCCGGTCCGAAAAGCCGGCGCGATTGGGCAGCCCGGTCAGGCTGTCGGTCAGCATCTCGCGGCGCAAGCTGTGTTCGGTGCGAACCTCGGATGTCTGGTCGACCAGCGTCACCAGGCAGCGATGCGCCGGGTCGATCCGCGATCGCGCCAGCATGACGCGGTAATGCCGGCAATCGACCGCATCGCCGAGCTGCCAGGGAAACTGCTCGGTCTCGCGCGCCGACCCGAGGAAGCTCCGCACTCGCCCGCCGAGCAACTGAGCCAGCGGCGAACGGTCGGCGCTCGCGCCCAGCCCGGCGAGGCGGAACGGCGTGTTGACCTCTTCGAAGCGGAAGGTGCCATCGGCGATCGTCACCATTACCGCGGGAATCGGCAGCAATTCGAGCGCGCCCGCGCGC
>JBQCHO010000008.1:0-3318 GCA_051954635.1 Sphingomonas sp. | reverse complement strand
CTCGATCACCGACGGGCAGATCTTCCTCGAGACCGACCTGTTCTTCGCCGGTATCCGCCCGGCGATCAACGTCGGCCTGTCGGTCAGCCGCGTCGGCTCGGCCGCGCAGACCAAGGCGATGAAGAAGGTGTCTGGCTCGATCAAGCTGGAGCTCGCGCAATATCGCGAAATGGCCGCCTTCGCGCAGTTCGGTTCGGATCTCGATGCGGCAACGCAGAAGCTGCTCAACCGCGGCGCGCGGCTGACGGAGCTGCTCAAGCAGCCGCAGTTCAACCCGATGCCCTTCGAGGAGCAGACGGTGTCGATCTTCTCGGGCACCAACGGCTATCTCGACGGCATCGACGTTGCCGCGGTGACCCGCTTCGAAGCGGCGATGCTGACCGATATGCGCGCCAACCACGCCGATATCCTCAAGGATATCCGCGACAAGCGCGATCTGTCGGACGAGACCAAGGGCAAGCTCAAGGACGCGCTCGACGCGTTCGCGAAGTCGTTTGCTTGATACCAACGCCGTTCGTGTCGAGCGTAGTCGAGACACGCTTCTCGACACGCTCGAAGCGAACGGATGTAGAGACGGACTAAAATGGCGAGCCTCAAGGCCCTGAAAATCCGCATCGGCTCGGTGAAGTCGACGCAGAAGATCACCAAGGCGATGAAGATGGTCGCCGCCGCCAAGCTGCGCCGTGCGCAGGAAGCGGCGGAGGCCGGGCGTCCCTATGCCGAGCGGATCGAGCAGGTCGTCGCCAGCCTGGCGAGCCGCGTCACGATCAGCGACCAGACGCCCAAGCTGCTCGCCGGCAACGGGCACGACGCGGTCCACCTGCTGATCGTGACCACCTCCGAGCGCGGCCTCGCCGGCGCGTTCAACTCGAACATCGTCCGCGCCGCGCGCCGCAAGGCCGAGGAGCTGATCGCGCAGGGCAAGACGGTCAAGATCCTGACCGTCGGCAAGAAGGGCCGCGTGCTCAAGCGCTTCTACCCCAAGAACATCGCTGGCGATATCGAGATGGGCGCGATCAAGTACGTCTCGTTCGCCGACGCGCAGATGGTCGCCGATAACGTGATCGACCGTTTCGAAGCGGGCGAGTTCGATGTCGCGCACCTGTTCTACGCGAAGTTCCAGTCGGCGCTCGTGCAGGAGCCGGTCGATCGTCAGGTCATCCCGGTTCCGGTCGATGCAGATGCCGCCAAGGGCGTCGGCGCGGTCGAGTACGAGCCCGATGAGGAGACGATCCTCGCCGACTTGCTGCCGCGCAACCTGGCGGTGCAGATTTACCGTGCGCTGCTCGAGAATGCCGCGTCCGAGCAAGGCAGCCGCATGACCGCGATGGACAATGCGACGCGCAACGCCGGCGACATGATCAACAAGCTGACGATCCAGTACAACCGCACCCGCCAGGCCGCGATCACCACGGAATTGGTCGAGATTATTTCTGGAGCCGAAGCTCTTTAACTTGGCCCTCCCCGGCGAAGGCCGGGGCCCAGCATCGGGCCGCTCGTAACTGGACCCCGGCCTTCGCCGGGGAAGCAAGATTTTTAGAAGGCAGGACTGAGAGACATGGCAACCGCAGCCCCCACCACCAAGAAGCCCGCCGCCAAGCCGCGCGCGAAAAAGGCCGCGCCCGTCGGCGGCGAAACCGCAGCGCCCCAGGCGACGACCAACAATGTCGGCCGCGTCACCCAGGTGATCGGCGCCGTCGTCGACGTGACCTTCGAGGACCGCCTGCCGGCGATCCTCTCGGCGCTCGAGACCGACAATAACGGCAACCGCCTCGTCCTCGAGGTCGCGCAGCACCTCGGCGAGAACACGGTGCGCACGATCGCGATGGACGCGACCGAGGGCCTGACCCGCGGCCAGACCGTCACCGACACCGGCTCGCAGATCCGCGTGCCGGTCGGCCCCAAGACGCTGGGCCGCATCCTCAATGTCATCGGCGAGCCGATCGACGAATTGGGCCCGATCGGCGCCACCGAGACCGCCCCGATCCACGCCCCCGCCCCGCTGTTCGTCGACCAGTCGACCGACAGCGCGATCCTCGTCACCGGCATCAAGGTCATCGACCTGCTCGCGCCCTACGCCAAGGGCGGCAAGATCGGCCTGTTCGGCGGCGCCGGCGTCGGCAAGACCGTGCTGATCCAGGAACTGATCAACAACATCGCCAAGGGCCATGGCGGCACCAGCGTGTTCGCCGGCGTCGGCGAGCGCACGCGCGAAGGTAACGACCTCTATCACGAATTCCTCGACGCCAACGTCATCGCCAAGGATGCCGACGGCAAGGCGACCAGCGAGGGATCGAAGGTGGCGCTGGTCTACGGCCAGATGAACGAGCCGCCGGGCGCGCGCGCGCGCGTCGCGCTGTCGGGTCTGACGATCGCCGAATATTTCCGCGACGTCGAAGGTCAGGACGTGCTGTTCTTCGTCGACAACATCTTCCGCTTCACCCAGGCGGGCGCCGAGGTGTCGGCGCTGCTCGGCCGCATTCCGTCGGCGGTGGGCTATCAGCCGACGCTGTCGACCGACATGGGCGCGCTGCAGGAGCGCATCACCTCGACCAACAAGGGCTCGATCACCTCGGTGCAGGCCGTGTACGTGCCCGCGGACGACTTGACCGATCCGGCGCCCGCGACCTCGTTCGCGCACTTGGACGCGACCACCGTGCTCAACCGTGCGATCTCCGAACTCGGCATCTATCCGGCGGTCGATCCGCTCGATTCGACCAGCCGCGTGCTCGAACCGCGCGTCGTGGGGCAAGAGCATTACGAGACCGCGCGTGCCGTCCAGTCGATCCTGCAGAAGTACAAGTCGCTGCAGGACATCATCGCGATCCTCGGCATGGACGAGCTGTCGGAAGAGGATAAGCTGACCGTCAGCCGGGCACGCAAGATCCAGCGCTTCCTCAGCCAGCCGTTCCACGTCGCCGAAGTGTTCACCGGCATCAACGGCAAGTTCGTCCAGATCGAAGACACCGTGAAGTCGTTCAAGGCGGTGGTCGACGGCGAATACGATCACCTGCCCGAAGCGGCCTTCTACATGGTCGGCGGCATCGACGACGTGATCGCCAAGGCCGAGAAGCTGGCGCAGGAAGCGTAAGTCTTAATCCTTCTCCCCTTGCGGGAGAAGGATAGCGAAGCTTGGCGGCTTGCTGCCTCGTGGACCTTGGATGAGGGGGATGCGACGCAGAGGTCAGCTCGGTGACCGCCCCCACACCCACCCCCAGCCGTGGGGCGCGGGGGCCACCCCCACCCCCCACCGGGGGGGGGGAAACAGAATTTTGCAAGGGGGGATTTGAAAACCGCACGCCCCCCAAACACCGGCGG
>JBQCHO010000007.1:0-7120 GCA_051954635.1 Sphingomonas sp. | reverse complement strand
AAGGAGATGTACACCTTCCCCGATCGCGGCGGCGATTCGTTGACGCTGCGCCCCGAATTCACCGCCGGGCTGTGCCGCGCCTATCTGACCGAGGGCTGGCAGCAATATGCGCCGCTCAAGCTGGCGACGAGCGGCGCGGTGTTCCGCTACGAGCGCCCGCAAAAGGGCCGCTTCCGCCAGTTTCACCAAATCGACGCCGAGGTGATCGGCGCGGCCGAACCCGCCGCCGACGTCGAGCTGCTCGCGCTCGCCGACCAGTTGCTCAAGGAACTCGGCATCACCGAGGGCGTGACGTTGCAATTGAATACGCTCGGCGATTCGGAAACGCGCGAGGCGTGGCGCCAGGCGCTGGTCGCGCATTTCGAGGCGCATCGCGGCGATTTGAGCGAGGACAGCCAGACGCGCCTCGCCAAGAACCCGCTGCGCATCCTCGACAGCAAGGACCCGCGCGACCGTCCGATCGCCGACGCCGCCCCCGACATCGACGCGCATTTGACCAGCGAAGCGGGCGCCTATTTCGAGGCGGTGACCAAGGGCCTCGACGCCGCCGGCGTCGCGTGGACGCGCAACGCCCGCCTGGTGCGCGGCCTCGATTACTACCGCCACACCGCCTTCGAGTTCGTCACCGATCGCCTCGGCGCGCAAGGCACCGTGCTCGGCGGCGGCCGCTATGACGGGCTGATGGAGAGCTTGGGCGGCCCCCACACCCCGGCGGTCGGTTGGGCGGCGGGCGTTGAGCGGCTGGCGATGTTGGTCGAGGAGCCGGACGCCGAGCGGCCAGACGTTCTCGTCGTCGCTGAGGAGGATGATGCGTTAGCCGCTGCTCTTTCGTCGCTTGCTCGTTTCCGCCGGGCGGGTTGGGTTGCCGATCTGATCGCGACGGGCTCGCCTCGTAAGCGGTTCGATAAGGCCGTGAAGCAGAAGCCGCGGGCGATTGAGTCGGTAAGGCTCGAAGACGGGAAGCCACTTCGCCGGTTGAAAGTAGTCGGCGAGAATCTGGGTGAGCTTGAAGCTCAGCTCCTCGGCGTGTTTGAACAGTGATGGGCTCTCGCTTTGTCACCCCGGCCTTGAGCCGGGGTCAGGCTTCTTCTTCCTCGCTGGGCCAAGGCAGCCAGACCCCGGGTCAAGCCCGGGGTGACGGCAAGAAGCTGGTCGCATGACCACCATCTCGGCCGAACGGATCGCGCAGATCGAGGCGCGGCGGGACGAGTTGCAGGCGCTGATGGCGACCGGCGACCTGCCCGGCGAGCGCTTCGTCGCCGTCTCCAAGGAATATGCCGAACTGGAGCCGGTCGCCGCGGCGGCGGGCGAGGTGCGGCGGTTGCGCGCCGAGGCGGTCAGCCTGCGCCACATGACGCACGAGGCCGATCCCGAATTGCGCGCGATGGCCGAGGAGGAATTGCGCGACAACCAGGAGCGGCTCGAAACCGCCGAGCACGGCCTGGCGCTCGCGTTGCTGCCGCGCGACGCCGCCGACGAGCGCCCGGCGATGCTCGAAATCCGCGCCGGCACCGGGGGCGACGAGGCGGCGCTGTTCGCGGGCGATCTGATGCGGATGTATCAGCGCTACGCCGACAGCCGCGGCTGGCGGGTCGAGCTCATTTCGGCGAGCGCCTCGGAAGCCGGCGGCTACAAGGAAGTCGTTGCCAGCGTGACGGGGCAGGGGGTGTTCGCGCGCCTCAAATTCGAAAGCGGCGTCCACCGCGTCCAGCGCGTGCCCGTCACCGAATCGGGCGGGCGCATCCACACTTCGGCGGCGACCGTCGCGGTGCTGCCCGAGGCCGAGGAGGTCGATGTCCAGATCGACGACAAGGATTTGCGCATCGACGTATATCGCTCGTCGGGGCCGGGCGGGCAGTCGGTCAACACCACCGATTCGGCGGTGCGCATCACCCACCTTCCGACTGGGCTGGTGGTGATCCAGCAGGACGAGAAGTCGCAGCACAAGAACAAGGCGAAGGCGATGAAGGTGCTGCGCACGCGCCTTTACGAGGCCGAGCGCGAGCGGCTGGCGGCGGAGCGATCGGGTGCGCGCAAGTCGATGGTCGGCTCGGGCGACCGCTCGGAGCGCATCCGCACCTATAATTTCCCGCAAGGCCGCGTGACCGATCACCGCATCAACCTGACGCTCCACCGCCTGCCCGAGATCCTCGAAGGCGAAATGGACGAGCTGATCGACGCGCTGATCGCCGAGGACCAGGCCGAACGCCTGGCGAGTTTGAATGGCGCGTAGGCCGGCCTGCCGCGCGCCGCGGCAGGGCTCGGCCAAGCGCGGCCGGCGGGGCTCTTTGCCCCGTCCGACGACGCGGCTTTGCCGCGGCGCGGGGCCGACGTGAGGGTCCGGCACGCGCTCGCCGCCGCCACCGCTTCTTTCGCCGCCGTCTCCGACACCCCGCGCCTCGATGCCGAGATCCTGATGGCGCATGCCCTCGGCGTCTCTCGCGATGATCTGCTGCTGCGCCACCTCGACGATCCAGCACCGGCCGCGTTCGAAGCCATGGTCGCCCGCCGCCTCGCGAACGAGCCGATCGCTTACATCACCGGCATCCGCGCATTCTGGACGATCGACCTCGCGGTCGGCCCCGGCGCGCTCGTCCCGCGCGCGGACAGCGAGACGCTGATCGAAGCGGCAATCGAGCATTTCGTCGGTCGCGCGCCCGCCACGATCCTCGATCTCGGCACCGGCCCGGGCACGCTGCTGCTTGCCGCGCTCGACGAATGGCCCGCAGCGACCGGGCTCGGCGTCGATCGCAGTCCGCAAGCGCTGACGATGGCGCATGCCAACGCCGCGCGGCTCGGCATGGCCAACCGCGCGCGGTTCGTCGAAGGCGATTGGGCAGCGGGCATCGACGCGCGGTTCGATCTGATCCTCGCCAACCCACCTTATATCGGTACCGCCGAACCGCTCCCACCCGAAGTGCGCGAGCATGAGCCCGCAAGCGCCTTGTTTGCCGGCGACGACGGGCTCGACGCGTATCGCATCATCGTCCCCGATCTGCAGCGGCTGATCGCCCCAGGCGGCGTCGCGATTCTCGAGATCGGCCATGCCCAAGCCGATGCGGTCGGTTCGCTGGTGGAAGCGGCGGGGCTGGGTTGGTCGTTACGTCGCGATCTCGGCGGCAGGCCGCGGGCGATCGTCGCAACTTGAAAAGCGCACCCGCCACCCCACATTTCCTCTTGGATATTGTGCGCCGCCGGGCTAAGACCCCCATTGGGGCGGGCACCTTCAACCAAGTTGTTGAAAAGAGGCCCTGGGCCCATTCCCTCGTCATGAAGCCGCTGCAGTCCGGCGGCCGTGGCAGCATTGGCGCACCGCTTTGCGGTGGCGTCCGCGCAGGGGAGACGCGCTGAGTTCGCGAATTCGGCGTGGGGCCGGGTGATTTTCAAGGGACGAGGACAGACAGACTTTGATGAACAATCGTCAGGCCGGCCGCCGTCGCGGCCGTGGTGGTGGTGGGCAGCGCCCGCAGGGTAACCCCAATTCGAACAGCCGGATCGACAGCCGCCAGCGCGGCAATGCCAGCCAGCTCTACGAGAAGTACAAGAATCTCGCGCGAGACGCGCAGATGCAGGGCGATCGGGTCAACACCGAATATTACTTGCAGTTCGCCGATCACTATTTCCGCGTGCTCAACGAGAACAAGTCTCGTTTCGAGGACCAGCGCCGCCAGCGCGAGGACGCCGAGGCGGACGAGGACAATGACGCCGAGGATGACGGCGACGATCGCCGCCAGTTCAACCAGCGTCGCGACCGCGACGAGCCGAGAATGAATGGCCGCGGCAACGGCAACGGCAATGGCCACGCCGATGACGACAATGGCGAAGCCGAAGCGCCGCGCCATCAGGCCCGCTCGCGCGGGCCCCGCAATAGCGGTGCCGAGCAGGCGCCGGCCGAAGGCGAGCGCGCGAGCGAGGGCGAGCCCGTCGCCGAGGCGGCGCCGCGTCGCCGCGGTCGCCCGCGCAAGGACGCCGCGCCGCAGCGGCAGGAGGAATCGGCCGGGCTCGACGCGGATCGCCTGCCGCCGTCGCTCGGCGTCACCGCCAATGACGACGATGGCGAGGAAAAGCCGCGCCGCCGCCGTACGCGTGCCGCAAGCGGAGAGGCTGCCGAATCGATCGGCTGATAATCTGCGATCAGAATGAAAGGGCCGGTGCAGCTCAGGGGCGGCGCCGGCCTTTTTGCGTCTTGGCGAAATCCTCGACCGCCTGATCGTGGCCGGTGCCGGCGCTCATGAACACTAGCCCCATCAATGCCGCGGCGAGCAGCATCGTTGCGCCGAAGCCGATCGCGGTCGCGACGATCGTCAGCAGTGATAGCGGCCCATAGAAATGGTCGATCGCGAGGATCGCCAGCGCGTCGATCACCGCGATAACCAGCGCCATCCACCGCAGGATGCGCCGGAAGCGCGCCCAGGCGAACGCCGCGGCGGCGGGATCGTCCAGGCCGGGCGGCTCCTTGCTCATGCTTTGCCATATCGGGGCAAAGGTGAGACACTCAAGGCTCAACGGACTCGAAATGTCAGCCGGCCTGCGCGGCCCCGCATATCCTCAGAGCCTGCGCGCGCCGACCCGGAAGGAGAGGTGCCATGACGATCGCCGCGATCCTGAACGGCAAGGGCCATGAAGTCGTGTCGGTGTCGTCCGACAGCCGGGTGAGCGAGGCGGTCGCCTTGCTCGCCGATCGGCGAATCGGCGAATCGGCGCGCTGCCGGTGATCGACGGCGATCGCGTGACCGGCATATTCTCTGAGAGAGACGTCATCTATGCCCTGGCGCAGGATGGCGCCGCCGCGCTCGACCGCACCGTCGGCGACGTGATGACGGCGCCCGCGGTCACCGTCGCCCCGAAGGACGCGGTGCTCGGCGCGCTGTCTTTGATGACGCAGCGGCGCATCCGTCATCTGCCGGTGATCGACGGCGATCGGATGATCGGGCTCGTCTCGATCGGCGATCTCGTCAAATATCGTATCGAGCGGATCGAAGCCGACGCCGCGGCGATGCGCGACTATATTCAGTCGGCCTGAGCCTCCTCGAGCGGACGGTGGCGGACGATCGCCACCAACTCGCGCGCCGCGTCGCGGGCGAACAGCATCAACCACAGCCCATAGGTCGTCGCGCCGATCGCGACGAGGATCGCCAGTAACGGCAGCGCGGGCATCGGCGGCAGCGCCCGCTCGACCAACGCGACGACGAACGCCATCGCCGCCGCGCCGATCGCGGGCGGCGCGACCGCGCGAACCAGCTCGAGCGGTTTTAGGCCGATCGTCGGCAGCGACTGCGCCGCCGAGACGCTCAGGAAGATCGGATAGGCGACGATCCACGCCCAGGCGAGGCCGTCTGGTCCGAACTGGACGCCGATCAGGAAGGCGGTCGCCAGGATCACTGCGCCATAGGCCGAGACGCGAATCGGAATGCCCGGCCGCCCGCGCGCCTCGCACGCGGGCGCGAACAGGACTTGCAGCGTCATGAACGGCATCGCGAAGGCGAGCAGGTGGACGATCGGCACCGCGGGCAGCCATTGCCGGCCGAGCGCGATCTCGACCAATGGCCCGGCAGTGACCGCGAGGCCGAGATAAAAGGGCAGGGCGGCGATCAGGATCAACCGCGCCGCACGCGCGAAGGCGCGGGGGAAGGCGTCGGCGTCGTGCTGGATCCGCGCATAGGCCGAGAAGGCCACCTCGTTGAGCGGCGGCACGAACTTCGAAACGAAGATCTGCGTCAGGAACAGGCTGGTCGAATAGATGCCGAGTTCGTGCGCGGAAAAGCTGCGGCCGGCGATGAAGATGTCGGCCTGGCTCTCGACGAACCAGAAGAGTGAGCCGATCGTCATCAGCGCGCCGTACCGCGCAAGCCCGCCCGCGCCGCGAAAGTCGAAGTGCGGCATCAACAGCCAGCGCGCGGCGATCAGCATGCCGATCGCGCGCGCTGCGAAGAAGGCGACCGGCGCGAGCACCAGCGCCCACACCCCCCAGCCGGCGAGCGCGCCGCCCAGCGCGGTCGAGGCGCTGGCGATCGACGAAACGATGTTGATTACGCCCTGCCGGCGGAAGTCCATTGCGCGGGCGAGCAGCGCATAGGGAATCGCGATGAAGGGCATCAGCAGATACATTGCGACCTGCACGCGCAGCATCTCGGCGACGAGCGGCTGATGATAATAAGCCGCGACCAGCGGCGCGCCGGCATATTGGATCGTGGCGAGCGCACCGTTCAGCAGCAGCAGCATCCCGAACACCTGCGCGATCTGCTTGCGGGTGAGCTCGGCCTGCTGGACCAGCCCGCTGGTCAGCCCCGCTCCATTGAGCATCGTCAGCAGCACCAGCACGACCTGCGTCATCGCCATCAGGCCGTAATCGCGCGGCGGCAGCAGCCGAATCACGGTGAAGGTGGCGCTCCACTGGATGATCTGGCCGAGAATCTGGCTGCCCGAACGCCAGATTACGGCGCTCCGCACCTGATTCCCGAGCGATTCTGCGGGTTGATTCGTCGATTCGAGCGCCGATGCCATCTGCCGCCTATGCGCCCGACAAACTTTCTGACACGTAAATTTGGCGGAATTCTGCGGTTTTTGAGGTCGGCTGAAACAAAATTGCAAAAAGTGTTTGACGCCTCGGAACCCCTCACCTAGATGGACGTCACCGCAGCGACGGGCCACACGGAACGGCGCGGCGGTCACCAAAAACCAGGCGCCATGGTCGCCCCGAGGAAAAGGGGTTTACCGAGGCGTCGGTCTTTTGCGCTCTTTGACATTGTTAGTCTAGATGAAGGGACATGTGGGCGGCGGCCCCGGGTCCAGCATTCAAGGTGCTGGATACTCGGACAAACCAAGCCGTTCCAATGGCCTGCCGCTTCACGGCGGTTGGCCATAACATGTCCTACACACACCATGTAAGATTTGTGCAGGAACGGCTCCTTGAAATGAGCTGCTCGATCGGGGTCATTCCACCTCGATGGAGTGGAACATCAAACTTGAGAGTTTGATCCTGGCTCAGAACGAACGCTGGCGGCATGCCTAACACATGCAAGTCGAACGAGACCTTCGGGTCTAGTGGCGCACGGGTGCGTAACGCGTGGGAATCTGCCCTTGGGTTCGGAATAACTCAGAGAAATTTGAGCTAATACCG
>JBQCHO010000006.1:0-23133 GCA_051954635.1 Sphingomonas sp. | reverse complement strand
CCGCTCCCCCCCCCGGCCACCCATTGTAAAAGCGCCTTGGGTGGCCGGGTGGGGGCGCGGGCCGGTGCCGCTCTGCACGGAGAACACCATGAGTGCGGAAGCGGGGAGTGCGTTTTTGTTGAAGGTCGGGGACGGGGCGTCGCCGGTGGGGTTCACCACGGTGGCGGGGCTCAGGACCACGCAGATGACGGTCAACGGCGCGATGGTCGAGATCACCTCGAAGGATTCGGGCGGGTGGCGTGAGCTGCTGTCGGGAGCCGGGGTGCGGTCGGTGTCGGTGAGCGGCGCGGGCGTGTTCACCGGGTCGGCGGCGGAGACGCGGATCAAGGGGAATGCGCTGTCGGGGGCGGTCGATGACTATCGGCTGGCATTCGAAAGCGGAGAGACGGTGACGGGCAGGTTCCTCGTCACGCGGCTCGATTATGCCGGGGATTACAATGGCGAGCGATCCTACACGATCGCGCTCGAGAGTTCGGGCGCGGTGGTGTCGGCGTGAGCGCCAATCCGGCGCGGGGCGAGGCGGCGGTCAGGGTCGGTGGGGTCGAGCTGGTGCTGCGGCCGAGTTTCGCCGCGCTGGTCGCGGCGGAGCAGGAGATCGGGCCGTTGTTCGGCCTGGTCGAGCGGGCGGCGGCGGGGGCTCTGAGCTTGGGCGAGATGGTTACGCTGTTCTGGCATTGCCTGGCCGATGTTCCGGAGGGGATGACGCGGGAGCGGTTCGGGGATGGGGTCGTGGCCGGCGGGCTGGCGGTGGCGACGCCGGCGCTCAAGGCGCTGCTGGCGCAGATTTTGGCGGGGCGGTGAAGGCCGTGGATCGATCCTCCCCTGGCAGGGGAGGTGGCGCGCGTCAGCGCGACGGAAGGGTGTCGACAGCAGCGAGCGGGGACACCCCTCCACCGCTTCGCGGCCCCCCTCCCCTTTCAGGGGAGGATTTTGGTTCGCGCGCGGGGCGCCTCGCGGGGTTTGCGGGGGCGGCGCTCGGGTGGCGGCCGGGGGAGTTCTGGGCGGCGACGCCGGCGGAGCTCGGGGCAGTGGTGCGAGCGTTGGTTGGGGATGAGGCTGCAGTCTTGCCGCCTGACGCGGGGGTGATCGCGCGGCTGAGGGAGGCGTTTCCGGATGGATGAGGAAATCGAGCGGCTGGTGGTGAGCGTGCGCGCGGATACTGCGGGGTTCGCCAAGGATGTCGACACGATGAAGCGCGCGCTCGACGGGCCGTTGGTCGCCGGCGCGGACAAGGCGGGCGCGGGGATAGAGAATGCTTTGGTGCGCGCGGTCAGGAACGGGAAGTTGGGGTTTGAGGATCTCGGCAAGACGGCGCTGAGCATTCTCGACCAGATCGCGGCGCAGGCGGTGCGCGGCGGGATCAACGCGCTGGTCGGCGGCGCGGGCACGAGCGGGAGCGGGCTGGGGAGTTTGCTTGCCGGGCTGATTACCGGGTCACCCGGGCGGGCGACGGGCGGGCCGGTGTCGCCGGGGCGGGCCTATATGGTCGGCGAGCGGGGGCCGGAATTGTTCGTGCCGAGCTCGGCCGGGCAGGTGCAGGCGAATGCGCCTGGTGGTGGTCGGGCAGTGAATGTCGCGATCAGTATCAATGCCGGCGGGGGCGATGCGGGCAGGGTGTTGCAGCAATCGAGCCGGCAGGTCGCGCGGGCGGTGAAGGCGGCGATCGAGGGGGTTTGAGCGGGGCCTGATCCTCCCCTGCAAAGGGAGGTGGCAGCCCGGAGGGCTGACGAAGGGGTGTCGCGCTATCGAGAAGGGGACACCCCTCCACCAGCCTGCGGCTGGTCCTCCTCCCCTTACAGGGGAGGATCTAGAGAAGGGCAATCTTCATGGCATTCTGGCTGGCGTCTGAGCGGACGGGGCAGGCGGAGGGGGTCGTTTCGCGGTTCGATCCGCGGTTCTGGACGGTCAATTTTCCGCGTCCGATGATGGCGAGTGTGGTGTCGAGCGAGGCTGATGCGCTGCGGGTCGATGCGGTGTTTTACCGGCAGGACGACCTTGCGGGGCTCATCTGGGAGAGTGAAGACACGCGCGATCATCCGTTGCTGCGCTATGAAACGGCGCGGGATTATCGCGGGTGTCGGCTGAGTTTTCGGTGGCGATCGGCGGGGGTGCTGGCGCTCGATGCGGTCAACGGGCCGACGCTGACGATCGAGGGGCGCGACGCGGGCGGAAGCCCGCGCACCTGGTATGTGCGGTTGTGGAATTATGCGGTCGGCGAGGCCGAGGACGCGGTCGTTTCGATCGACTTCGCGAGCGTGGTAGGCGGGTTCGAGTTGCCCGGCGAGGCCGATCCGGTATGGGCGGGGGATGTCTACCGGTTGTTCGTGTCGGTGTGCCCGGCCGGCTATACGATGGCGGCGGCCGATCTGGACGCGCCCCAGGAGGGGTGGGTCGAGGTTTCGGGCATCGCCTGCGACGGGCCGGGGGCGGTGCTGGCGATCGGCGATGCGGTGCTGCCCGAACACGGGTTGATGATCGCGAGCGGGTATGACGACAGCTACAATCTGACGCCGGCGCGGGTGCTGCGCAACGCGCTGCAGCTCGGCTATCGCGGGGCGATCAATCATTATGTCGGCATGAGCCATTACTTCCGGCTCGAGGCCAATTCGGGGGGCTATTATGCGAGCCTGACCGGGGGTGTGCTCAACGTCGCGTGCGCGGCGTGGCATCGCGACTTCGCCGAGCGGGCGAGGGGGCTGGGCTATGAGGTGATCTGGTCGTTGTCCTACGAGCTGCTCGACCAGCATTGCTGGGGGGATTGGAAGCAGCTTGCCTGGGACGGGTCGCCGGCGCTGACCGGGTGGGAGCCGCCTTCGACCTTGCTGTCGCCGGCGAATGACACGGCGATGGGGTATTTGCGGCAGGTGGCGCAGGCGTTCGTCGGGATCGCGAGCGCGGCGGGGCTGGCGGCGCGGTTCCAGGTTGGCGAGCCGTGGTGGTGGGTGACGAGCGACGGGCGGCCGTGCCTGTATGACGCGGCGGCGAAGGCGGCGCTGGGCGCTCCGGTGGAGATCGCGAGCGTGCGTGGGGCGTTGAACGACGACGAGACGGCGCTGCTCGATGCGGCAGGCGCGGTGCTTGCGGGATCGACCGCGGCGCTGGTCGCGGCGGTGAAGGCGGTGGCGCCTGCGGTTGAGACGCAGGTGTTGGCGTATCTGCCGAGCGTGCTCGATCCCGCAGCGCCCGAGGTGCGGCGGGCGAATTTGCCGGTCGGGTGGGCGAAGCCGGCATTCGATCGGTTGCAGCTCGAGGATTATGACTGGGTGACTGCGGGCAATTCCGCGCAGACGGCGCGCGGGGTGGCCGAGGCGGCGGCGCGGCTGGGCTATGCCTCGGACGAGCAGGATTATTTTGCCGGGTTCGTGTTGGTGCCCGAGCAGGCGGGGGTCGAGTGGCCGTTGATCGAGGCGGCGGCCGAGGATGCGCGGGCGCGGGGCGTCGGGCGGGCGTTCGTCTGGGCGCTGCCGCAGGTGCTGCGCGACGGGTTCACGCATTTCGATACAGAGGAGGACGGGGTGGACGCGTTCGATGACGTGCTGTTTCCGCTGTCGCTCGGCAAGGATGCCGAGGTGCGGCCGGGCTTTTCGACCGCGATCGTGACCAGCGCGGGCGGGCGCGAGCAACGCAATGCGAGCTGGAGCGAGGCGCGGGCGCAATACGATGTCGGGCCGGGGATCCGGTCGGAGGACGATATTGCGGCGCTGTTGGGTTTCTTCCGGGCGCGGATGGGGCCGGCCAGAGGGTTCCGGTTGCGCGATCCGTTCGATGCGGACTCGGGGGGCGGGACGGCGCTCGATCAGCAGCTCGGGATCGGCGACGGGACGGCGACGCGGTTCGCGCTGGTCAAGCATTATGGCGAGCAGGTGCGGCGGATCACGCGGCCGGTGGCGGGGAGTGTGCGGGTCGCGGTCGATGGGGTCGAGACGGCGGCTTTCGGCGTCGAGGATGGTGGCTGGGTGGCGTTCGATGCCGCGCCCGGGGACGGGGCGGTAGTGACCGCAGGGTTCGCCTTCGATGTGCCGGTGCGGTTTGCCGAGGATTCGCTGAGCGTCAGTCGGGCGACGTTTCTGGCCGGCGCGGCGGCGTCGGTGCCGCTGATCGAGTTGCGCGAGGATTGAGATGGGGTGGCTCGAGGGCGAGGTGACGACGTTGGCTTTGTGCTGGCGGGTCGAGCGGCGCGACGGGGTGACGATCGGGCTGACCGATCATGATCGCGATCTCGTCGTCGACGGGCTGGTGCATCGCGCGGCGCCGGGGATGACGCCGTCGGCGATCAAGCGATCGGACGGGCTCGATGCCGATACGATGGATATCGCGGGCGCGCTGACCAGCGCGGCGATCGGCGAGGACGATTTGCTCGCCGGGCGCTGGGACGGGGCGCGGGTGATGCTGTTCGCGGTCGACTGGAGCGGATCGGGCGGGCGGGTCGATCTCGGCGAGGGGACGATCGGGGCGGTCGAGACCAAGGATGGCGCGTTCACCGCGGAGCTCGCCGGGGCGACGGCGGCGCTCGACCGGCCGGCGTGCGAGGTGACCTCGCCCGAGTGTCGCGCCGAGCTGGGCGACAAGAGATGCCGGGTGGCGATGGCGGGGCGGCGGCGGGTCGTGCGGGTGACGGGGGTCGCGGATCGGGTTCTCACCGTGGACGGTAGTGAGCCGAGCGCGAATGCCTATGGCGGCGGGGTGGTGCGGTGGCTTTCGGGCAAGAATTGCGGGTTGGAGAGCGCGGTCGCGGTGTCGGACGGGGCGACGGTGACGCTGCGGGCGGCGCCCGTGTTCGCGGTCGAGGCGGGTGCGCTGGGGGAGCTGATCGAGGGATGCGACAAGAGCCTGGCGACCTGCGCGGGGCGGTTCGGCAATGCGGCGAACTTTCGCGGCGAGCCGTATCTGCCGGGGATGGACCTGCTGACGCGGTATCCGGGCGCATAGTGGCGGCGGCGCGGGGCGCGGTCGGGGCGCGGTTTCGGGTGCATGGGCGGGCGCCCGAGGAAGGGCTCGATTGCGTTGGGCTGGTCGCGTGGGCGCTGGCGGCGGGTGGTTGGCGCGCTGAGGTGCCGAGCGGATATCGGCTGCGGGGCGATCCGGGGCGGGTCGCGGCGCTTGTCGAGAGGTTTGGGCTGGTTCGGGTGGCGATTGGCCGGGCGGGCGACGTGGTGCTCGCGGCGAGCGGGCCGGGGCAGGGGCATCTCGCGATCTTGACCGGGGACGGGGTCGTGCACGCCGATGCGATGTTGCGGCGGGTGGTCGAGCGGCCGGGGGCGGTGCCGTGGCCGGTGATTGGGTTCTGGCGTTTTTCGGGGTCAGCAAGCTGACCGTACGGCACCGGCCCGCTCCCCACCCGACCACCCAATGCGATTATCCTATGGGTGGTCGGGTGGGGAGTGGGCCGGTGCGGTCTAACGAGAGGATAGCTTATGGCGACGTTGGTGCTGACCACCGTCGGCGGGATCATCGGCGGACCAGTCGGGGCGGCGATCGGGGGTATTCTCGGCCAGGCGGTCGATCGCGACGTGATCTTCAAGCCCAAGTATCGGCAGGGGCCGCGGCTCAGCGATCTCTCGGTGCAGACGTCTTCCTACGGCTGGGCGATCCCGAGATTGTTCGGGACGCTGAGAGTCGCGGGGTCGGTGATCTGGTCGACCGACCTGATCGAGAGCAGCTCGACGACAAGCGGCGGCAAGGGGCAGCCGGATACCAAGACCTATAGCTATTCGGTGTCGTTCGCGGTGCTGTTGTCGGCGCGGGCGATTCTGGGCGTGCAACGGATTTGGGCGGACGGGAATCTGCTGCGCGGGAGCGCGGGGGACTTCAAGACCGAGACGGGGTTTCGCGTGCATCTCGGCGGCGAGGACCAGGTTGTCGATCCGTTGATCGCCTCGGCCGAGGGGGCGGGCGTGACGCCGGCAATGCGCGGGGGCGCTTATGCGGTGTTCGAGAATTTCCAGCTCGCCGATTATGGCAACCGGATTCCGTCGCTGACTTTCGAGATCGAGGCGGATGACGGGGCGGTGAGCGCGGGGGCGATCGCGGCCGAGCTGAGCGACGGGCTGGTGACGGGCGACGGTGCGGCGCTGCCGATCGGCGGGTTTTCGGCTTATGGCGACAGCGTGCGGGCGGTGCTCGATACGCTGGCGACGGCGTCGGGGGCGTGGTTCGCGCCCGAGGGCGCGGCGCTGGCGATGGTCAGCGCCGGTGAGGCGAGCGCGACGGTGAGCGACGACGGGGTTGCGGCGTCCGGCGCGGGGGCGCCGCGGACGCGATCGATCGCGCCGATGGCGAGCGTGCCGAAGACGGTGTCGCTCGGCTATTACGATCCGGCGCGCGACTATCAGACCGGGTTGCAGCGGGCGCGGCGGCCGGGGGCCGGGATCACCGACAGGGGCGTCGATATGCCCGCGGTGTTGTCGGCGGGCGACGCCAAGACGATGGCGGAGGCGATCCTGGCGCGCGCGGAGACCGGGCGCGAGACGCGCAAGGTGGCGACCGGCTGGGCGAGCCTGGGGGTGGCACCGGGTGCGGTGGTTGCGATCGCCGGCGAGGGCGGGCGGTGGCGGGTGAGCGGCTGGTCGCTCAAGGAGATGGTGTTGCAGCTCGATCTGGTGCGGCTGACAGCGGCGCCGATCGCAGCGAGCGCGAGTTCGGGGCGCGTGCTGGCGACGCCCGATCTGCCGATCGGGACGACGGTCCTTCACGCCTTCGAAGCGCCGCCGCTCGACGACCAGGTGTTGAATGCGCCGCGGTTGCTGATCGCGGCGTGCGGAACCGGCGCGGGATGGCGCAAGGCGGCGTTGCTGCTCAGCCAGGATGATGGCGCGAGCTGGAGCAATATCGGCGGGACCGCAGCGGCCGCAGTGATGGGCTCGCTGGCGAGCGTGCCGGGCTTGGCTTCGGCATGGATCGGCGACGCGCGCGATGCCTTCGAGGTCGATCTCGTCCATGACAGGATGACGCTGAGCGATGCCGACGATGCAGCGCTGGATGGCGGCGCGAATCTCGCGCTGGTCGGCGACGAGTTGATGCAGTTCGGACGGGCCGAGCCGCTCGGCGGGGTGCGATGGCGGTTGTCGGTTCTGTGGCGCGGGCGGCGTGGGACCGAGGCGGCGATCGGGACGCAGGCGGTGGGGGATCGGTTCGTCCTGATCGCGCCGGATCAGGTTGCGATGGCGACACTTCCGATATCAGCGATCGGTTCCACGATACGTGTCATTGCTTCGGGGGTCGGCGATGTCGCCGGACCCGCGATGAGCGACGCGGGGGTGACGGGACTGTCGGTGCTGCCGCCCTCTCCGGTGCATCTGAATGCAGAATTGCCACCGAACGGCGACGTGGCGCTGTCGTGGATACGCCGCAGTCGGGCAGGCTGGCAGTGGATTGACGGTGTCGACGCCCCTCTGTCGGAGGAACGCGAGGCATACCGGGTGGTCCTCGTCGGCAGCGACGGATCGAGCCGGACACTCGACGTCGACACGCAAGGGATGATCCTGGCGGCTGCCGATCGGGGCACCGGCGAACTGACCGTCACGGTTCGGCAGATCGGGCTTTACGGCGAGTCTGCGCCGACGTCGCTGATTTTGCCGGCATTGTAAGGAGCATGGGATGACTGACGAGACGAGCGCGCGGCTGGCGCTGCCGTTGCTGGCGGCAGGGCAGGCGCAAAAGGAGATGACGGTCAACGAAGCCCTGACGCGGTTGGACGTCGCGGTGCAGGCGAGCGCGGTAGCCGGGGGTGTCGATGCGCCGCCCGCGTCGCCGAGCATCGGACAGTGCTGGATCATCGGAAACGCGCCGGCCGATGCCTGGAGCGGGCACGCCGGGCAATTGGCCGCTTGGACGAGCGGCGGCTGGCGGTTCGTTCTGCCTGTCGAAGGTCTGGCCGTATGGGTTGAGGCCGACGCGATCATGTGGCGATATCGGGGCGGCGCATGGGCCGTTGGCGAAATCGTCGGCAACCGCGTGCTGATCGGCGGGATCCAGACGCTCGGCGCGCAACAGGCTGCGATTGCCGATCCGGCGGGAGGTAGTATTACCGATCAGGAGGCCCGCGATGCGATCGCCGCGATCCTCTCGGCAATGCGGATTCATGGCCTTATCGCGGCCTGATCGGAAGAAATTGTTGCGTTTTAGCAACAGGGTGCGATTTTGTTTCGCTTGCGTGGAAACCTTCCCTCCTATAGTGAGTTTTCGCTGTCCGTAGTGACAACTCAGAAAGGGGATTACGATGCGGAAGCTTGCCGTCGCACTGGCACTTTCCACTACCGCTCTCGCTTCTCCCGCCCTCGCCCACGATCATTCGTGGTACGTCGGTGTGGAAGGTGGGCCGAATATCGTCGAAGATATTCATTATGACATTGCTGGCGCCAGCAATGCTGGCACGGTCAATAGCAAATATGGCTATTCGGTCGACGGCACGGTTGGGTACGATCTCGGGGCGTTCCGCCTTGAAGCCGAGGTCGGCTATCAGCATGCCAACGTCGATAGCTATTCGTCGACCACCACGACGCCCTATTATACGAGCGCTGGCGCCCTGGCCAACGCTCCGTCGGCTGAATATAAGAACGCCGGCGGTTCGACTTCGGCCCTGAGCTTCATGGTCAACGGTCTGCTTGATTTCGGTTCCGACGACGGCATCCAAGGCTTCGTCGGCGGCGGCGCCGGCGTTGCCCGGATCAAGGCGTCGAACTACGCGCTGACTGATGGTGGCCCGTTCCTCGATGATTCGGATACGGTGTTCGCTTGGCAGGGCATTGCGGGCATTCGCGCGCCGATCAGCGATCATGTCGATGTCTCGTTGAAGTACAAGTTCTTCAACGCCGACCATGTCAAGCTGTACGACGTGACGAACCGCGAGTTCGAGGGTCGGTTCCGGTCGCATTCGATCATGGGTGGCCTGACCTACAACTTCGGCGCGCCGCCGCCGCCCCCGCCACCTCCGCCGCCGCCTCCCCCGCCGCCGCCCCCGCCGCCGCCGCCGCCTCCGCCGCCGGAAGTGACGTGCTCGCCGGGTCCGTTCATCGTGTTCTTCGAATGGGACAAGTCGAACATCACGCCGGAAGCGGCGTCGATCCTCGACAACGCGATCACGGCATATCAGAGCTGCGGCAATGCGCAGGTCATGCTGGCCGGCTATGCGGACCGTTCGGGTTCGGCGAGCTACAACGTCGGTCTGTCGCAGCGTCGTGCGGACTCGGTGAAGGCCTATATGGTCGATCACTCGATCCCCGATGGTGTGATCACGACCCAGGCGTTCGGCGAGACCAACCCGCGCGTGCAGACTGCCGATGGCGTCCGCGAGGTGCAGAACCGCCGCGTGGAGATCACTTACGGGCCGGGTTCGGGGATGTAATTCCCAAGCCCGATCTAACGATCGGATTGAGGGAGGTCGGTTCGCCGGCCTCCCTTTTTCTTTGTGCTATTCGACTAAGCGGGGTCCGGTCGGATCCCAGTTTGGCGACCGTATCGGCTGCTTCGCCGGCGGCGAGTCGAGATGTTCTGGAGATGCGACGTTCCCCACGGATGACGCGGGCGGGCCCACCCTTCATCTGGCATTCGTCGCCGAGATTGCTAAATGCAGGGCTGTCTGCGGCGAATGATGCCGCTCATTCAGCGGGACATGCTCAACCATGCGTATAACGATGATCGGCTCGGGCTATGTCGGGCTCGTCTCAGGCGCCTGTTTTTCCGATTTTGGCCACGACGTCATCTGCGTCGACAAGGACGAGAGCAAGATCGTCGCGTTGAAGGCGGGGCGCATGCCGATCTATGAGCCTGGTCTCGACCAGTTGGTTGCGAGCAATGTCGAGGCGGGGCGGCTGTCCTTCACGACCGATCTGGCAGGTGCTGTCGACGGGGCGGACGCGATCTTTATCGCAGTCGGAACGCCGTCGCGTCGCGGTGATGGGCATGCCGACCTGAGCTATGTCTTTGCCGCCGCTAAGGAGATCGCGGAGACGATCACCGGGCCTGTCGTCGTGGTCAACAAGTCGACGGTGCCAGTCGGGACCGGCGACAAGGTCGAGGCGATCCTCAAAGAGACGCGGCCCGAGATCGAGACGGCGGTGGTCTCGAACCCGGAGTTTCTTCGCGAAGGCGCGGCGATCGGCGATTTCAAGCGACCAGACCGGATCGTGATCGGTTCCGAAGACGAGCGCGCACGGCAGGTGATGCGCGATGTCTATCGGCCGCTTTATCTCAACGAGAGCCCTTTGCTGTTCACCGGGCGCCGGACGGCTGAGCTGACCAAATATGCCGCCAATGCGTTTCTGGCAACCAAGATCACCTTCATCAACGAGATCGCCGATCTGTGCGAAGTGGTGGGAGCGAACGTGCAGGATGTCGCGCGTGGGATCGGGCTCGACAACCGTATCGGGTCGAAATTCCTGCACGCCGGGCCGGGCTATGGCGGGTCGTGTTTTCCCAAGGATACGCTGGCGCTGCTCAAGACCGCCGAGGATTATGAAAGCCCGGTGCAGATTGTCGAGGCGGTGGTGAAGGTCAACGACAGCCGCAAGCGCGCGATGGGGCGCAAGGTGATCAAGGCGCTCGGCGACGACGCCAAGGGCAAGACGGTCGCGCTGCTCGGGCTGACGTTCAAACCGAACACCGACGACATGCGCGACGCGCCGTCGATCGCGATCATCCAAACGCTGATCGATGCCGGCGCCACGGTGCGCGGCTACGATCCCGAAGGGATGGAAATCGCCAAGGGTATCATGCCCGACGTGACTTATTGCGGCGATGCCTATGAGGCCGCCAAGGATGCCGACGCGGTGGTGATCGTGACCGAATGGGATGCGTTTCGCGCGCTCGACCTGAAGCGCCTGCGCGGGGTGATGGCGGGGAACGTGCTGGTCGATCTGCGGAATATCTATTCGCCGGCGGAGATCGCGCGGACCGATTTCCAGTATAGCTCGATCGGCCGCTGAGGCGATGTGATGGCCGATCGCCCGCTCCGGATCGACGGCCTGCTCGAGACCGCCCTCTATGCCGACGACATGGCGCGATCGGTGGCGTTCTTTCGCGACGTGCTCGGGCTCGCGGTGATGCTTGATAGCGAGCGGCTGACGGCGTTCGATGCCGGGCGGCAGGGCGTGCTGCTGGTGTTCGCGCGGGGCAAGTCGGTCGAGGACATGGTGTCCGAGCGTGGCGTGGTGCCGGGGCATGACGGGCGCGGGCCGCTGCACATGGCGTTCGCGATTGCCGAGGACAGCTATGAGGCTTGGCACGCCCGCTTGACCAACGCGGGCGTGACAATGCGCGGGGAGATGCATTGGTCGCGTGGCGGGCGGAGCCTCTATTTCGAGGATCCCGACGGACATGTGCTTGAACTCGCCACGCCGGGGCTGTGGCGGACTTATTGAGCGGGTTCGAGCGCGGTGTTTAGCCAGGGCGGGATGATCGCGTCGCCGAGTGACTCGGCGCGGCGCAGCTCGACCATCAGGCCAAGGTCGGGATAGGTGGCTCGGGTGCGGTCGCCGGATTCCGTGAGTGGGGCGACGACGAGGCGGCGGTTGATCTTGGCGCGGTAGTGCATCCGCGCGGTGTTTTCCTGGCCGACATAGCAGCCCTTGGTGAAGCTGACGCCGTTCAGTTCGGCCGCGTTGCATTCGAGCCAGAGCGTCTCGCCCGAGCCGAGCTCGGCTACGCCTTCGGTGACGCCGAGACGCAGGCGGTGTTCGCGCCAGGCCAAGGTTGGCGTGTTCGCAGGCCCGAGCCATCGGCGGCCGAGATCGGCGAGGCGCGGGTCGGGGACGCCCTCGGTGCCGCTCGCCGACCAGTGGACGGCACCGGGCGCGGGCTCGATCGTGATCGGGCGGCGGAGGCGGTAGAGCGCCAGGCGCTTGACGAGGCCTTCAGCCTGGTCGGCCTCGCAGTCGATCAGGATCGCGTCGCCATCGGCCCAGAGGATGAAATCGAACAGCGCCTTGCCTTGCGGGGTGAGGAGCGCGGTCCATAGCGGGCGATCGGGCGCGAACGTCCCGACATCGCTCGTCACCAGGCCTTGCAGGAAGCCGCGCACGTCGTCGCCCGCCAAGCGGATGAGTGCGCGGTCGGCGAGCATCGTCGGGGTGGTTTCGGGCATGGCGAACAGGTAGTGAGGCTGGCACCACAACGAAAGGGGCTGGCGATGGCGACGTTCGATCTCAAACTGACGGGCGGGACGGTTCACACGCCGGGCGGGCCGGTGCGCGCCGATGTCGGGGTGCGCGGCGGCAAGATCGTCGCGATCGGCGTGACGGGTGATGCCGGCGAGACGATCGACTGCACCGGGCTCGACGTGCTCCCCGGCGTGATCGACACGCAAGTTCACTTTCGTGAGCCCGGGTTGGTGCACAAGGAAGACCTGGAGAGCGGCAGCCGGGCCGCGGTGCTCGGCGGAGTGACCGCAGTATTCGAGATGCCCAACACCAAGCCGAATACCGACAGCGCCGAGGCGATCGGCGACAAGCTGGCGCGCGCCGAGGGGCGGATGTGGTGCGACCATGCTTTCTATGTCGGCGCGACCAACGCCAATGCGGCGGCGCTCGCCGAGCTCGAGCGGCTGCCGGGGACGGCGGGGGTGAAAATTTTCATGGGCGCCTCGACCGGCGACCTGCTGGTATCGGAGGATTCGAGCCTCGCGGACGTGCTCGCTTCGGGGCATCGGCGGGTGGCGATCCACGCCGAGGACGAGCACCGGATGAACGACCGCAAGGACGAGCGGGTCGCGGGCGACCCTGCCTCGCATCCGGTGTGGCGTGATGACGAGAGCGCGATACTGGCGACGCGGCGGATTCTCGCGCTCGCGCGGGCGGCGAAGCGGCGCATCCATGTGCTGCATGTGACGACGCCGGCCGAGCTCGAACTGCTCGGGCAGAACAAGGACATCGCGACGTGCGAGGTGACGCCGCAGCACCTGACGCTGACGGGCGAGGAGGCGTATCCGCGGCTGGGCACGCTGGCGCAGATGAACCCGCCGATCCGATCGGGCGCGCATCGCGACGGGTTGTGGCACTGGCTCAATCAGGGGGTGCCCGACGTGATCGGATCGGACCATGCGCCGCACACGCTGGAGGAGAAGGGCAAGGAATACCCCGACAGCCCGAGCGGGATGCCGGGTGTGCAGACGCTGCTGCCGCTGCTGCTCGATCACGTCGCCAAGGGGCGGATGAGCCTGCAGCGGTTGATCGAGCTGACGTCGGCGGGGGCGCAGCGGATTTTCGGGATCGTCGGCAAGGGGCGGATCGTCGCAGGCTACGACGCCGATTTCTCGATCGTCGATCTGAAGGCCGGGTGGACGATCGAGGAAAGCTGGCTTGCCTCGCGCGCCGGATGGTCGCCGTTCACCGGCATGGCGCTGACCGGGCGGCCGATCGGTACGATCATCCGCGGGCGGCGCGTGATGTGGGAGGGTGCGTTAGCCGATAGTGCGACTGGCACGCCGATCCGCTTCGAGGCGACCGAGTTCGCGGGCTGAGCGCCTAATCCTGATCGGGTTCAATCGTCGGGTCTTCGAGCATGAGCGGGATTGGTGCGGCATGAGCGAGCGTCACGCGCGCGGCGGTGACGCTGACGTGGCGGTGCTTGAAGCGGAACGGCAGCGTCAGATTAGGGCGGTGTTCGACGATCTCGGCAGTGCGTGCCTTCGTCGTAGTGCCGTCGGCGATGCGGATGCAGGCGGGGTTGTCGAGAGCGAGACTGGCATAGCGATAAGCGGGCTTGCCGTGGGCGGGATCGCCGGCAGCGGTGGCGACGTGGATCGTGCCCGTAAGTGTAACGTGGGTGGCGCCATTGGTCAGGCAGGCGGCGGCTTGTAAAGCGAAGAGGATCAACATCGACAGGCTTCCGGATCAGCTGCGGCGAATCCGCGCGCGGGCGAGGCGGCGGTCTTCGAGGGAGTAATAGAGCCAGATCGCGCCGTTCTGTTCGATCACCGAAGCGGCGAAGGCGATGTCGGTGGCGGTGCGGTCGGCGACGGGGGGCGGGGTGACGAGCGGCTCGATGCCGCGATCGACGACGCGGCGGCAGTCGCGATCGAACGCCACCCAGCCGATCCGCCAGCGCGCGTCATGGGTGGCGCCGTTGTAGAACATCACCGGGAAATCGGGATCGGTCATCAGCATCGGGCCGGTCGAGAGATGCCAATTGTCCCAGGAGTCCTTGCGGGGAAGGAAGGGGGTGGGCTGCTCGTCCCAGGGGCCGGCGACGCCGTCGCCGACCGCGAGGCCGATCCGCGAGGCTTCGTCGGCGGCATATTCATACCACAGTCGCCAATGGCCGTCGGCAGTGCGGCCGATCGTGGCTTCCTTGGTGTTGCCCATCGTCTTGGTCGAGGCGAGCGCGACGCCCTGTTTGGTGAGGTGATCGAGATCGGGGCCGCTCGCGTAGAGCATGTTGCCATGCGCGTAATCGCCGGTGACGCCGGTGTAATAGACGACATAGCCGTCGTCGGTGCGGACGACGGTGGGGTCTTCGACGCCGCCGCAATCGAGCGCGTCGGGGCCGGGGGTGATCGCCGGCGCGGGGTCCATCGAGAAGATGATGCCGTCGTCGCTCCACCCGGCCCAGATCACGCCGGTATCGGTGCGGTCGGCACCGGCGGGCGGCACGGCGCGGACCATGATGCCGAACCGGCCATCGGCCTCGGTCCAGACATAGGGGCTCATCAGGTCGCGTTCGGACAGCGCCGAGGGGCCTTCGAGGATGACGGGTTCGAGCGCTTCGACGTTGAAGTCGATGCGGAAGGCGCGGCTGCTCATGCACCGACGCCGAGCAGCAGCGACAGGCCGCCGTCGACGGTAAACGAGGCGCCGGTGACGTAGCTCGCGGCGTCGGAAGCGAGCCAGCAGGCCATCGCGGCGACCTCCTCGGGGCGGCCGGCGCGCTGCATCGGGATGTTGGCCTCGAGGCTCTGGCGATAGGCGGGGTCTTCGAGGGCGTGCTCGTTCATCGGGGTGAGGATCATGCCGGGGCGGATCGCGTTGACGCGGATGTTGTTGGCGGCTTCCTCGATCGCGAGGGTTTCGACGAGGTTGGTGACGCCGGCCTTGGCGGCGCAATAATCGGCACCGCCGGCGCGGACCACGGCGGCGTGGATCGACGAGATCATGATGAGCGAGGCGGGGTCGGCGCTGTCGGCGCGGCCCTGGACGAAGCGGCGGGCGACGTTGAACGAGCCGGTGAGATCGGTGGCGATCATGCGCTGCCACTGCTTGTCGGTCATGTCGCGGACCTTGACGCCCGCCATATTGACCCCGGCCGAGTTGACGGCGACCGAAACGGGACCGAACGCCTTTTCGGCGGCGGCGAAGGCCTGATCGACCGAGGCGGGATCGGCGACGTCGCATTGGATGGCCTGGGCCTTGCCGCCAGCTTTTTCGACCGCGGCAACGGTGGTCGCGGCAGCCTTGTCATCGCTGAAATAGAATACCGAGACGGCATCGCCGAGCGCGCCGAAGGCGGCCGCGCAAGCCGCGCCAATACCCGATTCGGCGCCGGTGACGACGACGCTGCGCTGGTTGGTCATGAAAGTCTCCCGCTGGTCCAGCCGGTCAACGCGGGCAGCGCGGGCGGGGTTTCGTGAAAAATCTTTCATGCGGAAGGGGAAGTCGATGGGGGTGGACGAGGCGATCGCGGCGGTGATCGCGCGCGAGGGCGGCTATGTCGTCGATGCAGCGGATCGCGGCGGGGCGACCTGTTGGGGGATCACCGAGGCGGTGGCGCGGCAGCAGGGTTACGCGGGCGCGATGCGCGATCTGCCGCGCCGCGACGCGGCGGCGATCTACAAGCGGCTATATTGGCTGAAGCCGGGTTTCGACGCGGTGGCCGAACGGGCATCGGCACTCGCGGCAGAGCTGTTCGATACCGGGGTCAACATGGGGCCGGCGGTGGCGAGCGGGTTCCTGCAGCGCGCGCTCAACGCGCTCAATCGCGGAGCGAGCGATTTTGCCGATGTGCGCGTCGATGGGGTGATCGGGGCGAAGACGCTGGCGGCGCTCGACGGGTTTCTGGCGTGCCGCGGGGCGGCGGGGGAAGCGGTGCTGATCCGGGCCGTCGATGCGCTGCAGGGCGCGCGCTACATCGACCTCGCCGAGGCGCGGCCAGCGGATGAGGCGTTCGTTTATGGATGGCTTGCCAATCGGGTGGGCAGCCATGGATGACGCCCAGGCCGACGATGCCTGGACGCGACGGGCACGACCGAGCTTTCTTTACCTCATGTACGCGATGGTGCTGTGGGCGATCCCGATGGGGCTTGTCGCGGCAGTCGATCCCGCGCGGGCGGCGGCGATGACTGCGGCGATCGGGGCGTATCTGAACGCGATTCCGGAGCCGCTCTACACGCTCTTCGGGACCGGGTATCTGGGCTACACGGTCGCGCGGCAATGGGGGAAGGCGAAGCGGTCTTAGGGTTGCGTCGCCAGCAGGTAGGTCTGGCGGAGGGTGTCGATCGGCTTGAGGCCCTCGGGCGTGTTGTGGTGCCAAAAGGTCCAGCCGTTGCAGGCGGGCGCGTTCTGGACGGTCGAGCCGAGCTTGTGGATCGAGCCGCTCGCGCCGCAGGTGCTGAGCAGCGAGCCGTCGGCGCGGACGGTGGCTTGCCAGCGGCGCTTGGCGTCGGTCAGCACCGCGCCGGGCGTCAGATAGCCGTTCTCGACGAGCACACCGAACGCGACCTTGGGCTGCTGCTTGGGGCTCTGCATCGTCGCGAGCGCGGATTCGTCGAGCGGGAGGGCGGCGGCGATGCGTTCTTGCGCTGCCTCGATATAATCGCCCTCGCGCTCGATCCCCATCCAGCGGCGGCCGAGGCGCTTGGCGACAGCGCCGGTGGTGCCGGTGCCGAAGAACGGATCGAGCACGACGTCGCCGGGCTTGGTGCAGGCGAGCAGGATGCGGTAAATGAGCGCTTCGGGTTTCTGGGTCGGGTGGACCTTGACGCCGTTCTTCTTGAGCCGTTCCTGGCCGCCGCAGATCGGGAATTCCCAGTCGCTGCGCATCTGCAGCTCGTCGTTCAGCGTCTTCATCGAGCGGTAGTTGAAGGTGTATTTGGCCTTCTCGCCCTTCGACGCCCAGATCAGTGTTTCGTGCGCGTTGGTGAAGCGGGTGCCGCGGAAATTGGGCATCGGATTGGCCTTGCGCCAGACGATGTCGTTGAGGATCCAATAGCCGAGATCCTGCACCGCGGTGCCGACGCGGAAGATGTTGTGATAGCTGCCGATCACCCAGATCGTGCCGTCGTCCTTGAGGATGCGGTGCGCCTCGGCGAGCCAGGCGCGGGTGAAGGCGTCATAGGCGGCGAAGGTGTCGAACTTGTCCCAATCGTCGTCGACCGCGTCGACATGGCTGCCGTCGGGGCGGAACAGCTCGCCGGCGAGCTGGAGGTTGTAGGGCGGATCGGCGAAGATCATGTCGACCGACTTGGCGGGCAGCGTTTTCATCTGCGCGATGCAATCGCCGCGCAGAATCTGGTCGAGCGGGAGCGCGGGCGGCGGCGCGGTGCGCGGTGTCGCCTTAACCTTTTCGAGCACGGCCATCTTGTCCCCCCTTGATTGGACGCGCGATCCTGCGGAGCGGCGCTTCTGGGTCAAGCACAGTTTAGTTAACGCTCGCGGTTGCCAATTCGTTAACGCGGCGGAACATTTTTGGACCGTCGGCAGATGTTGAGTCCGTGGTGGCCCGCGGGACTCAACCCCTAGTGGTGTGACTCGAAAGACTCACTCTGTTGAGATTGAGGCTGCACCAGCCCGCTCCCCCACCCCGCCACCCAAGACATTATGCTGACTGGGTGGCGGGGTGGGGGAGCGGGCTGGTGCGGCACCCGAACAAACGAGCGGCAATTCGGCCTGGGCGACGGGCGCGAAACTGCGGCGATGGAGCGGGCAGGGGCCGTGCTCGCGTAACGCGCGCAGATGTTCGGGCGCCGAATAGCCCTTGTTCGAGCGCCAGCCGTAGTGCGGATAGCTTTCAGCGTGGGCGATCATGATCGTGTCGCGGGTGTGCTTGGCGATGATCGAGGCGGCGGCGCTGCAAGCGGCGAGCGCGTCGCCGCCGACGATCGGGGTGGCGGCGTAGGTCCAGCGTGGGAGGCGGTTGCCGTCGACCAGGACGTGGCCGGGCGCGCAGCCGAGCGCTTCCACCGCCAGCGTCATCGCCTTCATCGTCGCCCAATAGATGTTGAGGCGATCGATCTCGTCGGCCTCGACGATACCGATGCCGACAATCGCGCAGGCCTGGAGCCGGTCGTGGAGGCGGTGGCGCTCGATGGCCGAGAGCTTCTTCGAATCATCGAGCCCGCGGGGCACACCGCGCTCGGGCAGGATTACCGCGGCGGCGACCACCGGCCCCGCGAGCGGGCCGCGGCCGGCTTCGTCGACGCCGGCGACGGGCGCGGGGTAAAGCTTTTCGTGGCTGCGGCCGGGCATCGAGTCAGCCTTGGAGTTGATCGAACGGGGAGACGCCGAGCGCGTGGCCCATCGGGCCGTGACCATGCCCCAGCCCGGGCGCCTCGATCAAGGCGGCGCGGACGAAGCGGATCGCGCGCTCGATCGACCGATCGAGATCGAGCCCCGCGCCGAGCCCGGTGGCGATCGCGCTGGCCAGCGTGCAGCCCGTGCCGTGGGTGTGGCGCGTATCGACGCGCTGGCCGCGCCAGACGCGGCGCAAGCCGTCTATAGTGATCAGTTCGTCGGTGAGTTCGGGGCCATCGGCGTGACCGCCCTTGACGAGCAGGGCAGTGCCGTGACTGCGAACCGCATCCTCGCCGCCGAGCACGGCGAGTTCGGGCAGGTTGGGCGTGGTCAGCGTCGCGATCGCCATCAGCCGTTCGAAGGCGAGGATCGTCGCGTCGTCGGCGAGCACCGAACCCGATGTCGCGACCATCACGGGATCGAACACGATCGGCGCCTGGATGCGTGTCAATCGCTCGGCAACCGCGTCGGCAGTTTCGGCCGAGCCGATCATCCCGATCTTCACCGCGTCGACGCCGATATCGCCGGCGACCGAATCGATCTGCGCGACCACCATCTCGGTCGGCACGGGCGCTGCCGCCTGGACGCCGAGGGTATTCTGCGCGGTGATCGTAGTGATCGCAGTCATCGCGTGGCCGCCGAGCATCGTCACGGTCTTGATGTCGGCCTGAATTCCGGCGCCGCCGCCCGAATCGGAGCCGGCGATGATAAGGATGCGAGGGATGCGTCCGGTATTCACGCCGGCTGGTTGGGCATGGTGCCGGGGCGGACATGCGCGAACATATGCGCGGCGTAATCGGCCTTGCCGAGCGCTATGCCCTGGCCGCGCAGGATGGCGTAGGCGGCCATGACATGGAAATAGAATTGGGGGATTGTCCAGTCGCGGGCATATTGCTCGGCGGTGAGATCGAAGATGATGCCCATCGGTAGCGCGTGCTCGATCGGGCGCCGGGGGTCGTCGTCGATCGGTGCGGCGGCCAGCGATTGCACCAGCGCGATCGTCTCGTCGATACGCGCCTGCGCCTCGGCGAGCGTGCCGGGTCGATCACCGGCGTTGCGGCCTTCGTCGAGCAGCGCTTCGAGCGACGGTGGAAAGGGCTCGCCCTTGAGGCGGTACATGCCCTCGCGCGCCTGGGCGCAAGCAAAACGGATTTGAGTCGAAAGCGGAAACATGTCGGGCGCAATGCGTGCCGACAGCAGCGCTTCGGCATCGTCGTCGGGCATTTGCTTGGCTGCCTTGTCGAGCCAGCCCGACAGCGCGTTGAGCATCTGGACATAACTCGGCACGACGAAATCGATCAGGGTCACAATCGGTCCTTCCTCAAGCCGTGACAGCGGCACAGATGCGGTTCACCACCGCTTCGACCTGTCCAGGATCGTCGCCTTCGGCCATCACGCGGATGACGGGTTCGGTGCCCGACTTGCGGATCAGCAAGCGCCCCTTGCCGTCGAGTTCGGCTTCCGCTTCGGAAATCAGCGCCTTGACGCGGTCGGTTTCAAGCGGCGTGCCGGTGTAACGCACGCTCTTCAGGCGCTGCGGCAGCGGATCGAAGCGGTGGAGCACCTCGCTGGCGGGCGCATCGGCCTGGACGAGTTCGGCGAGCACCTGCAGCGCGGCGACGAGCCCATCGCCCGTGGTAGCGTAGTCCGACAGGATGATGTGGCCCGATTGCTCGCCGCCGACATTGTAGTCGCCCTTGCGCATCGCTTCGAGGACATAGCGATCGCCGACGCCGGTGCGCAGCAGGTCGATGCCCTGTGCCGTCAGATAGCGTTCGAGCCCGAGATTGGACATCACCGTCGCAACGAGCCCGCCGCCGCGCAGCTGTCCGCGCCGAGCCCAATTGCTCGCAATCGTCGCCATCAACTGGTCGCCGTCGACGATGCGGCCGGTCTCGTCCGCCACGATCAAGCGATCGGCGTCGCCGTCTAGCGCGATGCCGATCGCGGCCCCCGAGGCGACCACCGCCTCGCACATCGTCTGCGGCGCGGTCGAACCGACGCCGCGGTTGATGTTCTTGCCGTCGGGTTCGACGCCGAGCGCGATCACTTCGGCACCCAATTCCCATAACGCTGATGGAGCGACCTGATAGGCGGCGCCGTTGGCGCAATCGACGACGATCTTGAGCCCGTCGAGCGTCAGCGTGTCGGGAAAGCTCGACTTGGCGGCGTGGATGTAGCGGCCGCGGGCATCCTCGACACGGCGGGCGCGGCCGATATCCGCGGGATCGGCGAGCGGCACGTCGCCGTCGATCAGTGCTTCGATCTTCGCTTCATCCTCATCCGACAATTTGTAGCCGTCGGGGCCGAACAGCTTGATGCCGTTGTCGGCAAACGGATTGTGGCTCGCCGAGATCATCACGCCGAGATCGGCGCGCATCGACTTCACCAGCATCGCCACCGCCGGGGTCGGCATCGGGCCGACCAGCACGACATCCATGCCGACCGCGGTGAAGCCGGCGACCATCGCGTTTTCGAGCATATAGCCCGATAGGCGCGTGTCCTTGCCGAGCACGACGCGGTGACGGTGATCGCCGCGGACGAAATGCGCGCCCGCCGCCATGCCGACCTTCATTGCCATCGCCGCGGTCATCGGCGCCATGTTGGTAAGACCGCGGATGCCGTCGGTGCCGAAATATTTTCTTGCCATCGTCTGCCTTCTTCGCCCCGCTATACTGTACAAAGGGTTTGCCAAGGCCTTGTAGCGAGGCGAGGGGAGAAGCGCGAGCATGTCGCAACCGACACGAATTTTGCTGGCGCTGGTTATCGGCCTGGCGCTCGGCATTGCAGCGGCGAGCGCGGGGTGGGCCGATGCGCTGATCCCGATTTCTCAACCGATCGGCCACCTGTGGCTCAACGCGCTGGAGATGACGATCATTCCGTTGGTGATGGCGCTTGTCGTCACCGGCATCGCCGCGACTGCCGAAGCGGCGAATGCGGGCCGCATCGCGGCACGGACGATCGTCACCTTCATCATCATGCTGTGGGTGTTCTCTGCGCTGGCGGCAGTGATGGTGCCACTATTGCTCAAGGCGTGGCCTCTCGGGGGCGCGGCGGCGGCGAGCCTTCGAGGGGCGCTATCGGGCGCCAAGCCGGTCGGGACGGTGCCGGGGTTCGGCGATTTCCTCGTCGGGATCGTGCCGACCAACGCGCTGGCGGCCGCGGCGAGCGATGCGTTTCTCCCGTTCATCGTGTTTACGCTCGTCTTTGCCTTCGCTCTCACGCGGCTGCCGAGCGATCAGCGCGAGCGGCTCACAGGCTTCTTCGAGGCACTGCGCGATGCGATGCTGGTGATGATCGGCTGGGTGCTGCTGATCGCACCGCTCGGCGTATTCGCGCTGGCGTTTACGGTGGGTGCACAGGCCGGAGTCGCGGCGTTCGGGGCGTTGATCCATTACATTCTGATCGTCTCCTCGGTCGGCGTGGTGATCGGGCTGCTAGGCTATCCGGTCGCGGTGATCGGGGGGCGCGTGCCGTTGCTGCGCTTCGCCCGCGCGGTTGCGCCGGCGCAGGCAGTAGCGCTGTCGACCGAATCGTCGCTCGCCTCGCTGCCGGCGATGCTGCGCGGGGCAGAGACGCTGGGTGTAACGGTGGCGGTTTCAGGCGTGGTGCTGCCGATCGCGACGGCGATCTTCCGCGCGACCAGTCCGGCGATGAACCTGGCGGTGGCGATCTATGTCGCGCACTGGTTCGGCGTGCCGCTGACCGCGACCTCGCTGCTGACCGGACTCGCCGTCGCGGCGATCACGACGCTGGGGTCGGTCAGCCTGCCGGGACAGATCAGCTACATCGCTTCGATCGCGCCGATCGCGGTGGCGATGGGCGTGCCGATCGCGCCGCTCGGGCTGCTCGTCGCGGTCGAGACGCTGCCCGACATCGTTCGCACCGTCGGCAACGTGACGATGGACCTGGCGGTGACCACGATGGTTGCGGCGCGCAGCCCGCGAACCCATCTCGACGAAGGGGACGCGCTGCTCGAGGAGTCATCATGAAATATCGCACACTGGGAGACGGACTGAAGGTCTCCGCGCTCGGGCTCGGCTGCATGCCGATGGCCGGCGTGTCGACCGGCATGTACGGCGCCGCAAACGACGACGAGAGCATCGCGACGATCCAACGTGCGATCGATCTGGGCGTGACCTTCTTCGACACCGCCGAGGTTTACGGGCCTTACACGAACGAGAAGCTGCTCGGGCGCGCGATTCAAGGCAAGCGTGAAGGCTTGGTGATCGCGACCAAGTTCGGTTTCAAGATCGGTGACGGGGCGCGCGGCACCGATTCGTCGCCGGCCAATATACGCAAGGTGTGCGACGAATCGCTGCAGCGGCTCGGCGTGGACACCATCGACCTGTTCTACCAGCACCGCGTCGATCCCGACACGCCGATCGAGGAGACGGTGGGCGCGGTCGCCGAGCTCATCAAGGAGGGCAAGGTGCGCCATATCGGCCTGTCCGAGGCGGGCGCGGGGACGTTGCGCAAGGCGGCGGCGGTCCACCCGATCGCCGCGCTGCAATCCGAATATTCGCTGTGGGAACGCGACGTCGAGGAGGACATTTTGCCAGTGTGCCGCGAGCTCGGCATCGGCTTCGTGCCGTACAGCCCGTTGGGGCGCGGCTTCCTGACTGGACAGATCACCAGCCGCGACCAGCTCGAGGAGGGCGATTTCCGGCTCAAGGACCCGCGCTATTCGGACGAG
>JBQCHO010000005.1:0-4019 GCA_051954635.1 Sphingomonas sp. | reverse complement strand
GACCCCGAGGAAATCGCGCGAGCAGAAGCGATCGTCGCGGCGTTCGGCGATCCGGCCAATGCGGGAAGGGGCGCGATCCGCGTCGCCGGCAAGATGGCCGAGCGGCTCCATCTGCGCGAAGCCGAACGGATCCTGTCTTTGGTCAGGGCGTCGCGCGACAATCCAAGTTAATTGGATATTAGCCAATATCCTTCATCAATTCCGTTCGAAAGGGACGGAAATGGACCAATCGTCTTGCTCGTTTCACGCCGGTAGAGAGGACCGGCCCGACTGGTTCGCGGCGATCTATCAGGCGATCGACGCGGCGCTCGATCGCGGCGACGGCAATGTGCCGCCGGGGACGCTGGCGACGCTCTACCGCGCGCTCGACGGCTTGCGGGAGCGCGGCGGCTGTGACGCCCATATCTCGCGCGGTAGCGCAATGGTGGTGACGCTCCACCGCTTGCAAGCGATGCTGCGCCAGGGCGGCAGAAGCGACGAGACGCTGCCGCTGCGCCGCGACCTCGAGGCGATGCAGCGCGACTGGATCATGACCACCGCGCTTACCCATTAAGCGCGCCTTGATCGCGACGCAGCTTTGCTCGCCTTGCGGCTTGGCCGTCCGCGCGCCATCTTCGCAGCCATGAAAGCAACACCAGACACGCTGAAACTGATCGGCAACACCCCGCTTGTCCGCCTCAAGGGGCCGAGCGAGGAGACCGGCTGCGACATCTTCGGCAAATGCGAATTCGCCAATCCGGGCGCTTCGGTGAAGGATCGCGCCGCACTCTACATCGTCGAGGATGCCGAGGCGAAGGGCCTGCTCCAGCCCGGCGGCACGATCGTCGAGGGAACGGCGGGGAACACCGGCATCGGCCTCGCGCTCGTCGCCAATGCCAAGGGCTACAAGACGATCATCGTCATGCCCGAAACGCAATCGCGCGAGAAGATGGATACGCTGCGCGCGCTCGGCGCCGAGCTGGTGACGGTCCCCGCCGCGCCCTATTCGTCGCCCTGCCATTTCGTCCACACCTCGCGCCGGATCGCCGAGGAGACCGAGAACGCGATCTGGGCGAACCAGTTCGACAACATCGCCAATCGCCGCGCGCATATCCAAGGCACCGCGGCGGAAATCTGGGACCAGATGGACGGCCGCGTCGACGGCTTCACCTGCGCGGTCGGCACCGGCGGCACGCTCGCCGGCGTCGGCATGGGGTTGAAGGAGCGCGACGCCGATGTGACGATCGCGCTCAGCGATCCCTACGGCGCGGCGCTCTATGACTATTACGCGCATGGTGAGCTCAAATCCGAAGGCTCGTCGGTCGCCGAAGGGATCGGGCAGGGCCGGATTACCGCCAATCTCGAGGGCGCGCCGGTCGACACGCAATTCCGCATTTCCGACGAAGAGGGGCTGGGCTGGGTCCGCCGCCTGCTCGCCGAGGAGGGGCTGTGCCTGGGCTTGTCGTCGGGGGTCAACGTCGCCGGCGCGGTGCGGCTGGCCAGGGAATTGGGCCCGGGCAAGCGCATCGCGACGATCCTGTGCGACACCGGATTCCGTTACCTGTCGACGCTCTACAATCCGGAATGGCTTCGGACCAAGGGCTTGCCGGTGTTCCCCTGGCTCGCCGACGCCTGACGCCAATCGACATTGCGGCCGGCCGGCGTTAGGATCGGCGGACACGAATGATTAGAGACACGCAGGCGACGCACAATGCGCAACGGGTGAAGGTCGGGATGACCGGCCTTGCGGTCGTCCTGTTGCTGATCGCGCTCGCCAGCGCGATCTTCAGTTCGGCAAGCAAGGACCGCCCGATGGACGTTGCCGGCGCCGCCAAGCCCGACGTTGTCGCCAACATCTCGATCACCAACGACAGCGTGCCCGCCAGCGGCAGCGGCGAACCCCTCGCCGAACTCGGCGTCGCCCCCAGCGCACCCGACGCCAATGCCCAGGCGGCCGCGGGCAATCAGGTGATCATCGTGCCGCCACCGGCGCTCACGCAGCCGGCTCAGCCGACTCACTGACCCCACTCTTCCCCGACTGACCCGTCCTGCCCGTGGAACGAGGCGGGAACGCTGCGGCCATTCGACCGTCGGAGCGCCCGCTTTACCCTCGGTTGACTACGTATAACCCGCTAAATCCCCATTTCTCCCGTTGCATCCCCGATCACCCCTTGGTATTTCAATATCGGACAGAGGGGGCAGGCTCCTTGTTCGCTTAAATGGCGTGGCTGGAAGGCGGCGAAGGTCGTTTTTCAGGACAAGGGAGTCGTGTGCACCGCTGCCGAGGGTAGGTGGGCGTGTCGGAACGGGAACTGTATCAGGGCTACGGTCTGCAGTCGGTGGACGAGAAGGGTCGCGTTGCGGTCCCGGCGTCGCTGCGCGGCAGCATCGAGGCCAACAATCCCGGCGACGGTGAAGGCAAGCCGCTGCGCAAGCTGATCCTGTCGACCCACCCCCGCGAAAACTGCCTGATCGGTTACGACCTACGCTACACCGCGTCGCTCGCCGAACGCCTGACCGCACGCGAGCTCAACCAGCCCGCCCCTGACGGCGACATCGACTACAACATCAAGCGCAAGGGCGGCGGCGCTGCCGAATCGCTCCCTTTCGATGCGAGCGGACGATTTATCCTGCCCCCATTCCCTCGCTTCCAGGCGCAGATCGGCGCGCATGCCTTCTTCTGGGGCGTGCTCGACTTCTTCGAGATCTGGGATCCCAAAACGCTGATCGAATGCGACAGCGCGACCGATGTGCAAAAGGCCGCGGCACGCTTCTTCATGGCCGAAAAGGGGATCGCGCTGTGAGCCCGCTCGAGCCCGACCCGCGCCACGTTCCCGTCCTGATCGACGAAGTGATCGACGCGCTCGCCATCCTGCCCGGCGAGCGTCACGTCGATGCGACCTTCGGCGCCGGCGGCTATACCCGGGCGATGCTCGCCAAGGGTGCGACGCTGTTCGCCTTCGATCGCGATCCCGATGCGATCCGCGAAGGCGAGACACTGGTGCGCGACGGCGAGGGCCGGCTGGCGCTGATCGAGGCGCCGTTCTCGGCAATGGAAAGCGAGCTCGCCAAGCTCGACGCCGTGCCGGTCGACGGCGTGACGATGGATATCGGCGTCTCGTCGATGCAGCTCGACCGCGCCGATCGCGGCTTCTCGTTTCAGGCCGACGGCCCGCTCGACATGCGGATGAGCCAGTCGGGCGAGACTGCCGCCGATTTCGTCAACGGGGCGGACGAAGAAGACATCGCCGACGTCCTCTATCAATATGGCGAGGAGCCGCGCTCGCGCCGCGTCGCAAAGGCGATCGTCGCCGCGCGCCCCCTGACTCGCACGTCGGAGCTGGCCAATGTCGTGCGCAAGGCGCTCGGCTATCGCCCGCATGACAAGAAGGACCCGGCGACGCGGACCTTTCAGGCGATCCGCATCCATCTGAACCGCGAGCTCGATGAACTGAGCGACGGGCTGGCCGCGGCCGAGCGCGTGCTCAAGCCCGGCGGACGCCTCGCTGTGGTCACGTTTCACAGCCTCGAGGATCGCCTGGTCAAGCGCTTCCTCAGGGAGCGTTCGGGCGGCACGCCGGCCGGTTCGCGGCATCTGCCGCAGGCCAAGGCCGAAGCGGCGCCCAGTTTCGAGATGGTCGGGCGTGCGGTGCGCGCCGGCGAGGCCGAGGTGACGCGCAACCCGCGCGCGCGATCGGCGACATTGCGCGTGGCGCGGCGCACGGCCGCGGCGGCTTGGACAAAGGGGAAGGCACGATGACGGCGACCTACAGGCTTAAGGGGCTGGGGTGGCTGGCGGTTGCGGTGATCGCGGCGCTCGGCTTCTATCTCGTCTCGCTCCAGGTATCGGTCGAACGCAAGAAGCTTGAGCATGTCGATCGCCAGATCGCACAGGCGCAGGATGACCTGCGCTCGCTGCAAACCGAATTTTCGACCCGCGCCAACCTCGCCCAGCTCGAACGCTGGAACGGCGACGTCCTCGCGCTGACCGCGCCGACTGCGCAGCAATATATGGCGAACGGCCAGCAACTTGCCTCGCT
>JBQCHO010000004.1:0-12942 GCA_051954635.1 Sphingomonas sp. | reverse complement strand
CTCGCCGCCCGCGCGCTGCTTGTAGAAGCCGCCGACGGGCAGCACCGACGCGCCGCCGCCGAACGCCTTCTCGTGCCGCATCTTGGCCGAGAGCTGGAGCGAGGCATAGCCTTCGCCCGAAATCTTGGCGGGCATGCCGGGGAACAGGTCATTCACCAGCGCGCGGCTGAGGCCCACCGCCTCGAAATTATAGCCGCCACGATAGCTGGAGATCACCGCGATCCCCATCTTCGACATGATCTTGAGCAGCCCCTCGTCGATCGCGGTGCGGTGGTTGGCGAGGCATTGGTCGAGCGAAAGGTCGCCGAACAGGCCGCGCGCGTGGCGGTCGGCGATCGCCGCCTCGGCGAGATAGGCGTTCACCGTCGTCGCGCCGACGCCGATCAGCACCGCGTAATAGTGCGTGTCGAGGCACTCGGCGCTGCGCACGTTGATCGACGCGTAGGAGCGCAGGCCGCGCCGCACGAGATGCGTGTGCACCGCCGCCGCCGCGAGCACGCCCGCGATGGCGATGCGATCGGGCCCGACGCCCTCGTCGGTCAGGAACAGCTCGCTCTTGCCCTGGCGCACCGCCTGCTCGGCTTCGTCGCGGATGCGCTGGATGGCAGCGCGCAGCGTTTCCGGCCCGCCGCCGGTCTCGAACGTGCAGTCGATCGTCGCCGCCGCGCCGCCGAAATGCGCCTTCAACCGATCCCAGTCGCCGCACGTCAGCACCGGCGAGGCGAGCACCAGCACTTTGCTCTGCTGACCCGCAGGATCGAGGATGTTGGCGAGGTTGCCGAACCGCGTCTTGAGCGACATCACATGGCGCTCGCGCAAGGAATCGATAGGCGGGTTGGTAACCTGCGAGAAATTCTGCCGGAAGAACTGGCTGATCAGCCGCGGCTTGTCCGAGATCACCGCCAGCGGCGTATCGTCGCCCATCGAGCCGACCGCTTCCTTGGCGCTCTCGACCATCGGCGACAGGATCAGCTCCATGTCCTCGAGCGTCTGCCCCGCCGCGACCTGGCGCCGCGTCAGCTCGGCGCGGTCGTAGCGGCACGCGGGCGTCTCGGCCTCGGGCAGCGCGTCGATGCGCAGGAAATCCGCCGACATCGCGGCGTAATCGGCCTCGCCCGCGATGCGGTCCTTGACCTCGCGATCATGGAGCACGCGGCCCTCATCGAGATCGACCGCGATCATCTGCCCCGGACCCAGCGCGCCCTTTTCGACCACGCTCGTCTCGGGCACGACAACCATGCCGGCTTCCGAGCCGACGATCAGCAACCCGTCGTCGGTCCGCGTATAGCGCAACGGCCGCAGCGCGTTGCGGTCCATCCCCGCGACCGCCCAGCGGCCATCGGTCATCGCCAGCGCGGCGGGGCCGTCCCACGGCTCCATCACGCTCGCGAGGTAGCGATACATGGCGAGGTGCTCGGCGGGCATGTCGCTGCCCTCGTGCCAGCTTTCGGGCACCAGCATCAGCTTGGCAGTCGGCGCGTCGCGCCCCGCGCGGCAGATCGTCTCGAACGCCGCGTCCAGCGCGGCGGTGTCGCTCGCCCCCGCCGGGATTACCGGCTTGATATCCTCCGATTGCTCGCCGAACGCGAGGCTGGCCATCTTGATCTCGTGGCTCAGCATCCAGTTCTTGTTGCCGCGGATCGTGTTGATCTCGCCATTGTGCGCGAGGCAGCGGAACGGCTGCGCCAACCACCATTGCGGGAAGGTATTGGTCGAATAACGCTGGTGGAAGATCGCCACGCGGCTCTCGAACCGGTCGTCGCACAGGTCGGGGTAGAACACCGACAGGCTCTCCGCGAGGAACAATCCCTTGTAGATGATCGACCGACACGACAGCGAACAGATGTAGAAGCCCGAAATCTGCGCCGCGATCGCACGCTTTTCGATCCGCCGGCGGACGAGATAGAGGTCCTTCTCGAACTCGGCGGCCGACTGCTCCTCAGGCAGCGGCCCGGCGATCATGATCTGCTCGATCTCGGGCCGCGTCGCCTGCGCCTTCTGGCCGATCACCGACACGTCGACCGGCACCTGTCGCCAGCCGTAGATCGTATAGCCCGCCTCGATGATCGCGGTCTCGACGATGCCGCGGCACGTTTCCTGCGCGCCGAGATCGGTGCGCGGCAGGAAGATCATGCCCACCGCCAGCCGATTGGGCAGCGCCTTGTGCCCCGACGAGGCGATCGCGTCGTCGAAGAAGCGCTGCGGCAGATCGACGTGCAGCCCGGCGCCGTCGCCGGTCTTGCCGTCGGCATCGACCGCGCCGCGGTGCCACACCGCTTTCAACGCATCGATCGCCGACTGCACGACGCGGCGCGACGGTTGCCCGTCGGTCGCCGCAACGAGCCCGACGCCGCACGCGTCGGATTCGAACTCGGGCCGGTACATTCCCTGGTTGGCGAGGCGGGTGCGTTGGTCGGTCATGCGGCCACCTTTTGAACTTGCGGCGCGGCAGCGGCCTTCGCCTTCAACCATTTGTGCATCTGCTCGCTAACGTCGCGGCCGTCGCGGATCGCCCAGACGACCAGGCTCGCACCGCGCACGATATCGCCCGCCGCGAATACCCCGTCCATGTTGGTCATCATGGCATTGTCGACCAGCAGCGTGCCCCAGCGCGTCACCCCCAAGTCAGGCGCGCCGAACAGCGTTGGCAGCTCTTCGGCGTCGAAGCCGAGCGCCTTGATGACGAGATCGGCGGCCTCGACGAAATCGTTGCCGGGATCGACCTCGGGCGCGCGGCGGCCACTGGCATCGGGCTGGCCGAGACGCATTCGCTGCGCGCGGACGCCGGTGACCCGCTCGGCCGAATCGAACGCCTGCGGGGCGGAGAGCCAGACGAACTCGACGCCCTCCTCCTCGGCATTGGCGACCTCGCGCTGCGAACCCGGCATATTGGCGCGGTCGCGGCGGTAGAGGCATTTGACCGAGGTCGCCCCCTGGCGGACCGCAGTGCGCACGCAATCCATCGCGGTGTCGCCGCCGCCGATCACCACCACGCGCTTGCCGGCGGCATTCAGGCTGCCGTCGTCGAACGCGGGCACGGCGTCGCCGAAACCCTTGCGGTTCGAGGCGGTGAGGTAGTCGAGCGCTTCGACGACGCCGTCCGCACCGACGCCGGGCGCGTTGATCGCGCGCGGCTTGTAGACGCCGGTGGCGATCAGGATCGCGTCATGCCGCTCGCGCAGCTCGTCGAGGCTGGCGTCGCGGCCGACCTCGAAGCTCTCGTGGAACACCACGCCACCCGCCGCGAGCCGCTCGACACGGCGCCTGACGACGTGCTTTTCGAGCTTGAAGCCCGGAATGCCGTAGGTCAGCAGCCCGCCGGCGCGATCGTGGCGGTCGTAGACGTGCACATCATAGCCGAGCGAGCGCATGTAATCCGCCGCCGACAACCCTGCCGGCCCGGCACCGACGATGCCGACCGACTGACCGCGCGGCCGTCCCGGTTGAAGCGGTTCAACCCAGCCCTCTTCCCACGCGGTGTCGGTGATGAACTTCTCGACCGAGCCGATCGTCACCGCGCCGTGGCCGGAGAATTCGATTACGCAATTGCCCTCGCACAGCCGATCCTGCGGGCAGATGCGGCCGCAAATCTCGGGCATCGTCGAGGTCGCGTTGCTCAGTTCATAGGCCTCGCGCAGCCGCCCCTCGGCGGTTAGCCGCAGCCAATCGGGGATGTGGTTGTGCAGCGGGCAATGCACCGAACAATATGGCACGCCGCATTGTGAGCAGCGCCCGGCCTGGTCCTCGCCCGCAGGCGCGGCATAACGCTCGGCGATCTCGCGAAAGTCCTCGGCACGCGCGTCGGCGGATCGCTTGGCCGGATAAGCCTGCTGCCGGTCGACAAATTTCAGCATTGCGTCGTGCGCCATCATTCCGCCCCGAAAGAGTCGGCGCAGCCTTAGGAAAGGTTTCGGGTGCTGTCACGCAAAAATCGATCTATAAGGCAGTGTAGCTTACCTAATAAGACTGGAAATTTCGTCTATTGGAACTTTGCTGTCGCTCAACCGAGCGAATTATGTCCATTGTGGTCTTATCGCGCCAAAAGCCAGATCAGGGCCGCGCCGCCGGCAATGATTCGATACCAGGCGAACGGCTGGAAACCGTGCTTGCTGACCACGCCCACGAACCAACGGATCACCACCAGCGCAACGAAGAACGCAACCACGAAGCCGACGCCGATCAGCCCCCAGCTCACCGTCGCCCCCGACAGCGCATGACGGTTCTTCCACAGCTCGACCGTCGTCGCACCGAGCATCGTCGGGATCGCGAGGAAGAAGCTGAACTCGGCTGCGGTCCGGCGCTCGACGCCCAGCGCCAGCGCGCCCATGATCGACGCGCCCGAGCGGCTGACCCCCGGCACCATCGCCAGGCATTGCAAGAAGCCGATGCCGATCACCCGCGACAACGGTATCTCCGCGACGCCGACCACGTCGTGCGACTTGATCGTCTTTTCGAGCACCAGAATCGCGACGCCGCCGACGATCAGCGCGACCGCGACCACCTTAGGCGCGCCGAGCAGTTCCTCGATATAGCTATGCAGCGCCAACCCGATCACTGCCGCCGGGATGAACGCGACGACGACGTTGCGCGCGAACCGCCACGAAATCGCCTCGCGCTTCAGCATGCCCTGCCCGACCGCCCAGAACGTCCGCCAATAAAGCACGATCACCGCCAGGATCGCGCCCAATTGGATGACGATGTTGAACACCGCCCATTCGTCGGCCGAATAGCCGAACAATTCGGACGCGAGGATCAGGTGGCCGGTCGAGGACACCGGCAGGAACTCGGTCAATCCCTCGACGATACCGAGCAGGATGGCAGTGACGATCAACGGCATGGAGAAGCGCCTTTAATGGGGAAGCTGAAGGCCGCCCCGCGGGCGCGGCCGCGGAAAGGAAGCCGCCTCAGGCGGCGCGATCGACTTCGCCCGAGCGGACCGCGTCGGCGGCACGGTCGATCTCGGCGAAGCGACCGTGGCGGCGATAGCGCACGAGGTAATTGGGCGCGACCGCGGCCATCGGCGTCGGCTCGATGCCGAACGCGGCGAAGCCCCCTGCGTCCGCGCCGACGACGTTGTCACGCTGGAGCATCAGCCATTGGTCCTTGGTGATCGGCGCGCCGGGCAGGAAGCCCGCGCCGGCAAGCATGCCGCCGACCGCGTCGGGCACGTTGACGAAAGACGGCTTGCGGCCGATCTCGCGCGCAATCCACTGCTGCAGGTCACCCATCGTGATCACGTCGGGCCCGCCGAGCTCGAAAGTCTTGCCGCCGAACGTTTCGGGATCGGCGAGCGCCTTGACCGCCACCGCCGCGACATCACCGACGAACACCGGCTGGAACTTCACGGCCGCGCGCAGCACCGGCACGACATGCACCAGCGGCAGCGCGGTCGCGGTCGAGATCATCTCGGCGAAGCGATTGATGAAGCGGTCCTCGCGGCCGAAGATGATCGAGGGGCGCAGGATCGTCGCGTTCGGGAAGGCAGCGCGCACAGCCGCCTCGCCCTCGCCCTTGGAGCGGGCGTAACGCGATTCGGCATTGGCATCGGCCCCGATCGCAGAAAGGTGGACCAGCGCGTGCACGCCCGCAGCGGCGCACGCTTCGGCTACCGCCTTGGCGCCGGCGACATGCACGCCATCGAAGTCGCCCGACAGGACGCCGACCAGATTGACCACCGCATCGGCGCCATGGATCGCGCGCGCCACCGTGTCGGGCTTGCGCACATCGACTGCGACGAACTGCGTCTGGCCGAGCCCGCCCTGGGTGCGCAGGAAATAAGCCTCGCGGGGATCGCGCTGCGCGATGCGCAGCCGCGCGCCGGCCTGGAGCAACGCCTGCGCGACATAGCGCCCGACGAACCCGCCGCCGCCGATCAGCGTCACCAACTTGTTCTTCATCGCGCACCAGCCCTCATTAGCGTTCGGCCCTGCCCTAGCCCCGGCATCGGCAACGCTCAAGGCTCGATCATCGCCAGCCGAGCGTCGCCACCACCGGGAAATGATCCGACGGATAGAGCGTGCCGTGGTGCGTCGTCAGCGTGACGTCGGTGAGGGGGGTGAAGCCCGTTTCGAACATCCAGTCGATCCGCTTGTCGGCCTTGCCCGTCCAGTTGTGGAAGGTCTCGTCGGGCCCGCCGGGCTTGGCTACCGCGCCGCGGATGTCGGTCATCTTGGCGGCGATCAGCTTGTAGGCGTCGCTCCCCGGCGTCGTGTTGAAATCGCCGGTCAGCACCACGGGCGTGCCGTCGGTATCGATCGTCGCCATCTGATCGAGCAGCACCTGCGCCGCTTTGGTCCGCGGCGCCTCGTCCTCGTCGCGGTAGAAGAAGTGCGTATCGAACAGGTAGAACCGGCGGTGGCTGGCCTTGTCCTCGAACAGCCCCCAGGTCGCCATACGCGGAAACGGCGTGTGCCATGAATTGCTGCCGGGCACTTGCGGCGTCTCGGACAGCCAGAAATTCCCTTGCTTGATCAGGTCGAGCCGGTCGCGTCGGTAGAACACGCCCATATGCTCGTCCTTGTGGCCGCCCATACGGTCGATGCCGAACCAAGCATATTGGGGAAGCCTGGCGACGACGTAATCGCCCTGCATCTGCGACAGCTCCTGCGTGCCGAAAATGTCGGGATGCGCGTCGCGGATCGTCGCGATGAACAGGTCGCGGCGCTTGGGCCATGCCTCCTTGCCGTCGTCGACGTTGATCGTGGTACGGACGTTGAAGGTCATTACCCGAAGGGGCGCGGGCTTCTTGGCAAGCGCGGGCGAACCTAGCCCGAGCGCGAGGAAGAGAGCGGCGGCGGCGCGGATCGAGCGTGTCATATGCCGAGCGTAACCGTGTCGCCTCGCGATGCAACCCGATTTCGGAAAATTGCTTTACTTAACCCTCGAGCGCCTTCTGCCGCCGCCGCTGCACCGAGCTGCCGATCCCCATCGCCTCGCGGTATTTCGCGACCGTCCGCCGCGCAATGTCGAAGCCGCGCGCCTTGAGCAGGTCGACCAGCGTGTCGTCCGAGAGAATCTTCTTGCCCTCGCCGGCGATCAGCGCGCGGATCGCGCTCTTGACCGCCTCGGCCGACACCGCCTCGCCGCCATCGGCCGACTGGATCGCGGAGGTGAAGAAATATTTGAGCTCGAACAGCCCGCGCGCGCAGCTCAGATATTTGTTGCTGGTGACGCGGCTGACGGTCGATTCGTGCATCTCGATCGCGTCGGCGATCTGTTTGAGCGTCATCGGCCGCAGATGGGCGACGCCCTTCAGGAAGAACTCTTCCTGCTGTTTGACGATCTCGGTCGCGACCTTGATGATCGTCCGCTGGCGCTGATCGAGCGCCTTGACCAGCCAGTTGGCGCTGGCGAGGCAATCCGACAGCCAGCTCCGCGACGCCTTGTCCTGCGGCCCCGACGACAGCTCGGCATAATAGGATCGGTTGACCAGCACGCGCGGCAAGGTTGCTGCGTTGATCTCGATCGCCCAGCCCGATTTACGCCGCGCGATGAAGATGTCGGGCACCACCGCCTGCATCGCCTCGCCGCCGAACCGAAGCCCCGGCTTGGGATCGTAGTTCCTGAGCTCGCGGATCATGTCGCCCAGGTCTTCGTCGTCGACCTCGCACAGCCGCTTCAATCGGGGCAGGTCGCCGCGCGCGACGAGATCGAGATTGTCGATCAGCCGCGCCATGCACGGATCGTAGCGATCGGCCTCCCTGGCCTGAAGCGCGAGGCATTCGGCAAGGCTGCGCGCCCCGACCCCGGTCGGTTCGAAGGTCTGGATTTCGGCGAGCACGGCCTCGACGCGCGCGAGCGGCACACCGAGCCGATTGGCGATGTCGAGCAGCGACGCGGTAAGGTAACCCGCCTCATCGATCTGGTCGATCAGGTGCGCGGCGATGAACATGTCGCCGCCGTCGATCACCGCGCCTGCCTGGGCGAGCAAATGGTCGGCGAGGCTCGCGCTCCCGTCCGCCAGCGCGTCGAGATCGGGGCCGTCGTCGCCGAGCGCGCCGCCGCCGCCGAGCCCGTTCATCCCCAGCCCGCCATCGATCCCGCCGATCGAATCGGACGCGCTGTCATGATGGAAGCTCTCGTTCGCGAAATCGACGTCGAGCGCCGCCTCCTCGCCGCCGCGCCCTTCGATCAGCGCGTCGGCGCCGGCTGGCTCGTCGCTCGCCGCCTCGATCGGCTCGGGCGCCGGGCCGTCATCGTCGGGCGCGCTGTCGAGCAGCGGGTTCTTTTCGACCTCCTCGGCGATATACGCTTCGATCTCGAGGTTCGACAGCGCGAGCAGGCGGATCGCCTGCTGCAGCTGCGGCGTCATCACCAGCGATTGCGTTTGCCTGAGGTCGAGGCGAGGAGCCAAGCCCATGGCGCTTAGAGCGAAAACCCTTCGCCCAGATAGAGCCGCCGCACATTGGCATCGGCGACCAGTTCCTCGGGCGAACCGGTGAACAGCACGCGGCCGTCGTAAATGATGTAGGCGCGATCGACGATGTCGAGCGTCTCGCGGACGTTGTGATCGGTGATCAGCACCCCGATGTCGCGGCTCTTCAAGTCCTTCACCAGATCGCGGATGTCAGCGATCGAGATCGGATCGATGCCGGCGAACGGCTCGTCTAGCAGCATGATCGACGGGTCCGCCGCCAGCGCGCGCGCGATCTCCGCGCGGCGCCGCTCGCCACCGGACAGCGCCATAGCCGGCGCATCGCGCAATCGCGTCAGCCCGAATTCGTCGAGCAGCTTTTCGAGCTTTTCGGCCCGCGCCGCGGCGTCGGGCTCGGCGAGCTCGAGCACCGTCAGGATATTCTTCTCGATCGTCAGCCCGCGGAAGATCGAGGTTTCCTGCGGCAGATAGCCGAGCCCGAGGATCGCGCGGCGGTACATCGGCAACGCGGTGATGTCGTCGCCGTCGAGCATCACGCGGCCCGAATCGGGCTTCACCAATCCCATCACCGAATAGAAGCACGTCGTCTTGCCCGCGCCGTTCGGCCCCAAGAGCCCGACCACCTCGCCGCGCGCGACCGACACCGAAACGTCGGTCAGCACCGGGCGCTTGTCATAGGCCTTGGCGATCGAGATCACCGCCAGCCCGTCGGCGGGCGGGGTCTCGACGATCGGTTCGGCCTCGGCGAGGGTGGTCATCTCGTCCATTCAACGTCCTCGTGCCGCACCCACCCCGCCGGGCGGCCGCGATTGGCAAGTTTCGTGCATGTAGGCCAAGCGCCGCTTCGGTTCAAAGCCCGAGTGCGCCGATTTGCGAGAAAATCCGCTTATTGCGCGGACGAACCGTTCGACGGCGCGGCCGGCGTCGACGAACTGCTGGTGCCGCGATCGGGCACCGAGAAGCGCCCGGTCACGCGTCCCCCGCTCGACGTCACGCCGCCCGGTGCGCCGCTTGTGCCGGCACTTCCGACCGACGAGCCGTCGATCACCGCGCGCCCGGTATCGAGGTTGAGCGTCAGCCGCCCCCCGCTCACGGTGTTGCCGCCCTGCGTCAGCGTCACCGCGCCGAGCATCGTCACCACGCGCTTGTTGAGATCATAGACCGCATATTGGCTGCGCGCGGTCTGGTTGGGCCGCGTCACCGTCACGCCGCCCGCCGCGTCGAAGCGCGACACTTGCGGCGAGCCGCTCAGCACCTGGCCGGTATAATAGACCGTGACCCGTGACGCCTTCAGCGTCATTTCCGCCTGCTTAAGCGTCACATTGCCCGACATGACCGCTTGGTTAGCCTTATCGAGCAATTCGATATGGCCGGCGTCGACATCTACCGGCGCACCGGAATTATGATGCTGCTGGGCGATCGCCGGCACGGCGGCGATAAGGGCGAGCGGCAGCAGGGTGCGGGCGAGCGGCATGGCGCGCTATTTGTTCCTTCCCGGCACGATCCGCAAGCGGGCATGGCCGTCGAGCGATACGCTGCGGTTTTCGAGATTGGCCGACATGTGGTCGGCGCTGAACGTGCCTTGCGGCGCCGAGCCGGTCACCGCGCCCTGGCTGTTCATCGTCCGCGTCTTCAGATCGACCGTCGCATCCGACGTATCGAGCTTGTAGCCGCCCGCCGAGCGGAAGGTAATCGGCCCGTCGAGCGCGACCTTTTCGGTCTTCATGTCGTAGCGGCCCTGATTGGCGACGATCCGCGCTGGCCCGTCGGCGAGCCCGATCGCCGCCGCCAGCCCGTTCAGCCGCACGATCGGTTCGGCCGAGCTTTTCTGGATCGCCGAATCGGCGGTGAGCGAGAACGGTCGCCCCTTGCTGTCCTGCCCGCGATAATCGGCCTGCTCGATTCGCAGCCGCTCCTTGGCGACCTCGACATTGTTCTTGGCCAGCAGAAAACTCGCGTCGCCGCTCCGCGTCAGCGGCGCCATGACCAGAAACGCCGCCAATACGCCGATCGCCATCGGCAAGGATACGCGCAACAGCCCGATCAGGCGATCATGGCTGCTCCCCGGCGCCGCCCATATCTGGCGGTTGGAGCGTATCTGGCGCGCGACCTCAGACATTTTTGAGGCCTTCGGCGGAACGGCCCCAGCCCGCTCCCCCACCCGGCCTCCCATCGGCATTATCCTATGGGAGGCCGGGTGGGGGAGCGGGCTGGTGCGGCATCGAATCACGCATGCGCGAAGATATCCACCTCTGGCCAACCCGCCAGGTCGAGCGCGGCGCGGGTCGGCAGGAAGTCGAAGCACGCCTGCGCCAGCGCGGTGCGGCCCTCGCGCGCCAGCCGGCGATCGAGTTCGGCCTTCAGCGCGTGGAGGAAGCGCACGTCGGAGGCGGCATAGTCCTTCTGCGCATCGCTCAAGACCGGGCCGCCCCAGTCGGACGATTGCTGCTGCTTCGAGATGTCCTGGCCGAGCAGCTCGCGCACCAATTCCTTCAGCCCGTGGCGATCGGTATAGGTCCGCACCAGCCGCGACGCGATCTTGGTGCAATAGACCGGCGCGGCGACGACGCTGAGATAATGTTGGATCGCCGCGATATCGAACCGCCCGAAATGATAGAGCTTCAGGCGCGCCGGATCGCCGAGCAGCGCTTTCAGATTGGGCGCCGCATAATCGCTGTCGGGCGCGAAGCGCACCAGATGTTCGTCACCGCTGCCGTCGGAGAGTTGCACGACGCACAGTCGGTCGCGCGGGGTGATCAGCCCCATCGTCTCGGTATCGACGGCGATCGGCCCGGGGCCGAACAGGCCGGCGGGAATGTCTTCTTCGTGGAAATGAACGGTCATCGTGCGCGCCTACCCCCGATAGCCTGAACGCTCAATGGCTCTTGGCGCCCGCCTTCGCCTCGCGCCGCCGCCGCGCGACGATGTTGAGCGTCTCCACGGCGGCCGAAAACGCCATCGCAGTATAGATATAGCCCTTGGGGATGTGCGCGCCGAACCCCTCGGCGATCAGCACCACCCCGATCATCAGCAGGAAGCCGAGCGCCAGCATAACCACCGTCGGGTTGCGATTGATGAACTCGGCGAGCGGATCGGCGGCGAGCAGCATCAGCCCGACCGCGATCACCACCGCGACGATCATCACCGGCAGTTCGTCGGTCATCCCGACCGCGGTCAGGATCGAATCGATCGAGAACACCATGTCGAGCAGCAGGATCTGGACGATCGCCGCGCCGACGCCGAGCGCTGCCTTGGCGACGCCACTCCCTTCCCCATGCCCCTCACCGCTCATCGTCTGGTGGATTTCGCTCGTCGCCTTCCAGATCAGGAACAGCCCGCCCGCCAGCAGGATCAGGTCGCGCGCCGAAAACGCCGTCTCGAAGCTCGGCTCGCCGTGCATGCCCGGCAGGCCGACCAGCCCGAGGTCGAACACCGGCGCGGTCAGCCCGACGATCCATGCGATCATCGACAGCAAGGCGAGCCGCAGCACCAGCGCCAACCCGATGCCGAGTCGCCGCACCTTCGTCCGGCTCGCCTCGGGCACCTTGTTCGACACGATCGACACGAACACGAGGTTATCGATGCCGAGCACCACCTCCATCACGATCAGGGTGACGAGCGCAGCCCAGGCGGCGGGATCGGCGAGAAGTTCGGTGATCGACATAACGCCAATCTGTGCCGTTGCGGCAACGCCTGCGCAACTATCGAAGCGCTTCATCGCGTGAAATCACGATTTTGTTCGCGACACCCCCCGATTTCGTCTATGAGGGAGATGAGGCGCAATAGGTTTCGCGCCCGAAGACCTGCGTTTGTCGTCCAACGCTCGGGTTTTCGACGGTGAAGTTCGGGACGAGTCGGGAAGACGAACAGGGCATGAGTTTCGATAAAGGACGCCGCGGCGATCGCGGCGGTCGTGGCCGCGATAAGCGCGACTCTTTCGGCGGCAACGACGATTTCGGCGGCGGTTTCCAGGATCGTGGGTTCGGCGGCGGTGACCGCTTCGGTGGCGGCGGCTTCGGCGGCGGCGACCGATTCGGCGGCGGCGGCGGCGGTGGTTTCCGCGGCGGTGGCGGCGGCGGTTTCGGCGGCGGCGGCGGTGGTGGCTTCGGCGGCGGTGGCCGCGGGATGCCTCCCCAGGTCGTCGGCGAAGGCACCGGCACGGTGAAGTTCTTCAACAGCCAGAAGGGCTTCGGCTTCGTCGTTCGCGACGACGGCGGTGAGGACGTGTTCGTCCACATCTCCGCGGTCGAGCAGGCCGGCCTCACCGGCCTCGCCGAAGGGCAGCCGCTCGGCTTCACCCTCGTCGATCGCGGCGGCCGCATCTCGGCGACCGATCTCAAGATCGAAGGCGAGCCGATGCCGGTCGAGGAGCGTGCTCCCCGTCCGCCGCGCGAAGGCGGCTTCGGTGGCGGCGATCGTGGCGGTGACCGCGGTGGCCCGCAGCGCCAGCTGACCGGCGAGAAGGCGACCGGCACGGTCAAGTTCTTCAACGCGATGAAGGGCTTCGGCTTCATTCAGCGCGACGATGGCCAGCCCGATGCGTTCGTCCACATCTCGGCGGTCGAGCG
>JBQCHO010000003.1:0-14394 GCA_051954635.1 Sphingomonas sp. | reverse complement strand
TGGCAGCGGGTCCCTCCCGCTCCCGCAAGGGGAGAGGGTAAACAGGATTTGGCAATGCTGCATTTCGAACTCGTCACGCCCGAAAAGCTCGTCCGTTCGGAGGACGTATACATGGTCGTCGTCCCCGGCACCGAGGGCGATTTCGGCGTGCTCGAACAGCACATGCCGCTGATGTCGTCGATCCGCGCCGACGCAGAACTTGCGATCTACCGCGAGGAAAAGGGCACGCCCGAGATGCTGCGTGTCCACGGTGGCTTTGCCGAGGTCAGCGAAACCGGCCTCACCGTGCTCGCCGAAAGCATCGCCTGATCCTTCTGTCCATGGCGCCACGCCATGGTTAGCCATTTATCAAGCCTTCGCCGTTAATCCTTTGCGCTCGCGAGAGTGAAGGGATTGACGATGAGCGCATTCGGCCGACGCAACGGCAACGGGACCGCAGGCCGGCCGTCCTTCGGCGTAGCGCGGCCGATGCAGGGTGGCTTCGCCAAGGCCGGCGAGCCCGATCTTGCCGAACAGTTTCCCCCGCTCACCGATTTGCCGCTGCCGGGCGCCGAGGCCGATCCCTCGGGCGATTTGTCTGCCGCGTCGCCTTCGATGGCGTCGTCGATGGACGCGATGGCGCGGCTGGCCGAACGCCAGGCTGCCTCTGGCGAAGCCGGAAGCAGCCGCGTCGAGGGGTTCGAATCGTCGATCCACAAGATCAAGGAGCAGGTGCTGCCGCGCCTGCTCGAGCGCGTCGATCCCGAGGCGGCGGCGACGCTCAACAAGGATGAACTCGCCGAGGAATTCCGCCCGATTATCGGCGAGGTGCTCGCCGAATTGAAGCTGACGCTCAATCGCCGCGAGCAATTCGCGCTCGAAAAAGTGCTGGTCGACGAATTGCTCGGCCTCGGGCCGCTCGAGGAACTGATCGCCGACCCCGAGGTCAGCGACATCATGGTCAACGGCCCCGAGCAGACCTACATCGAAAAGAAGGGCAAGCTGCAACTCGCGCAGATCCAGTTTCGCGACGAGGAGCACCTGTTCCAGATCGCGCAGCGCATCTGCAACTCGGTCGGCCGCCGCGTCGACCAGACGACGCCGCTCGCCGACGCGCGCCTCAAGGACGGTTCCCGCGTCAACGTGATCGTCCCGCCGCTGAGCCTCAAGGGCACCGCGATCTCGATCCGTAAATTCTCAGCCAAGCCGATCACGCTCGACATGATGGCCAAGGGCGGATCGATGTCGGAGAAGATGGCGACCGCGCTGAAGATCGCGGGCGCATGCCGGTTCAACGTCGTCATTTCGGGCGGCACCGGCTCGGGCAAGACGACGATGCTCAATGCGCTGTCGAAGATGATCGACCCCGGCGAGCGCGTGCTGACGATCGAGGACGCCGCCGAACTCCGGCTGCAGCAGCCGCACTGGCTGCCGCTCGAAACGCGCCCCGCCAATCTCGAGGGGCAAGGCGAGATCACGATCCGCGATCTCGTCAAGAACGCGCTGCGTATGCGCCCCGATCGCATCATCCTCGGCGAAATTCGTGGGTCCGAGTGTTTCGATCTGCTCGCGGCGATGAACACGGGCCATGACGGCTCGATGGCGACGCTTCACTCCAACTCTCCGCGCGAATGCCTGGCGCGTATGGAGAACATGGTGATGATGTCCGACATCAAGGTGCCGAAGGAAGCGATTTCGCGCCAGATCGCCGACTCGGTCGACCTGATCGTTCAGGTCAAGCGTCTGCGCGATGGTTCGCGCCGGGTGACCAACGTCACCGAGGTTATCGGCATGGAGGGTCCGGTGATCGTCACGCAGGAGCTGTTCAAGTTCGAATATCTCGACGAGAGCGCGGACGGCAAGATCGTCGGCGAATATCGCGCAATGGGCCTGCGCCCGTACACGCTGGAAAAAGCGCGGCAATACGGATTCGACCAGGCATTCCTCGACGCGTGCCTCTAAACCGCTGATCCGTTCATTGGCGGTTGGATCGCGAGCCGCTAGGGGCGTAGCGATGCGCGCCCTCGCCGCCTTGCTGCTCCTTGCCGCCGCACCGCCGCCGATCGCGCCGGGCGCGGTGCCGCCGACGAGCACGCTGACACCAGACAGCGCCGCGCGTTGGGTGCCATTCACGTTGACGGCGGGCAATCAGGTTCGCTTTACCGCGATGCTCGACGGCAAGCCGGTCGCGGCGATCCTGGATACCGGGCTCAGCTATTCGGTGCTGTCGCGCGATTTCGTGCGGCGCGCAGGTATCAAGGTCACCCAGCAAGGTCACGCGACGGTGATCGGCGGCGCGGTGCCGATCGGTTGGGCGGCGACGCGGACGATGGCAGTGGGCGGGCTGACGCGCAGAGGCGGCGAGATCGCGGTGGCCGACGTGCCGGCGCTGGCGGCGGGCGGCGGCGATACGATCGACTTGCTGGTCGGGCCCGATCTGCTTTCGGGCTATGCGCTCGATGTCGATTATCCGCAGCACCGTTTCCGCCTGCTCCCGAGCGGCCAGCTACCCTTTCGCGGCGCGAGCGCGACGCTGCGCACCTCGCCGCTGACCAACATATACCTAACCGACGGGCGCCTTGCCGGGCAGTCGCTCCATCCGCTCGTCGTCGACACCGGCGACGGATCGATGCTGACGCTGTCGACCGCCGCGTGGCGGCGCGCCGAGCCCAATCCGCCGCCGATGAGCTCGGCGGTTTCCTACGGGCTGGGTGGCAAGATCGTCACCGGCCTCGCGATCGTGCCCGAATTCCAGCTCGGCGACCTGACCGCGAAGCAGATCGAGGTGCGCACCGAACCCGCGGGCGGCTTCTCTGACGCGGTCGGCGCCGAGGGGCGGATCGGCACCGGCTTCCTACAGCGCTACCGGGTGCTGCTCGACCCCAAGGCCGGCCGGCTCGTCTTCGCACCTGGTCCCGATGCCGACCATCCGCCGGTGCGATCGACCAGCGGTCTGCTGCTCGGGCTCGACGGCGATCATCTACGCGTGATCCATGTCATGCGGAACAGTCCCGCCGCGGAGACCGGCTGGAAAGCGGGCGACACGATCTGCGGCATCGACGACAAGCCGATCCCGACCGACTATCCCGACAATGCCTTATCGTCCTGGTCGGTCGGCACCCCCGGCCGCACCGTCGCGCTCAAGCTTTGCGACGGCGCGACACGGAAGCTGACGCTACGCCAATTCTATTGAGCGTCGTCCTGCCATAACGGCGCGGCGATCCTGGCGATGTCTTCGGGCGGCGCCTTGGATTGGGCGCGGTCGTAAGTGAGCAGGCCGTTGATCTCGCCCTCGACATCGGTTGTCTGGGTGTAGACCGAGGCGCTGAGGCCGTCCTCCTTGGCCTGGCGCACCACTTCTTCCATCTTGCGGCGCAGGCGAGCGAGATAGTCCTCGGGCGTCTTGGCGACCTGGTAACTCCAGGTCTGACCCTCGCGCCACAGATGGCCCGAGATCGGATAGCCGACGCCGCCATATTCGCCGAGCACGATCGCGCGCTTCGAATGGAAGGCCGGCGTGTGCGGCACGTCCTCATAGGTGTGGATGTCGAACACGTCCGAGGCGTCGGGCGCGACGTCGGTCCAGCCGGTATCGGCGTCGATCAGACGAGTCGGGTCCATGCCCTTGGCGTAGCGCGCGAGCATCGCCGAATTATACTGGCCCCAGCCCTCGTTGTTGATAACCCAAAGGACGATCGACGGGAAATCGTTCAGGTCGCCGATCATGTGCGCGAGCTCGTTCTGGATCTCGTCCATGTCGTCGGAGGAGAACACCGCTTGGCTTTTGCTCGTCCCGGTGATGAACTGGTCCTCGCTGTCGCTGCCGCCCGAGGGCAGGTCCTGCCAGATCAGCATGCCGAGGTGATCGGCGTCGTAATAATAGCGCGCCGGCTCGACCTTGATGTGCTTGCGGAGCATGTTGAAGCCGGCCTGCTTCAGGAAGGCGATGTCGCTCTTCATCGCCTCTTCGGAGGGCGGCGTGTAGAGGCCGTCGGGCCACCAGCCCTGATCGAGCGTGCCGTTTTCGAAATAGGGCTTGTTGTTGAGCAACATCACCGGTTGGCCCGGCAGCTTGCCCGGGCCGATCGAAATCTTGCGCATCGCGAAATAGCTGTCGACCGTGTCGCTGGCAGCACCGACGACAGCGGCGTGCGCGTAATCCTGTTGTTCGTCCGCAGTGAAGCGCGCGTCATAGGCCTTGTGCTGGTCGGCATAGGGCATCTTCACCGTCACCAGTTCGACCTTGAGATCGTAGAGATACGGGTCCTCGGGCGACCACAGATGCGCGTGCGGGATTTTGAGCGTCGCGTGGCGATTGGCGCGGATGATCGTCCGCGCGACGACCTTGCCGTGATCGCTGGCGGTGAGGCGCACCGCGGTCGTGCCGTCGGTGCCGCCATTGGTCGCGACATCGACGTCGAGCACGCTGCGATCGATGTCGGGGGTCGCGCGGACATCGGCGATATGCGTGGCAGCGACCGGCTCGAGCCATACGGTCTGCCAGATGCCGCTGACCGCGGTGTACCAGATGCCCGAGGGATCGGCGATCTGCTTGCCGCGCGGCTGGTTGCCCTTACTGGTCGGATCGGTGACCTCGACGGTCAGCTCGTTTTGGCCTGGCTTGAGATAGTCGGTAATGTCGAACCCGAAGGTGGCGAAGCCGCCCTTGTGGCTGCCGACCACCGCACCGTTGACAAGCACCGTCGTTTCGTAATCGACCGCGCCGAAATTGAGCATGACATGCTGCCCGCGCCAGTCGGCGGGCACGGTGAAGCTGCGGCGATACCAGATGCGGTCGTCGGGCGTGACCTTGCGGGCGACGCGCGACAGCTTCGATTCGACCGGGAACGGCACCAGGATCTGCCCATCCATCTGCGCCGGCTGCGCCGCGCCCTTCGGCGTGATCGCATAATCCCACAGGCCGTTAAGATTCTGCCAGCGATCGCGCTTCATCTGCGGACGGGGGTAGCTGCGCCAGGCATTTTCGGGAGTCACATCCTTGCCCCAGCGCGTCATCAGATTGCTGGTGTAGACATGATCATCGGCGGGCGCCGGCGCCTGTTGCGCCTGAGCCATGCCGGCCGTCGTCATCAGCCACAATGCCGTCGTTGCCGCAAATGCCTTGCGCATCTTAGTCATCCTCCCGGAATCTGTTGATCAAATATATCTTATAAAAAGCGGGGGCCGAGGCAAGGATTATGCCTCAGGCCCCCGCAACCGTGCCGAGAAGGGGAGAGGGGACGGCACGGAAGGAAATCAGTTGGGCTTCGACATCGAGGGCGGCGCGGCGTCGGGGGCGGTGCCCCAGTTCCTGTTCGGCTGCGGCCCCATCACGAAGACGAACTTGCCGCCGTCCTTGATGTCGTCATGGCTGAACCACGGCTTGGTCCAGGGGCGGCCGTTGAGCGTCGCCGACTGGATGTACATATTCTCGCTCGAATTGTTCTGCGCCGCGATCTCGAGCGTCTTGCCGTTGCCGAGCTGCAATTTGACGTCGTCGAAGATCGGGCTGCCGATGATATAGTCCGGGCTCGACGGATCGACCGGATAGAAACCCATCGCCGACAGCGCGTACCAGGACGAGGTCGCGCCCTGATCGTCCATGCCGGGGTACGCGTAGCCCGAGGCGTCGCTGCCGTACATTTCGTCGAGGATTTGCCGGACGCGTTCTTGCGTCTTCCACGGCTGCCCGCCCCAATCGTAATAATAAGCCGATTGCTGGTCGGGCTGGTTGCCTTGGACATACTGGCCGATCAGGCCGGTGCAATCGCGGCAGATGCCCTTGGGATTGTACGGCGTGGTGAAGAACCGATCGAGCTTGGCATCGAACTTGGCGCGCCCGCCGAGCAGGTTGATGAGCCCCTGCACGTCATGCGGTTCGAGCCACAGCGTCGACCAGCCCGAGCCTTCCTTCATCATGAAGTTGTAATAGGGCTCGCCCGGATCGAAAGGCGAAATCCATTTGCCGTCGGCGGTGCGCCCGCGGATGAAACCGATCGATTTGTCGAACACGTTCGCATAATTGTGCGCACGCTTCAGGAACATGGCGTAATCGTCCATCTTCCCGAGCTTCTTGGCATATTGCGCCATTGCATAATCGTCCCACGCATATTCGAGCGTGGTCGCCGCACCCGCCTTGCCGCCGGCATAAGGCGGGCTGGGGTTGCCGGCCGGAATCTCGTCCGAAATCCAGCCCTGCTTCATATATTCGGCGAGGTAGTGGCGCGGGCCGGCGGGGTCGGTCGCGTTCTTGCGGAGATATTCGTAGACGCCCTTGTAATCGAACGGGATGCCGCGCTCCCACGCGCCGAGATACATGAACACCGCATTGTCGCCGTGGAACGAGGTGTTCATATACCCCTTCTCGCGCGCCATGTCGTATTCGGTGGCCATCACGTCCTTCATCAGCTCGGGCTCCATCAGCTCGAGCAGGACGATCTGGTTGCGGCCGGTATCCCAGAACGGAACCGGGCTGTAGCGGTCGTGCGTCGCGGTCTGGACCTGGCCGTTGCTGTCGGTGAACTTCTCGCCTTTCTTCGCGGTCAGCCGCGGGCTGGAGAAGGACTGGAACAGCGTCGAGTAGAAGATCTTGCGCTGTTTCTCGGTGCCGCCGGTGACCTGGACGCGGTCGAGCAGTTTGGCCCAATCGGCGCGCGCGGCGGCGTGGACGCGATCGAAATCCCAGCCGGGGAGCTCGTCCTTCAGCCGCTGTTCGGCCTGCGCGTAGCTGGTGCCGTGCGCGATCTTCATCAGCACCTGCTCGCCAGCCTTGGTATGGAAAGTGACGTAGTTGCCCGCCCAGCTGCCGTCGATCGCGCGCTGGCCGGGGACGACGTCCGAATTGCCGATGCCCCAGCCCTTGTCGTCGCCCGGCGCCTTGCGGAAGCTGCCGAATTCGCTGAACGGCTTGGAGAATTCGGCCACGAAATAATTGCCGTCGATTGCCTCGCGGTCGGTCGAATGGCCGCGCACCATGTTGTTGCCCACGACCTCGACCGAACCGCCATGTTCGGGGAGGTTGATAAGGACGTTCGAGCGGTCGCTGGCCGGGAAAGTGAAGCGCATCAGGCCGGTCCACTGCGCCGCGGTCAGCTCGACCTTGGTGTGGAACGTCGCGAGATCGACCGAATAATAGCCGGGCGACGCGACCTCTTTCGACTTGTCGTAATAGGATTCCTTGTAGGCCGGCGCGGGCGACCAGTCGCCGACGACCGGCGAGATCGTCGGCTCGGTGCGGCCGCCGTACGAAGACCCGCCGCCCGCCGAGAAACCGATCATCGTCGGGTTGGTGTAGTAATAGGGGACGGCAACGCCGTTGGGATAGCTGAGCGCGATATTGTTGTTGATCGGCGCAACCTCGACCGACGAATGCGGCAGTCGCGCCGCCGGCGTCGTCTGGCCGGTATAGACAGGCTCGCCGGGGGGCGGCGCGTTGCCGATCAGTTTCTGGTTATCGAGCGGGGCGGTGCCCATGCGCGGATCGGCGAGATCGACGGGGGATTGCGTCGTTTGCGCCCATCCGGCGGCGGCCATCGTCGCCAAAGTCGCAGCGCCAGCGGCAAGCACCGCGTAACGCGACCAGCGGTTGTGACGAATCGACATGCAAAACCCCCTCTCCGAGCGCGGGTTTAGCCCCGCATTTCAGATCATGATTCGGCGGTTTCACGAGCGAGCAACCGCCGCACAGCGCCGTTGTCGATTAAATAAAGTATTTTGTCAAATAAATCGGACGGCCCGGTGTCGCTTGTGGCCGTCAAAGAAACTCGACAGTGGTCAGGCCGTAGTCGCGCAGCGCGGGCGCGAGCGGTTCGACATCGAAGTCGCGTCCGGTGAAAACCGCCTTGCCCTCGACATGGCCCGGCCACCCCTGCCCTGCCGTCAGCGTGGCGATGCGGCGCGCGATGCCGGCGCTGCCGTCGACGAACGCAACGGGATGCGGCGCCACCGCCGCCAGCCTATCGGCGACGAGCGGGAAATGGGTGCAGGCGTTGACGATGACGTCGAGGCGATCGCCGCCGGGCTGATCGAACAACCCGGCAAGCACGGCGCGGTAGCTGTCGTCGGAGGTGAGCTCTCCGCGCAGCGCCTTCTCTGTGAGATCGACGAGTTCGGCCGAGCCGTGGCGCAGCACGGTGCAGTCGCTCGCGAATTCGGCGGCGAGGTTGTCGACATAAGGCTGGCGCACCGTCGCGTTGGTGCCGAGCACGCCGATCACCCGCGTCTTGCTGAGCGCTGCGGCAGGCTTGATCGCGGGCACGGTGCCGACGATCGGCAGATCGAGCGCGGCGCGCACCGACGCGAGCGCAATCGTCGAGGCGGTGTTGCAGGCGATGACGATCAGCCGCGGATGGTAGCGCTCCGCCAGCCGCCCGAGCAGCGCGGGCACGCGCGCGGCGATCTCCGCCTCGCTCTTGGTGCCATAGGGAAAGCCCGCCGAATCGGCGACATAGACCGTGCTCGCCTGCGGCAGCAGCCGCTGCGCCTCGGCCAGCACCGAAAGGCCGCCGACGCCCGAATCGAAGAACAGGATGGGGCGATCGTCGGTGGAGGTCATGCCCACCGTCTAACGCGCGCCGGGCAAAAACAAAGGGCCCGCGACATGGTCGCAGGCCCTTCGATTAAAGCCGGAACGGAGAGCTCAGCCCTCGTAGTCGCCGCCGACATTGGTGTTGCGCGGCGGCGCGGCGGCGGTGAGGCGCAGCGCCTCCGCCGACGCCGACAGGCTGCCGACCTCATCGGGTGTGTCCTCTTCGTCGATCTGCACCTTCTGCAGGCCCGAGACGAGCGCCTCTTCAAGGTGCTTCGGCTTGACGGTCTGCTCGGCGATCTCGCGCAGCGCGACGACCGGGTTCTTGTCGCGGTCGCGATCGAGCGTCAGGTCGGCGCCGCCCGAAATCTGCCGCGCGCGTTGCGACGCGAGCAGCACCAGGTCGAACCGGTTGGGGATCTTGTCGACGCAATCCTCGACAGTAACGCGCGCCATTCAACGCTTCCTTCGCAACGACGATGAAATGAAGAGTGCGCGATCTAGTCGGCGGTGCCGGCAAAGTCAAGGAAATCGGGGTTGCCGCCTCCGCCCCCGACAGGCACAGCAAGCCGATGGAAACGCCCGCCGACCAGCCGACCTTTGCCGTCGACGGCAACCGGCTGACGCTGCTCGACACCGGGCCGCGTCGGCTCGAGGCGCTGGTCGATCTGATCGAGGGCGCGCGGCAGTCGCTCCGGATCATCTATTACATCTACCGCGACGACCAATCGGGCCGCCGCGTGCGCGACGCGATGCTCGCCGCCGCCAAGCGCGGCGTCAGCGTCTCGCTGGTGGTCGATGCGTTCGGCAGCGATACGGCATCGGACGAGCATTTCTTTGCGCCGCTGGAGAAGGCCGGCGCCTCGGTCTGCCGCTTCGAGCCGCGCTTCGGCCGCCGCTATCTGCTGCGCAACCACCAGAAACTCGCCCTCGCCGATGCCGAAAGCGAGCACCCCCGCGCGATCATCGGTGGCTTCAACGTCGACGACGCCTATTTCGGCACGCCCGCGGAACAGGCCTGGCGCGACCTCGGCCTGATCGTCGAGGGGCCCGCGGCGGCGCGCATCGCCGGCTATTTCGACGCGCTGTCGGCCTGGGTGCGGACGCCCAATGCGAAGATCCGCGGGTTGCGCCGCACCGTCTATCGCTTCAGCGAGAGCGACGGCGCGCTGCGCTGGCTTATCGGCGGGCCGACGCGGCGGCTGTCGGCCTGGGCAAAGACGGTGCAGACCGACCTCAGAACCGCGATGCGCGCCGACATGATCGCCGCTTATTTCTGCCCGACACCGGCGATGCTGCGCCGCTTCGACAAGACCGGCAAGCGCCGCGGCGCCCGCCTGCGCATCATCACGGCGGCCAAGTCAGACAACAATGCGACGATCGCCGCGGCGCGCTTCACCTATGCCGGCCTGCTCAGGAAGCGCGTCGAAATCTACGAATATCAGCGCACCAAATTGCACACCAAGCTCTACGTCATCGACGACGCCGTCCATATCGGCTCGGCCAATTTCGACGTGCGCAGCCTGTTCCTCAACATGGAAGTAATGCTGCGAATCGAGGACCAGGCGTTCGCCGACCATGTCCGCGCCTATGTCGACGGCGAGATCGCCGACAGCGAGCGGATCACCAAGGCGTGGTGGAAGGCGCATATCGGCCCCTGGCAACGCCTGAAGCAGACGCTCGCCTATTTCGCCGTCGCGGTGCTCGACTACAACATCACCCGCCGGCTCAATTTCGGGCCGGACGGGAAGTAGTTCAGGCGACCTGCGCCGCCAGCGCCTTTTTCAGGCGTTGATGGGCCGAGGCCTTGATCTGGCACACACGCGCAGCGCCGACGCCGAGAACGAGGCCGATTTCGTCGAGGTTGAGCTCCTCGACATAATAAAGCTGGACGACCATCGCCTCGCGCTGGGGCAGCGCCGCGATCGCCTCGACCAGCGCATCGCGCAGATCGGATTCGGCGAGTTGCTCGAACGCGTCGGCATCGTCGCTGGCGAACCACGGTTGGTCGTCGGCATAGACTTCGTCGATCGGCTCGAAGCGGACCGGCTCGGCGGTGGCGTAATCGGTGCGCAGCTTCTCGATCGTGATGCCGAGATGTTGGGCGACGACTGCCTCGCTCGGCACCTGCCCGCTTGCCGATGTGAGGGAGGCAACCGCTTCGCCATACGCCTTGCGGCGACGCATCGCGCCGCGCGTCAGCGTTGCCTGGCGGCGCAACTCGTCGATCATCGCGCCGCGCACGCGGGTGAGGAGATATTGTTCGAAGCTGACCTGCCCGCGATCCTCGAACGCCTTGGCGGCTTCGAGCAAAGCGACGAGGCCGATCTGGATCAGGTCCTCCACCTCGACCGCCGACGACATGCTGCCATGGACGTGCCACGCGACGCGGCGGACGAGCGGCAGGTGCTTCTTCGCCAGCGCCTCGCTTTCGTTCGGCGCGTGGCCGTCGCGGCCGTAGATCAATGCCGTCTCGGCGAAGCCGGCGGGGGTGCGGGCGGCGAAAGTCGCCTGGAATTTGGGTTGCGCGTTCATGCGGCAATCGCCTCTGGAGCGCCGATCACGGCGACGACTTCGACGGCCTTGTCCTCTGGCACTTCGAAGAAGCTCATGACGGGGGTGTCGGGGAGCACGGTCTTGACGAGTTTGCGGATCGCGACGCGGATCGCCGGCTGGACGACGAGCACGAACGGCTTGGCGTCGGCGATCAGCGGCTGGGCGGCGCGCTGTAGCGCGTCGACGATGCGGCGGCCGAGATCGGGTTCGATCGTGTTGCGCTTCGACGGATCGCCGCGCACCGCCTGGCCGAGCAGGCCTTCGAGGCCGCCTTCCAGTGTCATCACGCGCAGCGGCTCGCGCACGCCGCACAGTTTCTCGATGATCAGCGGGCCGAGCTCGGGGCGGATCAGCTCGACGATCTCGTCGGCGTCCAAGGTCTTCTGCGCGGCGACGGCGATCGCCTGGGCGATGCGGCGGAATTCCTTCAAGGGAATGCCCTCGGCCAGCAGGCTGCGCAGCACCTGGCAGAGCGTGGTGAGCGGCAGCGGGTTGGGCGACAGCGCGGCGACGAGCTGCCCGGCGCGATCCTTGAGTCCGTCCAACAGCTTCTGCACCTCGTCGGGGCCGAGCAGGTCGGGGGCGTGGGCGCTGAGCGCATGGTTGAGGTGCGTCGCGACCACGGTGCCGGGATCGACCACCAGATAGCCCTGCCCCGTCGCCGCATCGCCATCGCCGGCGCGGATCCATACCGCGTCGAGGCCGAAGGTGGGGTCCTTGACCCTCTTGCCCTTGAGGCTGCCGACCGCCTGGCCGGTATCGAGCGCGAGCATCTCGTCGGGCGACACGGTGTCCTCGCCCATCGTTACGCCGCCGACGACGACGCGGTAGGTGTAGGGCGGCAGGTTGATGTCGTCGCGCACGCGGACCTGCGGCACGACGAAGCCGAGCTCCTTCGACAGCTGGCGACGGACGCCGGTGATGCGGCCCATCAGCGGGCTGCCCTTGCGCTCGTCGACCAGCGGCACGAGGCCGTAGCCGATGTCGAGATTGACCTGCATCGTGTCGGTCACCTCTTCCCAGCCGATCCGCGACAGATCGACCGGCTCGGGAGCCGCGGCCTCGACCGGCGCGGGGCGCTTGGCCTTGGTGTGGATGCGGTACGCGGCATAGCCGGCCATCGCCGCGGCGGGCAGGATGACGAGGTGCGGCATGCCGGGCATCACGCCGAGCAGCGCGAGGATGCAGGCGACCGGCGCCCAGGTCTTGGCCGAGCCGAACTGGCTGCCGATCTGGCCGGCGAGATCGTGATGCGAGGTGACGCGGGTAACGATCGCGGCGGCGGCGATCGACAGCATCAGCGACGGCAGCTGCGCGACCAGCGCGTCGCCGATCGCGAGCAGGACGTAATCGTGCGCGGCGTCGGCGAACGACAGGCCGTGGCTCATCGGCCCCAGGATCAGCCCGCCGATGATGTTGGCGAACAGGATCAACAGGCCGGCGATCGCGTCGCCCTTCACGAACTTCGACGAGCCGTCCATCGAGCCGTAGAAATCGGCCTCGGTCGACACCTCGACGCGGCGCGCCTTGGCTTCCTCGGGGGTGATCAGGCCGGCGTTCAGGTCGGCGTCGATCGCCATCTGCTTGCCGGGCAAGGCATCGAGGGTGAAGCGCGCGGACACTTCCGACACGCGGCCGGCGCCCTTGGTGACGACGATCAGGTTGATGATGACGATGATCGTGAAGACGAAGATGCCGACGACATAGTCGCCGCCGATCAGGAAGCTCCCGAACGCCTCGATCACCCGTCCCGCGGCGGCGTCGCCTTCGTGGCCGTGGCTGAGCACGACGCGAGTCGAGGCGACGTTGAGGCCGAGGCGGAACAGCGTGGCGAACAGGAGCACGGTCGGGAAGGCCGAGAAATCGAGCGGCTTCTGCGCATTGAGCGCGACCATCAGCACGGCAAGACTGATCGTGATGTTCATGATGAAGAACACGTCGAGCATCGCAGGCGGGATCGGCACCGCGAGCAGCACGACGAGCAGCAGGATCGCGACGGGCAGCGCGGCGCTGCGCATCATCGGACCGGCTTTGCCTTGGCTGGGTGCAGGAAGGGCGACGGTGGCCATCGGTCAATCAGACTCCGAGACTGGCGAGCATGAGATAGGCGAGCTTGGCGGTCGCCGGGGTCGGGCGGATCAGCGAAGCGGTCGCGGCGCGCGCGCCGCCGTTGAGGCGATCGAGCGTCGCCTCGGCCCACTCAGTGGCGCTGGTCGCGCTCTGGCCGGCGCCGGGAATCACGGTCGAGCCGTCCGCCATCGCGATCGCTTCGAGCGGTGAGACGTCGGTCGCGGCCTGCATGACCCGTGCGGCGGAACTACCGATCGCCGAAGCGCCGGCGGTGCCGAGCTTGTCCGAAAAATGCTGGTAGATCGCCGCCAGCGTGCGCGGCGCGCCGCCATGATCGTAGAAAATGCCGCGATTGGCCGCCGCAGCGCTTGGAAACAGCGCCGCGCCGCTCGCCGCCGGGTTCGCCGCCATCGTCTTCAAGAAGCTGCGCGCACCGCCAAGGCCCAGGAAATGCGCCATGTAGAGATCGGTGCCAGTGGTCGCGCGGCCGAGCGAGGATTGGAGCGCGGCCTGGTTGTCCGAGGCGTGCTCGGCGGCCATCAGCGAGGCGATCGCCGGATCGTTGCGCATCTGCAGAATCGCCTGCCGGGTGGCGGGGTTGCTCACCGAGAGGTGGCGGCCGTTCTGCTGGATGGCATCCGCCGCCCAGCCGAGGCCGTGCTCGGCGCCGTGCTTCTTGACCACGGCAAGCCACGATTGATCGATGAACTGGTAGAGGCCCGATGCGCTCGATGTCCGCGCATGCGCGTTGGCGCGCAGCCCGCTTTCGACCTTGGCCTGGCCGAGCAGATAATCGAAGTCGACGCCCGTCGCCTCGGCCGCACGCCGAATCGCCGCGGTGACGCCGCTCGTCGCGCTGGTGATCGGATTGACGCTCATCGGCTGTTCGCGAAATGCCTCCTGTTACGGAGGAGCGATCAGCAAGAGCCGTGCCATTTTTGTGAGAGAACGACGCCGGCCAGCATCGGGTGAACGATGCCCCGCATCGTTCAGGCCATGCCGGGGGCATGGCCGACCCGATGCTCCCCCACCCGACCACCCATAGGATAATCGCATTGGGTGGGTCGGGTGGGGGAGCGGGCCGGCGCCGCTACATCAAATCACGCGTATGCCGCGATTCCCTTGCCCGGCGCGTAGGCGTTGCCGACGCTGCCGGTCAGATTTTGCAGGCGGCGGCGAACATTTGCCGCCATCAGGTTGACGTAGATGCGGCAGGTCTCGTTGAGGCGGTTGGCCTCTTCGGCGAGCTCGCGAATTTCGGG
>JBQCHO010000002.1:0-3664 GCA_051954635.1 Sphingomonas sp. | reverse complement strand
CGACGGCCGGCGGTGCGGTGTTCGACCAGGTCGGCGGCCACAGCCAGCAGCCCGAACATCCCCCAGCCGAAGCTGTGCGCGATCCACAACAGCCAGGAAACCGGAACGAAGATCGCCGTCCGCAAAACGAACCGTCGCTGTCGCCCGAGCACGATCCACCAGGCCAGCGCGAGCAGCGCCAGCGCCGCCGCCAGCATGAAATTGACGAATCCGAACTGCATCGGGAATCCGTAGGCGAGCGGAAAGGCGAGCCCCGCCGCCGGCGACACCTGGCCGTCCGCCGCGCGCGACAGCGCAATGAGGCCACCGACGAACAGCGGCGGGATCATCATCACCACCAGCTTGGTTGCAAATATTACGCCGACCAGGTGCGCAAGCGGCATCACCAGCAGATCGACGCCGAGATTGCCGATCAGCGCCCAGTGATAGCTCCAATGACGCTGCAAATCGGCTGAATGAGCGAGGTCGAGCGCGACATGATAGCGCCCGATATGCCCGGCCATATCGACGAACGGCGGGAAGGCGGGAAGCCAAAGCGGCACTGTCGACAGGATCAGCGCGGCCAACACCGCCCAGCGGCTTTCCCACCACCCCGAGCGCAGCGAGGTCCCCGTATTCGATAGCGGGTGTGCGCCGGCGGTGGCGTCGCGCGTCAGCGTCTCTACTCTCCGATCAGCCATGACATGCCGGTCCATGAACGATCCGATAGAGGCGTAATTGGCCCGTCGGAAGCGGCATCGGGGTCAGCCAATGCGGCGCCTCGCCGCGCACCAAGCGGGCGAGGAAGCCGCCCGGCCCGGCGCGACGGTAGATTCTCGTTTCACCCGAATACGGCGCGATGAGGAGGTAGGCGAACCGCCCGTCGCAGATGGCTTTGCGCGCCACTACGGGCGATCCGATGAAGGCGGCGATTTCGCGGTGAAGCGGCCGTTCGAGCCGATGGTAGGGCCCGACATTGACCGAATGGTGCGTCGCGGCGATGACGCGCGGCCCGATATCGATCTCGGTAAAGATCGTTGCCGTCGGCAAGCGCCCGATCGCATCGATCCCGCATTCGACACCGCAACCAGCTTCGGGCGTGAGTTCCGTGGAATCGGTATCGGGGATGATCGACGCCGCCGCCCAGACGGGCATCAGCGGCGACAGGACGAGGATCATCGTAGCCGTCGCCAGGACGCGCGGCAAACGCGCGCCGATCGCCTCGATTCTGGGGCGAAGCAACTGCACGAACACCAGCGCACCCGGGATCGCGACGACATGCGAGAACCCCGCTGCACGGCGCACCATCGCCCCGACCACGAAACTCGCCGCGGCGATCAGCAGGACGAGCAGCCACCGCCGCCGCATCTCCGCGTCGCCAGCGCGGCGCCAGCCGATCGCCGCGCCCGCCAGCCCGACGATCGGGAAAGCGAGCATCGACGCCGCGCCGGCAAAGCTCTGATCGTAGAACGGCATGCCCTCGACGACATTGACGTACCAGAAGCGGTGCACGAGCGGGTCCATCGTACCGAACGGACTGCCGATACAGTCGGGTGCGAGACTGCCGAATGCCGCCGCACCCACTGCCCCGCAGATCGCAAGCGCCGCAAGCCGCCACGGCAGCGTGCGGGTGGCGGTCGCCCGCACCGCGATCGCGATTGCCGCGGCAGATACGATGATCGCGACGACATGCGCCGGCTTGACGGCATCGCACAGCGGTGTCGTCCAACGCAGCGTCGGCGCGGTGGCGACGAAGCAGATCGCCTCGACGACCGCGAGCGCGGCCATGAACGCGCTCAACCGGACCGACGATTCGCGATTCGCCGCCCATAGCAGCGCGAGAATGCCCGCTGTCGCGACCGCAAACGGCAACCCTTCGAGCGAGATCGACAGCAGCACCGCCGTCGCCGCACCGGCGAGCAACCCCGATCGCAGCGGACGTCGATCGAGCAACGCCGCGACGGCCAGCGTCGCCATCGCGATCTGCCAGCCATGATGATCGATCCGGGTCGGAAACATCTGCATCAGCACCGCGGGCGCGGTGACGAGCATGAACGGCGCGAGCAGCACGAGCAGCGGATCCGGCCCAAGCAATCGGCGGACCATCGCCAGCAGCCCGATCATCGCCGTCCCGAGCGTGATCAGCGGCACGATCGCCACCGCGACCTGCTCGGCCCGCGCCTCGCCGATCAGCGGCGCGAGCGGCGCTATCACCGCGAGGATCGGAAGATCGACCAGCCGCGACCAATGCATCGGCAGACCGAACGGCGGATCGATGCGATGCTGGGTCATGTCGAACCAGCTCTGGCCGTGGAGCAGGTCGCGGACCTGCATCAGCCGCATCAGATCGTCGACGTCGGAATAATGCGCAGCCGCGACATCGGGCCAGAACCGCACCATCAGCAGCGCGCACAGCCCCAGCCAGACGAGCGTCAGCCCCAGCCAGGGGAAGCGCGGCAAGGGCGCGTCATGCCGGCCATCGCCGGTCACCGACGCTTCGGCGCGCGCCGCGTCGGACCCGCGCGCCATAAACTCAAGCCGCCTTCAACCGCGTCGGCACCAGCCGTTCGGAGCGCAGCGCTTCCTCGGCGCCCTCGTCACCGGCCTCATGATATTCGGCGTCCTCGTTGACGCACCAGATGTCGTAGACGCGGGTGCCGGCCAGGATATTCTGCACCGTCAGCATCGCCGTCATCATCGCGTGATCCTGGTTGTTGTAGCGATGCATGCCGTTGCGGCCGACCATGTGCAGGCTCGGGTAATCATCCTCGAGCTCGCGGCGCATCGCCTCGACATTCTCGCGATAGCTGTCGTCATAGACCGGATAGGCCTTTTCCTGCCGCACCACGACGCCGCCTTCGACCTGCGCCGGATCGCACAGCCCCAGCGTCGCCATCTCGCGCATCGCCAGCGCGACGAGATCGTCGTCGCTCGAATTCCACAGCCCGTCGCCTTCGAAGCAGAAATATTCGAGGCCGACGCAGGCGAGTTCGGGATCGGGCACCATTTCGGGCGACCAGGAGCGGAAGTTCTGGATGCGGCCGACCTTCACCTTCGAATCGTGGATGTAGATCCAATTGTCGGGGAACAGGTCATTCGAACGGATCATTAGCGCGACCGTCAGGAAGTCGCGATATTTGAGGTCGAGCGCGTGCGGCGTCGTATCGGGCAGCGGGTGGATGCGCCCGGCAAGCTCGCGCATCGGCGCCGAGGAGATCACGTCGCGGGCGCTGATCATTACTGTCTCGCCCGCTTCGTTGCGCGCGGCGACGCGCCAGCGGCCGGTCGCGGGATCGTGGCGGAGCTGTTGCAGGGCATGACCCATCAGCACCCGGTTACCGCCGGCAAGCACCTTGTCGCGCGCGGCTTCCCACATCATGCCGGGGCCCTGGCGCGGATAGCGGAAGGTTTCGAGCAGCGTCTTGACCGCCATGCCGTCGTTGCGCCGCTTGTGGAGGCCGAGCGAGCGCTTGAGCCCGTCGAGCACCGCGCCGCCGAGGCTCAACCCCTTGATCCGCTGCGCCGCCCAATCGGCCGAAATCTCGTCGCACGGCATTCCCCACACCTTCTCGGTATAGGTCTTGAAGAAAGTTTCATAGAGGCGACGCCCAAAGCGGTTGCAGATATAGGTCTCAAAATCCTCCTCGGGCAGCTTCGGCGTGATCACAGCCTTCAGATAGCTAGC
>JBQCHO010000001.1:0-46785 GCA_051954635.1 Sphingomonas sp. | reverse complement strand
TTCCATATATTCCGACATGTCGAAACGCTGCAGCGGAATGCCCATGATCGACGCCAATTGCCGCGCGACCTCGGTCTTGCCGACGCCGGTCGGGCCGGTGAACAGGTAATTGCCGATCGGCTTGTCGGGATCGCGCAGGCCGGCGCGGCTGAGCTTGATCGCCGAGGACAGCTTCTCGATCGCGTCGTTCTGGCCGAATACCACGCGCTTGAGGTCGGTTTCGAGGCTCTCGAGCGCCTTCTTGTCGTCGGTCGACACCGATTTCGGCGGGATGCGCGCCATCGTCGCGATCACCGCCTCGATCTCCTTGGTGGTGATCGTCTTGCGGCGCTTCGACGGGGCGACGAGCATCTGCATCGCGCCGACCTCGTCGATCACGTCGATCGCCTTGTCGGGCAGCTTGCGGTCGTTGATGTAACGCGCCGACAATTCGACCGCGGACTTGATCGCATCGGGCGTGTACTTGACCGAATGGTGCTCCTCGAACGCGCTGCGCAAGCCGGCGAGGATTTTGATCGTGTCCTCGATGGTCGGCTCGTTGACGTCGATCTTCTGAAAGCGCCGGAGCAGCGCCCGGTCCTTCTCGAAGTGATTGCGGAATTCCTTGTAGGTGGTCGATCCGATGCAGCGGATCAGACCGCCCGACAAGGCCGGCTTCAACAGGTTCGAGGCGTCCATCGCTCCGCCGCTGGTCGCACCCGCGCCGATCACGGTGTGGATTTCGTCGATGAACAGGATCGCGTGCGGCATCTTTTCGAGCTCGGACACAACCGCCTTCAGCCGCTCCTCGAAATCGCCGCGATAGCGCGTGCCGGCGAGCAACGCGCCCATGTCGAGCGAATAGATCACCGCTTCCTTCAAGACATCGGGCACGTCGCCCTCGACGATCTTGCGCGCCAACCCTTCCGCGATCGCGGTCTTGCCGACGCCGGGATCGCCGACATAGAGCGGGTTGTTCTTGGAACGGCGGCAGAGGATCTGCACCGTGCGATCGACCTCGGGCCCGCGCCCGATCAGCGGATCGACGCGGCCGTCCTTGGCCTTTTCGTTCAAATCGACGGTGAACTGCTTGAGCGGGCTTTCGCTCTTGCTCTTGTCGCCCTTCGACGCGGCCTTCTCTTCCTCGGCGCCCTTGGGTGTCGTCGTCTCGCTGGGCGCGCCGCCCTTGCCGACGCCGTGGCTGATGAAGCTGACGGCGTCGAGGCGGCTCATGTCCTGCTGCTGCAGGAAATAGACAGCATAGGATTCGCGCTCGGAGAACAAGGCGACGAGCACGTTGGCGCCGGTCACCTCGTCGCGGCCCGACGACTGGACGTGCAGGATCGCGCGCTGGACGACGCGCTGGAAGCCGCTGGTCGGCGAGGGATCGGTGGCGGCATCGACCTTCAGGGCATCGAGCTCGGTGTCGAGATAATGCGCGACGGTAGCTTTCAGGTCGCCGAGATCGACGTTGCACGCCGACATCACCTTGGAGGCATGTTCGTCATCGACCAACGCGAGCAGCAGATGCTCGAGCGTAGCATATTCGTGGCGCCGCACCGACGCCGCTTCGAGCGCCTTGTGCAGCGTGGTTTCGAGCGCGGAGGCAAAGGATGGCATTACGATTTCACTCCTTGGGGCCGCAAAGACTCGCGGCCCTTTGCCCTAATGTCGGGTGCCGAGCCGCGCGCATCAAGCACTGGCCATCCGCACCGTCTTGTCGGGCTGGGCCCGGCGCGAGGGTGCGGTTCGCGCTCATCGCTTGAATAGACTGTCGGCGCTTGCGCGATGGTTAACGGCGCGGTCTTTATGTCGTTTGACGCGCTCGATTTCGGCTTCGAGATCGGCAACGCGCTGGTCGAGCTCCGCCACCGACATCGGATCGAGGTCCTGCCGGGCGAGCAGCGCCACCGGATCATCGGTGCGGCGCGGGAGATTCTCGTCGGAATCCATTGGCAGAAACGTTGACGCTAAGCCCCGCGATGTCAATATGGCGCCGTGAGAAGGGGGGTCTCATACGATGGTACCTGACGTCATGACGGCGATCGACCCGGCTGCGCCCGGCGGGCCCGAGGTGTTGGAGCCGGTCGAACGATCGGTGCCGCAGCCCGGCGCCGGCGAGGTGCTGATCCGTGTCGCCGCGGCAGGGGTCAACCGCCCCGATGTGCTGCAAAGGAAGGGCGGCTATCCGCCGCCGCCAGGCGCGCCCTCGATCCCGGGGCTCGAAGTCGCCGGCCAGATCGTCGCGGTCGGCGCGGACGTCGATCCCGAACAGATCGGCCAGAAGGTCTGCGCGCTGATCGCCGGCGGCGGCTATGCCGAATACGCCGTCGCGCCAGCCGGCCAGTGCCTGCCGGTGCCCGCCGCCCTGACGATGGTCGAGGCCGCGGCGATTCCCGAGACGCTGTTCACCGTGTGGACCAATCTGTTCGAGCGCGCTTATGTCGCCGACGGCGACACCGTGCTCGTCCATGGCGGCACCAGCGGCATCGGCACGATGGCGATCAAACTCGCCAGATTGTTCGACCTGACGATTATCGTCACCGCCGGCTCCGACGACAAATGCGCCGCGGCCAGGGCGCTCGGTGCCGATCACGCGATCAACTACAAGACCCAGGATTTCGTCGAGGAGGTGAAGGCGATCACCGGCGGCAAGGGCGTCGCCGCGGTGCTCGACATGGTCGGCGGCGATTACCTGCCGCGCAACCTCCAATGCCTCGCCGATGACGGCCGCCACGTCTCGATCGCCGTCCAGCGGGGGCCCGAGGCGACGATCCCGATCTTCGAGATCATGCGCCGCCGCCTGACGCTGACCGGCTCGACGCTCCGCCCGCGCGACGCCGCGTTCAAGGCGCTGGTCGCCGACGAACTCCACCGCAATGTCTGGCCGCTGGTCGAACAGGGCTTGCTCAAACCCGAAATCGACGCGACCTTTCCGCTGGCTCAGGCGGCCGACGCCCACCGCCGCATGGAAGCGGGCGACCATGTCGGCAAGATTGTGCTGACGCTCTAGGCCGCGACGCGCTCGCGCATCGCTTCGGCCGTCAGCGTCAGGCTCCGCTTCCGCGCGTCGTGGTCGAAGATCGCGCTGGCGATCATCAGCTCGTCGGCCTGGGTGCGTTCGATAAACGCGGCGATCTGGCGCGCGATCGTCGCGGGTGCGCCGACCGCCGAACATTGCAGGACATGATCGAGGATCGCCGCGCCCTGCGGCCCCAGGCTGGTGCGATAGCCCTCGACCGGCGGCGGCAACTGGCGCGGATTGCCGGTCCTGAGCGCGACGAACGCCTGCTGCTGTGAGCTCGCGAGCAGCTCGGCTTCGTCGTCACCGTCGGCGGCGAAGACGTTGAACCCGCACATCACATAGGGGCGGTCGAGCTGCGCCGAGGGCCGGAAATCGCGGCGATAGATTGCCAGCGCCTGATCGAGCGCATCGGGCGCGAAATGCGAGGCGAAGGCGTAAGGCAAGCCAAGCGCGGCGGCGAGCTGCGCGCCGAACAGGCTCGATCCCAAAATCCATAGCGGCACCTTGGCGCCCGCCCCGGGCGTGGCGCGGATGCCGGTCTGGCCATCGTCGGCGAAATAGCTCTGCAATTCCATCACGTCCTGCGGAAAGGCGTTGGGATCGCTGTCGAGCGTCCGCCTGAGCGCCCGTGCGACGCGCTGGTCCGATCCCGGCGCGCGCCCGAGCCCGAGGTCGATCCGCCCCGGGAACAGCGCCTCGAGCGTGCCGAACTGCTCGGCGATCTGCAGCGGCGCATGGTTGGGCAGCATGATCCCGCCGGCACCGACGCGGATCGCTTCGGTCGCAGCCGCGACGTGGCCGATCACGACCGCCGTCGCCGCGCTGGCGATCCCTGCCATGCCGTGATGCTCGGCGCACCAATAGCGGTTATAGCCTTGCGCTTCAGCATGTTTGGCGAGATCGGCGGCATTGGCCAGTGCGGTGGCAACGGTGCCGCCTTCGACGACGGGCACCAGATCGAGCAGCGAATAAGCGGTCATGCCCGCCCAGATGGGGAGGATGACCGCCGAGGGAAGGGGTCAGAACGACGTCGCGAAGCGCATTGCCGCGCCGCGATCATCGGGCAGGCTGGCGAAATTGCCGGGGTTGCGACGCCAGAACAGGTTGGTCTGGAGCATCCCGCCGGCAAGCGGGAACCCGTAACGCGCCTCGATGTCGATCTCGCGGCCGGTCGGCGCGAGGTTGAGGCGTTCGTCGGTCCAGGCCGTTACCGATCGTGTAGCGTAGTCGTAAAAGGCCGGCATGTGCAGATCGATTCCGCCCGACGACACGCGCAAGGGCTGCGCGACGCCGATGCCGAAGCTGTCACGCGCCCCGAACACGCCGTCCTTGGCGATGTTCGCGGCATAGGCGTCGGTGCGGATCGTGCCCGAGCCGCTCAACCCGGCGCGGACATCGGCGAAGGTCCATCCCTGCCGCGCGGTGCCGGTCAGCGACCAGCCGCCGCCGAAATCGAGCGTCGCATGCGCGTCGAGGAACCAGCTCGTCGCGCGGCTGCCGCCAAGCCCGCCGGCGAACCGCGCACCGAGCACGGTATTCTGTTCGTCGAGCCAACTCCCCGCAAGCGACAGGCCTAGCGGCCCGACCTGGCGATCGGCGGCGATCGTCGCGCGGCTGTAACCGAAGTGACGATAGGGATCGCGCATCACAAACCCGTCGGCGACCGGCGCGATTACGTCGCCGGCCTCGACCGCCGAGGTGATCCCCCAGCGCCCGACCTGCTGGCGCATCGCCGCGGCGCTGCCGGCACGCGACAGGAAGCCCTGGCCCTCGGTCGGATCACGCGCGACCAGGAAGGCGGGATCGCTGCGCCCTTCGAGCCGACCGGCGAGCGTCGCGCCGCTGGTCGCGAAGCCGAGCGCGAATTGCGCCTGATCGTTGAGCCGCGTGGTGACGATCCCGGCGATCGCGCGCGCCTGCATCGCCTGGCCGGGGGTGAGCATCAACTGGTCGATCCGCGCGTTATCGGTGCGCGTCGGGGTGACGGTGACAGCGACTGACATGCGCCCGGCGTCGACCGAAAAGCTGCGATCGGTGCCTTCGAGCGCGCCGGTCAAGGTGCGCATCGGCCCGGCCGTGCTGATCGTGCGCGCCAGATCGACGGCATAAGCGCGATCGAACCCGTCGAGAATCACCGCGCCGAGCGGGCCTTGCGCGGCATCGCCCATCGGCGCCGACAGCACCGCGTTCGACGCCAGCGAAACGCTGCCCGTGCCGCCCGCGGTGGTCATCGTTCCCTGCGGCTGAAACGCGCGGGTGAGATCGAGCACGCCGTGGCCGTAGACGCCATCGACCCCTGCCGCGCCGGCATCGCGCGCGCTGGAAAACAGGATACCGATGATCTGCGCGCCGGTCAGGTTGGGAAATGCCTGCGCTAGGAGCGCGACTGCGCCCGAAATCTGCGGCGCGGCGAGCGAGGTGCCGCTCCACAAACAGGCGGTTTCCTCGCCAGGGCAGGGCCCGATGACGTTATCCCCGACCGCGGCGAGATAGTAACTCGCGCCGTCGCCCGCCTTGTTGCTGAACGACGAAAGCTGGTCGCTGCTGTCGACCGACCCTGCGATGATGACCATGCTCTTCGAACCCGCCGCATGGGCGGAAACGTCAGCGAACGGATCGGGATTGGCGGCGGAATCGTTGCCCGCGGCGATCACCACGATCACTCCAGCCTTGGCCGCCGCGGCAATCGCGTCGAGCACGACCTGGCCCGGCGCATCGCCGCCCAGCGACAGGTTGATGACGCGCGCGCCGTTCTGCGTCGCCGTCGTGATGCCCTTGGCGATCGCGCTGTCGTAAAAGGTGCAGCCGGGCTCCCCCTTGCTGTCGGTTTTCGCGCAGCTGCCGGGCGAATCGGCGCGCATGACGAGTACCGTCGCGTCGAAGGCCACGCCTTCCGCCCCGGTGCCGTTGCGGCCGCCGGCGGCGGTGAAGGCAACCGCGGTGCCGTGCCCGCCCTCATCGGCGATGCCGCGACTTCCCGCGACGTCGGTCGAGGCGGGATCGATTCGGCCGGTGAAGGCGGTATTCTGGCTGTTGATGCCGCTATCGACCACGCCGATCTTGACGCCCTTGCCGGTCGATCCGGCCTGATAGGCGGCGAGCGCATTCATCGAGACGGCGCCGACGGTGCCGCGATACTCGGCGGTATCGTAATTGGTCGGTGAGGGCGCTGGCGTCGGCGTGGGTGTCGGAACCGGCGTCGGCGTCGGGCTTGGGCTCGGCGCCGGGGTTGGCGCGTGGGGCGGTGCCGGGGTGCTGTTGACGCCACCGCCGCCGCCGCATGCCGCCAGCGTCGTCATCGCGGCAAGCGCCGCGCCTTGAACCAATCGTACGCGAATGACCCCCATCACCAACGCTCCCCTGTTACTCGGCTAGGTTGAGCTGCAGTATCGATCCGAAATGCTTCCGTTCGGTTTATTCGATGCTGCGCTCCCCTTGCCCCCGGGCCGGCCGCCGCCTAAGCCCGCGCCGCCATGCTTGCGCCTCTCGATCATATCCGCAACTGGATTTTCGACCTCGACAACACGCTGTATCCGGCGAGCGCGAACCTGTTTCAGCAGATCGACGACCGGATTGGGGCCTATGTCGCCGATCGTTTCGGCGTCGACCGGCAGGAAGCGCATCGCATCCAGAAGGGATATTTTCACGCCCACGGCACCACGCTCGCCGGGCTGATGGCCGAACACGGCGTCGATCCGCACGACTATCTCGGCAAGGTCCACGATATCGAGCTCGACCATATCGGCGCAAATGAAGCTCTCGCCGCCGCGATCTCGCGATTGCCGGGGGAGAAGTTCATCTTCACCAATGCCGACGCTGCCTATGCCGGCCGCGTGCTCGACCAACTCGGGCTGGGCAAGAGTTTCGCCGGCATCCATGACGTCCATGCCTGCGGATACGTGCCCAAACCGCATCCGGATGCCTATGACGGGATGTGCGCCGCGTTCGGCATCGATCCCGCCGTCAGCTTGTTCGCCGATGACATGGCGCGCAACCTGAAGCCGGCGCACGCGATCGGCATCACGACGCTGTGGATCGACAACGGTTCCGAACAGGGCGCGGACCCCGATCGCGGTTTCATCGATTTCACCACCAGCGAGCTGACCCGCTGGTTGACCGACCTAGTGGAGACAGCATGAGCGACGACCTGCAGCAGACCATCGACGCCGCCTGGCAACAGCGCGCCGAGATCGGCACCGACACGAAGGGCGACGTCCGCGTCGCGGTCGATCGCGCGCTGGCGATGCTCGATGCCGGCAGCGCGCGGGTGGCGGAAGCCGACGGCAATGGCGGCTGGCACGTCAATCAGTGGCTCAAAAAGGCGGTGCTGCTGTCGTTTCGTCTGAATGACATGGCCGAGATCGCGGGCGGTCCGGGTGAGGCCAACTGGTGGGACAAGGTGCCCTCCAAATTCTCCGCCTGGGGCGAGACCGAGTTTCGCGCCGCCGGCTTTCGCGCTGTCCCCGGCTCGATCGTCCGCAAGGGTGCGTTCATCGGCAAGGGCGCAGTGCTGATGCCGAGCTTCGTCAATATCGGCGCCTATGTCGGGGAAGGAACGATGGTTGATACCTGGGCGACGGTCGGCAGTTGCGCGCAGATCGGGAAAAACGTTCACCTCTCGGGCGGCGCCGGCATCGGCGGCGTGCTCGAGCCGCTGCAGGCCGATCCGGTGATCATCGGCGACGGCGCGTTTGTCGGTGCCCGCGCCGAGGTTGCCGAGGGTGTCCGCGTGGGCGAGGGCGCGGTGCTGTCGATGGGCGTCTATCTCGGCGCCTCGACCAAGATTATCGATCGCGCGACCGGCGAGGTGCATCGCGGCGCGGTGCCGCCTTATGCGGTGGTGGTGCCGGGTTCGATCGGCGGCGGTGACGGCAAGCCGGCGCTTTATTGCGCGGTGATCGTCAAGACGGTCGACGCGCAGACCCGCGCAAAGACCGGCATCAACGAGCTGCTGCGCGACTGATGCGCTGGTTCGCCGGTCTTGCGGTTATGCTCGCGGCCCCGGTCGCCGCGCAGACGATTCCGATTCAGCCGGCGACCGTCGTCGCGCGCTTCCCGCACGATCCCCGCGCCTTCACCGAAGGGCTGCTCTATCATGACGGCGCGCTCTATGAGGCGACCGGCGAGCCTGGCCGCTCGTCGATCCGCAAGGTCGATCTGACCACTGGCAAGGTGCTGCAAAAGGTCGTCATCCCGCCGCCGACCTTCGGCGAGGGCATCGCGATCTGGAGGGACCAGATCGTCAGCCTGACCTGGAAGCAGCAGCTGGGCTGGCGCTGGGACTTGAAGACCTTCAACAAGCTCGGCGAATTCCATTATCCCGGTGAGGGCTGGGCGCTGACCAGCGATGGCAAGCATCTGCTGATGAGCGACGGCAGCGATCAGATCCGCGTGGTCGATCCGGCGACGATGAAGGAAGTGCGGCGAATTTCGGTCACCGCGAACGGCCGCCCGCTCCACGAAATCAACGAGCTCGAATGGGTCGACGGCGAAATTCTCGCCAATGTGTGGATGACCAACGTCATCGCCCGCATCGATCCGTCGACAGGAAAAGTGACCGGCTGGATCGACCTCTCCGCGCTCACCGCCGAGATCAACCCGACCGACCCCGACGACGTGCCCAACGGCGTCGCCTGGGATGCCAAGGGGCACCGGCTGTTCGTCACCGGCAAGGACTGGCCGACGCTGTTCGAGATCATGCTGCCGCCCAAGTGATTTTGGCGGCAGCGGTAGCGGTCTCATAGTCTCGACATCGTAACGGGCGCCGCCTATCGCCGCGGTGATAGCCAGGAGAGCCGCCGCATGCCCACAGCCAGCCACATTCTCGATCGTGTCCTCGTCCTCGAAATGGTGCGCGTCACCGAGGCGGCGGCGATCGCCGCGTCGACGCTGGTCGGTCGCGGCGACGAGAAGGCGGCCGATGCCGCGGCGGTCGAGGCGATGCGCGCCGCCTTGAACGAGCTCGACATGAACGGCACCGTGGTGATCGGTGAGGGCGAGCGCGACGAGGCGCCGATGCTCTATATCGGCGAGAAGGTCGGCCGCGGGGGCGCCGACAGCCCGGCGATCGACATCGCGCTCGATCCGCTCGAAGGCACGACGATCACAGCCAAGGCCGGTCCCAACTCGCTTGCGGTGCTGGCGATCGCCGAGCAAGGCTGCCTGCTCAACGCGCCCGACGTCTATATGGACAAGATCGCGATCGGCCCGGGTTATCCCGCGGGCACCATCGATCTCACCAAATCGCCGACCGACAACGTCAAGGCGCTGGCCAAGGCCAAGGGGGTCGATCCGCACCAGATCATCGCGTGCGTGCTCGATCGCCCCCGCCACGAAAAGCTGATCGCCGAATTGCGCGCGATCGGCTGCGGAATCATGCTGATCCCCGACGGTGACGTCGCCGGCGTCATCGCGACGACCGATCCCGACACCACGATCGACATCTATATGGGCCAGGGCGGCGCGCCCGAAGGCGTTCTTGCGGCCGCGGCGCTGCGCTGCGTCGGCGGGCAATTCCAGGGCCGGCTGTTTTTCAGGAACGAGGACGAGCGCGCCCGCGCGCGCAAATGGGGCATCGAGGATCTGGACAAGGTCTATGAGCTCAAGGAACTCGCAAAGGGCGACTGCATCTTCGCCGCGACCGGCGTCACCGACGGCTCCTTGCTCGGCGGCGTCAAACGTTTCCGCGGCAAGATGACTACCGATAGCGTGGTGATGCGCGCCAGCTCGGGCACGGTGCGCTGGGTGAAGGGCGAACACCGGATCGACTGATGCTGTTGCCGCTCCTCCTGCTGGTCGTGGCGCTGGGCGGCATCGCGCTGCTCGTTCGCCGCGATGTCGAGGCGTATCGACGCTTCAAGCTGATCACCGATACCAAGGCGCGGCAACGCCAGTTCCGCACCTGGATCGCAGTCACTTTCACGCTGTTCGTCGGTTACACCTTGCTGTCGCTGGCGCTGCTCGGCCGATTGTCCCAGCTCAACGAGCTGCCCGCCGAGTTCCTTCCCGCCTGGGCGACGCTCGGCGGCGGCGAGATGATCGCCGGCGGCCAGATCGGCGGACTCGCGATCGGCATGGCGATCGGTGGCGCGGGCGCCGCGATGGTCGCGGCAATCGCCCGGCGCCGAAAAAAAGCCGAACGCCGTCCCGCCAAGCAACTCGGCGACTTCGCCGCTTTGATGCCGCGCAACCGCGCCGAGCTCGCCTACGCCGCGCTCTTGTCGGTCAACGCCGGTTTGAGCGAAGAGCTGTTCTTCCGCCTCGCGCTGCCGCTGCTGTTCGTGCTGGTTATCGGCAACGTCTGGGTCGCGTTTGCGCTCGCCGCGATCGTCTTCGGGCTCGCGCATCTTTATCAGGGCTTGGTCGGCGTCGTCGCGACCACCGCGGTCGGCGTGCTGCTGACGGCCTTCTATCTCGCCTCGGGCAGCATCTGGATCGCGGTGCTCGTCCACGCCGCGATCGATCTCGTCGGCCTGGTGCTCCGGCCATTGCTTGACGGCACCGTGAAGCGGGCCGAACCGGCAGCATGAGCCTTGTCGTCCTGGCGCTCGCGCTGGCGGCTTACATCTATTTCTTCAAAGGCGATTTCGGCCGGCTGGGCGAACTCGCCGCGCTGCAACCGCCGGGTTGGCGCCGTCGCCGCTATCGCATCTGGATCGCCAAGTCGTGGGCACTGTTCGCCCTGCCAGCACTGATCGGCTTGCTGCTGCTCGGCCGGCTCGACGCGGTGGTGACGATGCCGTCCGAATTCGTGCCGCTCGCCCGCGAAGCCGGCTACCCCGCCCCGATCTTCGGCGAGGGGATCGCCGGCGGCCTGATCGCGGGCTCGCTGATCGGCGCGGTCTGGACGCTGCTGCGTCGCCGCAAGGGCAAGCCGCCCGCGATGCTCGGCGACTTCTCCTCGCTCTTGCCGCGCGAGGCGGGCGAGGGCTGGTTCGCCGCCGCCTCGGCGATCTCGGCCGGGATCACCGAGGAACTCTATTTCCGCCTGCTCCTGCCGCTCGCAATCGCCGATCTTACCGGCAGCGCGCTCGCCGGTTTCGCCGTCGCAACGGTCTTGTTCGCGCTCGCGCACCGCTACCAGCGCTGGCTCGGCGTGCTCGCGACCGGGCTGGTCGGCATGCTGTTCGCCTATCTCTATCTGCAGAGCGGCGCACTGTGGGTGGCGATGGTGATGCACGCTGCCGTCGATCTCAACGGCCTGGTATTGCGGCCAGCCTTGGCGGGTATGCTGCGCCGTCCCAAATAGCTGTCATGCCAGCGTAGGCTGGCATCCGTCGCTGTGGCGACGGATCGCGACGCCACCGGGAATCGAGACAGACATGGGCCCCAGCCTGCGCTGGGGTGACGAAGCGTCAGCTTTTGAGCCGCCAGCCGGTCTTGAAAATCCAGGTGATGATGCCGAGGCAGATCACGAGGAACGCGCCGATCGCCGCGAGGCTGACGCCGACCGAGACGTCACCCTTGTCGAAGAAGCTCCAGCGGAAGCCGCTGATCAGATAGACGACCGGGTTGAACAGGCTGACGGTCCGCCACGGCTGCGGCAGCATGTCGATCGAATAGAAGGCGCCGCCGAGGAAGGTGAGGGGAGTGACGAGCAGCGCCGGCACGATCGTCAGTTGCTCAAACCCCTTGGCCCAGATGCCGAGGATGAAGCCGAACATCGAGAACGAGATCGCGGTCAGCAGCAGGAAGGCGATCATCGCCAGTGGATGCGCGACCTCAAGCGGCACGAACAAGGTCGCGGTGGCGAGGATGATGAGCCCGAGGACGACCGACTTGGTCGCTGCGGCGCCGACGAAGCCGACCACCATTTCGAGCGACGAGACGGGCGCCGACAACAATTCGTAGATCGTGCCGATGAACTTGGGGAAATAGATGCCGATCGAGGCATTCGAGATGCTCTGGGTGAGCAGCGACAGCATCACCAGACCGGGCACGATGAAACTGCCGTAATGCACCCCGCCGACCTGCTGCATGCGGCTGCCGATCGCGCCGCCGAACACGACGAAATACAGGCTCGTGGTGATCACCGGCGTCGCCACCGATTGCCACAAAGTGCGCAGCGCGCGCGCCATTTCGAAGCGATAGATCGCCCAGATGCCGTGCCAATTGGCGCTCATGCCGCTTGCTCCCGGGGCTGGTGGACGAGATCGACGAAGATATCCTCGAGCGACGATTTCGAGGTTTCGAGGTCCTTGAACCCGATCCCCAGCTCGCCGAGCTTTCTCAGCAGCGACGGGATGCCGGTATGCTCGGCCTGGGCGTCGAAGATGTAGCGCAGCTTGGTGCCATCATCGGCGAGTTCGAGGTGCCAGTCGTCCAAGCCAGCAGGGATCGCCTCGGCGGGATGCTGCAAAGTTATCATCATCTGGCGCTTGCCGAGTTTCTTCATCAGCGCGGTCTTTTCGTCGACGACTAGGAGCTGACCCTTCGAGATCACGCCGACGCGGTCGGCCATTTCCTCGGCCTCCTCGATATAATGCGTGGTCAGGATGATCGTCGTGCCCTTGGCGCGCAATTTGTGAACCAGTTTCCACATGTCGCGGCGCAGCTCGACATCGACGCCGGCAGTGGGCTCGTCGAGGAACAGGATATCGGGCTCGTGCGCCAGCGCCTTGGCGATCAGCACGCGGCGCTTCATGCCCCCCGAAAGCTCGCGGATCTGGCTCTTGCGCTTGTCCCATAGCGAGAGGTCCTTCAGCACCTCCTCGATATGCGCCTCGTTCGGCGCCTTGCCGAACAGCCGGCGGCTGAACCGCACCGCGGCATGGACGGTGACGAACATGTCCGCCGCCATTTCCTGCGGGACGAGGCCGATCATCCCGCGTGCAGCGCGATAGTCGCGGATGGCGTCATGGCCGTCGACCGTGATCGTTCCCGTGCTCGGCGTGACGATACCGCAGATGATCGAGATCAGCGTCGTCTTGCCCGCGCCGTTGGGGCCGAGCAGCGCGAAAATCTCGCCCTTCTGGATGTCGAGATCGACATGATCGAGCGCGGTAAGGCCGGATTCGTAGGTCTTGCCGAGACCGGCAACGGACAGGATCGCGTTCATGGAAGGCCCCCTTGCTTGGCGCTGGAAGTAGGGTGCGAGCCGGGGAACCGCAACACCCCCGTCACCCCGGACTGGTTCCGGGGTCCAACGTGCAGCTGACGCTACGGCAGCGGATCAAGCCCCAAGTCAACCGCGAGATCGTTCCACGCGGGGTTGACCTGTTCGATCAGGTTGCACTTCCAGTCTCAGCGCCATTTCTTAAGCGCCTTTTCCCGGGAGATCGCCCCTTCCATCGTGTCGCCAACCTCATACCACACCAACCGATTGATTCGGTGTTGCTTGGTGAAGCCGTCATAGGTGCCGTTGCGGTGCTGCATCACGCGTCCGATGAGATTCGAGGTGAGGCCGACGTACAGCGTGCCGAGACGGCCGTTCGCCATCACATAGACGCACGGTTGCACCTCTCTCATCTGCTATCGTTTGCGGCACCTTGGATGCCGGAACAAGTCCGGCATGACGAGTTCGGTTCAGCCCTGCGCCGCTCGCGCGTCGGCGATCATCTGTTTCATGCGCTCGATCGGCAGGGCGCCCGAAATCACGCGGTCGCCGATTACCCAGGACGGCGTGCCGGTCATGCCGAGCTGGCGGCCGATCGCGAGGTTCTGCTGCACCGCGTCTTCGATCTCCGGCGCATTGGCGGCGGTTTGCACTTTCGCGGGATCGAGTCCGGCCGTTTTCGCGGCGGCCGTCATCGATGCATCGCTGACCGGCCCGCCCGCGAACAGCGCGTCATGGAACGCGGCGAACTTGCCCATCTTCGCCGCGGCGAGGCTCCAGCGCGCCGCGGTTTCGCTTTCGGGCGTCAGCACGGGAAATTCGCGATAGACGATGCGCAGCTTTGGATCGTCCTTCAGCAACTGCGCCAGCATCGGCATGCTCGCCCGGCAATAGCCGCAGTCGTAATCGAAATATTCGACCAGCGTGACGTCGGCATTGGGATTGCCCGCCCAAGCGCTGCCTACGGGGGTGACGATCGCGTCGCGATAGGCGGCGACCATCGATCCGGTCTGCTGGTCCTGCAATTTCTGGATCGCCTGCGGGATGATCTCGGGATGCGCGAGGACGTAATCGTGCACCACCGCCTCGATCTGCGCGCGATCCCCCGCCGGCGACAGGCGCTGGACGCCCCACATCGCGCCCGCGCCGATCAGCAGCGCGACGACGAACAGCCCTGCAAGCGCGAGCCGGCTGCCGGCGATACGGTCGATCATCTCTTGTGCTTCTCGTCGTCGATCGCGTTCTGCGAGGTGAGCGCGATGTCCTGCGCGCGGATCCAGTCGGGGGTGTTGGCGGGAATGCCCGCCATCGCGCGCTTGGCGCTCAATACCGCGAGCGCGTCGTCGCCCTGCATCGCCGCGCTTTCCGCGGTGGCGAGCGAGGCGCGCGCCTCGTCGCCGCTCGCGGCATAAGCGGTGCCGAGCTGATACCAGGCGAACGGATTGTCGTCGTCGCGCACCACCGCCTGTTTCAACACCTTGATCGCCTCGGGATAATTGGCCTTGTCCTCCGACGCGACGAGCGCATGGCCGAAGGTGGTCGAAATCAGCGGCTGGTAATTGGTCAGCTCGGTCGCCTCGCGCAGCGGCGCGATCGCCGCCTTGGGGTCGCCGCCTTCGAGCAGCACTTGGCCTTCGAGTTCGAGGAAATAGGGATCGTGCGGGTCGCTCTTGACCAGCGCGGCGGTCTCGGCGCGCGCTTTGTCAGGGTATCCGCCCTTATGATAGGCATAGGCGCGCGCGTAATGCGCATAGATGCTCTGATCGCTCAGCGGATAGGCCTGCAGCGTCTGCTGCGGATCGTCGACATAGCCTTTCAGCTTCGCTTTCACGCGCAGGAACGCCTCTTCGAGCTTCGGGTCGGTCGGCGTGTTCCAGGCCGGCGCGGTGGTCAGCGTCTGGCGCAGATTGTTGATGCGGTCGCCGCTCAGAGGATGGCTCTGCAGGAACGGATCGACGTCGTTGTAACCGTAGCGATATTGATCGTTGTACAGCTTCTTGAAGAAGTCGAGCATGCCCTTGCCGCTTATCCCGGCCTTGATCAGGAATTTCGCGCCGGTGGCGTCGGCGGTGGCCTCCTGAGTGCGCGAAAAGGACAGGTACCGCCCCAGCGCGGCGCGCTGCCCCGCCGCCATGATGCCCATCCCGGCATCGCCCGATCCCGCGGCGGCGGCGGCGGCGCCGAGCACCATCGACAGGATCTGGATGCCGAGCGCGGGCTTCGTCCCGGCATCGGCCAGGATGACATGCCCGTCGGCGACGTGGCCAAGCTCGTGCGCGAACACGCCCTGCACTTGGTTGACGTTGTCGGCGGCTTCGATCAGGCCCGAATTGATGTAGACCGTCTGCCCGCCCGCGGTGAAGGCGTTGATCTCGTCGTCCTGCAGCAGCACGACCTTGACGGTGTCGGGCGACAGGCCCGATGCCTCGATGATCGGCTTCGCCATCTTGGCGAACATCGCCTCGGTCTCGGCGTCGCGCAGAATCTCCTGTGCCACCGCCGGGCGCGCGACGACGAGCATCGTCATCGCCAGCGCGGCGATCAGCCGCTTCCTGGTCCGCTCAACAGGCACGCGCGCTTCGATAGTCGGGGCGGCCTGAACCGGGCATGACTTGGCCGGCCGCGGCGAGATTGCGCGCGGCCGGCCTCATCGGATCAGGCGCCGAACGTCCGCTGCCACCAGCCGCCGCGACGCGGCTGATCGCTGTCGCCCGCATCGTCGTTGCCGGCGACGGCATCGGCGGGCGCCGCGCCATCGACTGCGGCGACCGCTTCGGGGGCGACCGGCGCGGGTTCGGGCGCTTCCGCCGTGGTGGCGGGTTCGACCGGAGCTGCCGCCTTGCGGCGCGTGCGCTTCGGCTTGGCTGGCGTTTCCTCGGCAGGTGCAGCTTCGGTCGCTGCGGCGTCCTCCGCAGGCTCCGCCTTCTTGCGCGTGCGGCGCGGCTTGGCGGACGCGGCTTCCTCGCTCACGCCCTCGGCAGCTTCTGCCGGAGCTGCCTTCTTGCGCGTCCGCTTCGGCTTGGCCGGCGCTTCCTCGGCAGCCGCTTCGGCCGGCGCGGGAGCATCGACGGCAGCGTCCGCCTCGGTCCGCGCGCGCGGTCGACGGCGGGTGCGCTTCGGCGCTTCCGCTTCGACGTCCGCACGACCTTCCGGGGTGGCCTCGACCGCGGGCGCTTCGTCGGCGGCGGTTTCGCTCACCGCCTCCTCGCCGCCGCGGGCCTCGCCATTGCCGCGACGACCGCCGCGACGGCCGCGCCGGCTGCGACGACGGCGCGCGCCGCCCTCCGCCTGCTCGCCTTCGTTCTCGGCCGTGGCTTCCTGCTCAGCGCTGTCTTCAGCGTTGTCGTCGGCCTGATCGCCACCCTCGTCGTCGGCGCGCTCGTCGCGACCCCGGCCGCGGCGGCCGCGGCGGCGGCGGCGGCGCTTGCGGTCGCCATCCTCGCGCGGCGTATCGTCGCGGCGTTGTTCGGTCGCCTCGATCTCGTCCTCTTCCTCGTCGAGCTCCTCGGCGATGTCGAGATCGTCGTCTTCCTCGATCTGCGCGGGCTCGAAGCGCGGCGCGTGCGCCGGCGGCGGGCCAGAGGCCTCGACCGACATGCGCGCGCCTTCCTGCTCGCCGTCCGACATGATCTCGACCGAGACGCCGTAGCGCTCCTCGATCTCGGCGATGTCGGCACGCTTTCTGTTGAGCACGTAGAACGCCGCCTCCTGGCTGGCGCGCAGCGTCAGCAGCGAACCGCGACCGCGCGCGGCCTCATCCTCGATCAGGCGCAGCGCCGAGAGGCCGGCCGAAGACGCAGTCCGGACGAGGCCGGTGCCCTCGCAATGCGGGCACTGGCGAGTCGACGCCTCAAGCACGCCGGTGCGCAGGCGCTGGCGGCTCATTTCCATCAGACCGAACGACGAGATACGGCCGACCTGGATGCGCGCGCGATCGTTCTTGAGCGCCTCCTTCATCGCCTTCTCGACCTTACGGACATTGGAATTGTGATCCATGTCGATGAAGTCGATAACGACGAGGCCCGCCATATCGCGAAGGCGGAGCTGGCGGGCGATCTCGTGCGCGGCCTCTAGGTTGGTCGCGGTCGCGGTCTGCTCGATATTGTGTTCGCGCGTCGACCGGCCCGAGTTGATGTCGATCGACACCAAGGCCTCGGTCGGGTTGATGACCAGATAGCCGCCCGATTTGAGCTGCACGACCGGGTGGTACATCGCGCCCAGTTGATCCTCGACGCCGTGGCGCTGGAACAGCGGCACCGCGTCCGAATAATGCTGCACGCGCCGCGCATGGCTCGGCATCAGCAGCTTCATGAAGTCCTTGGCGTGGCGATAGCCTTCCTCGCCCTCCACGATCACCTCGTCGATGTCGCGATTGTAGATGTCGCGGATCGCGCGCTTGATGAGGTCGCTGTCGCCGTAGATCAGCGCCGGCGCCTGGCTTGACAGCGTCGTCTCGCGAATGCCGTCCCATAGCCGCGCGAGATAATCGAAGTCGCGCTTGATCTCGGTCTTGGTGCGTTGCAGCCCGGCGGTGCGGACGATGCAGCCCATCGTCGACGGCAGCTTGAGGTCCGCCATGATCGACTTCAGCCGCTTGCGATCGCCGGCGTTGGAAATCTTGCGGCTGATCCCGCCGCCGTGCGACGTGTTGGGCATCAGCACGCAGTAACGGCCTGCGAGGCTGAGATAGGTGGTCAGCGCCGCGCCCTTGTTGCCGCGCTCCTCCTTCACGACCTGGACGAGCAGCACTTGACGGCGGCGAATGACGTCCTGGATTTTGTAGCGCTTGCGCAGGTTCATGCGGCGCTCGCGCAGTTCCTCGGCGGCTTCGTCGGTCTTGGAGCGCTTGCCACGGCGGCGGCCGCGAGGCGCATCGTCTTCCTCGCGCTCTTCGGCCCCTTCGTCGTCGGCATGATCGACGCTCTCGACCCCGGCTTCTTCGTCGTCGAGGCGTTCGAGCACCTCGTCATCGGCGTCGAGCGCATCGGCCTCGGCGTCCGATTGCGCACGCAGCGCGGCTTCCTCGGCGGCGTGCTCGGCTTCCTCGCGGAGCAGCGCGTCGCGATCCTCCTTGGGGATCTGGTAGTAATCGGGGTGGATTTCGCTGAACGCCAGGAAGCCGTGGCGATTGCCGCCATAATCGACAAACGCCGCCTGCAGCGACGGCTCGACCCGGGTTACCTTGGCGAGATAGATATTGCCTTTGAGCTGCTTGCGCTCGGCACTTTCGAAATCAAACTCCTCGATTCGGTTCCCTTTGACGACGGCCACGCGGGTTTCCTCCCGGTGGCGTGCGTCGATCAGCATACGCATGGTCATTGATTATTCTCCGGGCGCGCGGCGGCGAGGCGGAGCCTTCGGGCCGCGCGCGATGTGCGAACGCGCGCCCTGTGGAGGACGCGCGGGTTACGATGAATGCCTCTGCTCGCCGCGCACGCCCGGGCCGGTGGCTCGGGGCTCCGTCCACGCCGCCGCCGGCTTGGGCCGGGCGGTGCGAGAGGGACGGGAAATGCGACATGCGAGTTTCAACCTGATGGGCCTTGCCGGGACTTTGCCCGCGGCCATTGAGCCGATCTTGACGGATTCCGCCGCCTTGATCGGTGGATGACGTGCCTAGCACCCGTCAATCGATCGGGCAACCGTCAGCTCGTTTCGAGGTCGTACCAAATATTTAACAGATCGTTAACCGCGTCGCTTCACCATGGTTTGACCGACGATGATTAACGTCGCGGTGAGTACGTAACATCTGACGAGGCTCCCCCCATGCCTTTTCACTGGACCGGCAAGCCCCTGGCGCGGCATTACGCCCGCGTGTCGACGCTCCTTGCCCTGTTGGTCTGCTGGTTCGCCGGCACGCCCGGCTGGGCGTCGGCGATCGACAAGGTCGAGGTGCATCACGACCGCATCGTCCTGACCTTCGATAGCGGTGTCGCCTCTGCGGCGAGCTTCATGCTCGATGGGCCCGACCGCATTGCCGTCGATGTCGACGGCGTGGCGCCCGGCGGCGATGTCGATACCGGCGGGCCGGTAATCAATGTCCGGCAGGCAGCGCATGACGGCGGCGCTCGGATCGTGTTCGATCTCGATCGGCCCGCGATCGTCACCGACGGGCGGTTCGGCCGAGACGGGCGCCAGCTCACGCTGCAACTGGCGAACGCCGACGAAGATGATTTCGGCCGCGTCGCGAACGGGCGGATGACGCGCTACGCCTCAAACGCCGCGCCGTCGCGCGATCTGGTGACGATGGCAATCCCCGCCGCCGCCAAGGGCCCGCCGCTGCCGCGCGTGTTCGGCGACGACACCCGGCCGCTGGTGGTGATCGACGCCGGGCATGGCGGGCATGACCCCGGCGCGATCTCGCCCGATACCGGACTCGAGGAAAAGGACGTCACGCTCAAGATCGCCAAGGCGATCCGCGACCAGCTGATCAAGTCCGGCCGCGTCCGTGTCGCTCTGACGCGCAGCGACGACCGCTATCTGCAGCTCCGCGAACGCTACCAGATCGCCCGGCGACTCCACGCCAACCTGTTCATCTCGATCCACTGCGACAGCGTCGGCTCGCCCGATGCCGCGGGCGCCACCGCCTACACGCTGTCCGAGGTAGCCTCGGACAAGGAAGCCGCACGGCTGGCGGCGCGCGAGAACAAGGCCGACGTCATTTCGGGCGTCAATCTCGATGCGACGACCGCTGACGTCTCGTCGCTGCTGATCGACCTCGCCCAGCGCGAGACGATGAATGCCTCGGCCGCCTTCGCGCAATTGCTCGGCCGCGAGGCGAAGCCGCTGATCCCGACCAAGGACCAGTTCCACCGCATGGCATCGCTGATGGTGTTGAAGGCGGCCGACATGCCGTCGATCCTGTTCGAGACCGGCTACATCTCGAACCCCGATCAGGCACAGTTCCTCAACTCCGACGACGGCGAGGCGCGGATCGCGCAGAGCGTCAGCAAGGCGGTCGACATCCACTTCGCCAAGCAACTGACCCGCGGGCAGGAGTTCGCGGCGAATTAGGCCATCCGCATGCCAGCGAAGGCTGGCATCCATGTCTGTTGCTATCGGCGCACCGTCACGATCTACCGATGCAGCGATGGACCCAGGGCTCCGCGGGGGGTGACGGCGGCCACAACATCCCGCCGCTTGTGGCTGGCAACCTTTTGCGAAGCTGCTACAGCACCGTCGCGATGGCGGGAACTGAATCGAGTAAGGTCAGGCTGAAGTTCAGGCGCGAGGTCCGCGGACTCGGCGTCGGGTTCAGGCGTTTGTGGAGCCGGTGGTGGGGCAAGGCGCTGATCCTGCTCGGCGGGCTGGCGCTGGTTGGCGCGTTCCTGATCTGGCTGCTGTTCGCGCGGGGTCTGCCTTCGGTTGACAAGCTGCGCGCCTATGAGCCGCCGCTGCCGACATATGTCCGCGACATCTCCGGCCAGCCGATCGATTCGTACGCCCGCGAACGCCGGGTCGAGCTCAGTTACGACGAATATCCGCCGATGCTCGTCCACGCCTATCTCGCCGCAGAGGACAAGACGTTCTTCCAGCATCACGGCGTTGATATCGGCGGCACGCTCGGCGCGGTAATCGACTATGTTTCGAAAATGGGCTCGGGCACGCGCGCGCACGGCGGCTCGACGATCACCCAGCAGGTCGCCAAGAACCTGCTGATCGGCGATGCCTATTCGCCTACCCGCAAGATCAAGGAAGCGATCCTCGCCTGGCGGATCGAGGACGCGCTGACCAAGCAGCAAATCCTCGAGCTTTATCTCAATCAGATTTTCCTCGGCCGCAACGCTTACGGCGTGCAGGCGGCGGCGCGCGCCTATTTCGGCAAGGACGTCAAGGACCTCGATCTCGCGCAGTTCGCCTATCTCGCGATCCTGCCCAAGGGGCCGGCCAATTACGATCCCGATCGCGATACCGACGCAGCGCTGGCGCGGCGGCATTATGTGCTGAACGAGATGCTGTCGAACGGCTGGATCAACCAGGCGCAATTCGCCGAGGCCGATGCCGAACCGCTCGGCACCGTCAAATACCGCCTCGCGACCTGGCCCGATGTCGGCGGCTATTTCGTCGAAGCGGTGCGCCGCCAGCTGCTCGACAAGTTCGGCGAGAACAATGACGACGGCAACCATCCTTACAGCGTTTACGCCGGCGGCCTGTGGGTGCGCACCTCGCTCGATCCGGCGGTACAGGCCGAAGCCGCGCAGGCGCTGCGCGACGGGCTGGTCCGCTACGACGCCGGACGCGGTTGGAGCGGGCCAATCAAGCATGTCGAAATCGACAATGGCGACTGGCGCCGCTCGCTGCTGCTGAGCCGCGCGGCGCTTAATTATAACGACTGGCAGGCGGCGATCGTCCGCAGCGTCGAGGGCGGCGTCGCAGAGCTCGGCTTTGCCGGCGGTGAGACCGGCACGCTGCCGCGGGGCAACGCGCAGATGCCGATCCGCGGTAAGGGCGGCAACGCGTTCTCGGCGCTCAAGGCCGGCGACATCATCGCGGTCGCGCCCGCGGGCGGCGGAGTCTATTCGCTGCGCTCCATCCCGAAAATCTCGGGCGGCATGCTCGTCGAGCAACCCGGCACCGGTCGCGTGATGGCGATGCAGGGCGGGTTCGATTCGCGGATCGACGCATTCAACCGCGCGATCCAGGCCGAGCGTCAGACCGGGTCCACGATCAAGCCGATCGTCTATTCGGCCGCTTTGATGCACGGCATGACCCCGGCGACGCTGATCGAGGACGCGCCTTATTGCGTCTATCAGGGCGCCGGGCTGGGCACGAAATGTTTCAAGAATTTCGGCCATGAGGGCGGTGCGGGTTTCCACACGATGCGCTGGGGTATCGAACAGTCGCGCAACCTGATGACGGTGCGCGCCGCGGCGCAGGTCGGCATGAAGCCGGTCGTCAAGTTGATCAAGGACATGGGGATCGGCGATTTCCCGCCTTATCTGTCGATGTCGTTGGGCGCCGGCGACACGACGGTGCAGCGGATGGTCAACGCCTTTGCGGTGATCGCCAACCAGGGGCGCTGGCATCCCTCGACGCTGATCGATTACGTCCAGGATCGTCACGGCAAGATCGTCTGGCCGGACAACTGGCGGCCGTGCGAGGGCTGCAACATGCCCGATTGGAACGGCAAGCCGATGCCGCGTCCGGCGCTGAGGGGGCGGCAGGTGATCGATCCGGTCTCGGCCTATCAGATGGTTCACATCACCGAAGGCGTGATTCAGCGGGGCACCGCGGTGCGCCTGCGTGATATGGATCGGCCGATGATGGGCAAGACGGGCACAAACAACGGCCCGACCGACGTGTGGTTCATCGGCGGCGTACCGCAGATGATGGCCGGGCTCTACATCGGCTACGATTCGCCGCGCGGGCTGGGCGGCTATGCGCAGGGCGCGACGCTCGCGGTGCCGATCTTCAAGCAATTCGCGTTGAAGGCGTTCGCCGATCTGCCCAAGGAGCAGTTCCGCGCTCCCGCCGGCGTGCGCTGGCGGCGGATCGATCGCCGCTCGGGCAAGCCGGTCTATGGCGCCTGGCCGACCGACGATCCGCTGGCCTCGGTAATCTGGGAAGCGTTCAAGCCCGAGACCGAGACGATCCACCGCATCGTCCACAACAACGAAGCGCCCGCGCCGACGCCCACCGCGGCGGCGACAACGCAGGCGCCCGCCGACAGCGATTTCTTGCAAAGGCAGGGCGGGATTTACTAGTCGCGCGGGGGCACTACATTGCCGCCTCAGCCTATATCTCTGGAGTTTGAACGATGCGCGCCGAAGCGCAGTCCCATGTCGATACCATCAACGAGGCGGTCGCGCTTCTCCGGCGCTCGCTCGACTGGGATCGCGCGCTCCGGCGGCTCGACGAGCTCAACGCGCGCGTCGAGGATCAGGCGCTGTGGGACGATCCCAAGCTCGCCCAATCGGTGATGCGCGAGCGTCAGCGGCTCGACGAGGCGATCTCGGCGACCCGCGCGATCGAGCGCGACCGTGACGAGACCGCCGAACTGATCGAAATGGCCGATGCCGAAGGCGACGACGAGATGGCGAGCGAGGGCGTCGCCAACCTCGCCGCGCTCGCCGAGCGCGCGCAGACCGACAAGGTCAAGGCGCTGCTCTCCGGCGAGGCCGATGGCAACGACACCTATCTCGAGATCAATGCCGGCGCCGGCGGGACCGAGAGCCAGGATTGGGCCGAGATGCTGCTGCGCATGTACACGCGCTGGGCCGAGCGGCACGGCTACAAGGTCGAGGTGGTCGATTATCATGCCGGCGAGCAGGCCGGGATCAAGTCGGCGACGCTGCTGATCAAGGGCGAGAACGCCTATGGTTGGGCCAAGACCGAAAGCGGCGTGCACCGGCTGGTGCGGATTTCGCCTTACGACAGCTCGGCGAGGCGCCACACCAGCTTTTCGAGCGTGTGGGTGTATCCGGTGATCGACGATTCGATCGACATCGAGATCAACGACAGCGAGTTGCGCATCGACACCTATCGGGCGTCGGGCGCCGGCGGGCAGCACATCAACACAACCGATTCGGCGGTGCGCATCACTCACTTGCCGACCGGCATCGTCGTCGCCTGCCAGAACCAGCGCAGCCAGCACAAGAACCGCGCCGAGGCGTACAACCAACTTCGCGCCCGGCTCTACGAACACGAACTCAGGAAGCGCGAGGAAGCCGCCGACGCGGTCAACGCCACCAAGACCGATATCGGCTGGGGCCACCAGATTCGGTCCTATGTGCTCCAACCCTATCAGCAGGTGAAGGACCTGCGTACCGGCGTCGTTTCGCCCACGCCGTCCGACGTGCTCGACGGCGCGCTCGATCCGTTCATGGCCGCGGCGCTGGCCCAGCGCGTGACCGGCGAAACGGTCGAAGTCGAGGACGTCGACTGATGCGCATGCGGGGGGCACTGACGCTGCTGCTGTTGCTCGCCGCCTGCGACGGCTCGAAGCCGCTGTTCAAACACCATCAGCACGAACCCGGGCCGTTCCCGACCCCCGATCGCCCGGTCGCCAAGATCGTCTCGCCGCGCTGGTCGACCGAAGAAGCGCGCGATCGCCTCAACGAAGCGAGCGAGGTGATGAACAAGGCCGGGATCAAGCCCGGCATGACCGTCGCCGATATCGGCGCGGGTGAGGGCTATTACACCGTGCGCCTGTCGGCCCGCGTCGGCGCCAAGGGCCGCGTGCTCGGCGAGGATATCGTGCCGGCGGTGCGCGACGCGCTCGCCGACCGCGTTGCGCGCGAGCGGCTCGACAATGTCAGCGTGCGGCTGGGCGAGCCCGCCGATCCCAAGTTGCCCGACAACAGTTTCGACCGCATCCTGATGGTTCACATGTACCATGAGATCGCGCAGCCATATGAGTTCCTCTGGAACATCCGCCCGTCGCTGACCGCGAACGGAGAGGTGATCGTCGTCGATGCCGATCGGCCGACGCAATATCATGGGACGCCGCCGGCACTGCTCAAGTGCGAACTTGCAGCGGTCGGCTACCAACTCGTCCAGATGAGCGACATGCCTTCGGCGGGCGGCTATCTCGCCGCGTTCAAGGCGGTCGGTCCGCGGCCCGAGCCCGAGGCGATCAAGCCGTGCCGCCTGCGCCACGAAGCGGCCGCGCCCTCACAATAAGCCAAGCGCCCGGAAGCTGGTGACCCGCTCGCCGGCCAGCACCAGATGGTCGAACAATTGCACCCCGAGCGCGTCGAGCGCGCGGGCGAGCCGCTTGGTCAGCGCACGGTCCATCGCGCTCGGCGCGGCGTCGCCGCTCGGATGGTTGTGCGCCATCACGACGCGCGCGCAATCGAACACCAGCACATCGGTCGCCACCGCGCGCATCGGCACATCGATTGTCGTCGCCAGCGCCGAGCGGGCGTGGCGCATGCCCAACAACCTCCATTCCGGATCGAGATAGGCGAACGCCGCGACCTCGACCGGCTCGGCGGCGAGCGGCGCGAACAGTGCGCGCGCCGCGGCGAACCCGGTGATCCGCGGGGCGCCGCCTGGATCGGGAAGCGTCGAGGTCATGTGCCGAGCGTGCCACGCGCCTTGCTTGAGGCCAGCGCAACCGCCTCCGTTTCGCTCGGCATCCACTGACCGCTTGGCGCACGTAGATCGACGCGCTACGCCATCTCCATGCGGCAATATCTCGATCTGATGCAGCGAATCCTCGATACCGGCGCGCGGCAGGATGACCGCACCGGAGTCGGCACGCTATCGGTATTCGGCGCGCAGTTGCGCTTCGATCTCACGGCCGGATTTCCGGTGCTGACGACCAAGAAACTCCACCTGCGCTCGATCATCGTCGAATTGCTATGGTTCCTGCGCGGCGACACCAATGTCGGCTGGCTGCAGGACCGCAAGGTCAGCATCTGGGACGAATGGGCCGACGAGGCGGGCGAGCTCGGCCCCGTCTACGGCAAGCAATGGCGCGACTGGGAAAGCGCCGACGGCCGCCATATCGACCAGATCGCCGAACTGATCACGCAGATCCGCGGCAACCCCGCCTCGCGCCGCCAGATCGTGTCGGCCTGGAACCCGGGCGAGCTCCACGCGATGGCGCTCGCGCCGTGCCATTGCCTGTTCCAGACGCATGTCGCGAACGGCCGATTGAGCCTGCAGCTCTACCAGCGCTCGGCCGACATATTCCTCGGCGTGCCGTTCAACATTGCCAGCTACGCGCTGCTGACGCACATGCTCGCGCAGCAGTGCGACCTCGAGGTCGGCGAGTTCATCTGGACCGGCGGCGATTGCCACCTCTATCTCAACCATGTCGATCAGGCGCGCGAGCAACTGTTGCGTACGCCCGGCCCGCTGCCGCGCCTCGAAATCGCGCGGCGTCCGCCGGCGATCGACCAATATGAGTATGAGGATTTCTCCCTGATTGATTACGTCGCTCAGCCGCACATCAAGGCGCCCGTCGCGGTCTGACGGAACCGCGGCGCGGCAGCGCGGTTCACCCTGTAACGATCACGCAGGGAGCGACCATGGACATCACGCAACTCATCCTCGACGAGCATCATCAGCAGCGCCAATTGTTCGCGCTGATCGAGCAGGTCGATCGCAAGGACACCGACTCGCTGGGCGCGCTGTGGAAGCGGCTGCAGGCGCTGCTCGACGCCCACGCCGAGGCTGAGGAGCGCATCTTCTACCCCCGGCTGATGAAAATCGGGAAGGGCGGCAACGACGCCGATTCGGCCGCCGACGAAACCGAGGACGCGATCGAGGACCACAACGACATCCGCGATACCGGCAAGGCGGTCGACAAGCACAAGACCGGCAGCGATGCGTGGTTCGAGGCGATCGGTAAATGTAACAAGGCCAACGGCGATCACATGGCCGAGGAAGAGCGCCAGGGGCTGACCGATTTCCGCCGCCAAGCCTCACTGCAGGAGCGGCACGACCTCGGCGTCGAATTCGCCGCGTTCGAAGCAAAGCATCTCACCGGCATAAAACCGGTAGACAAGGATCCCGGAAAATACGTCGAAGAACACGCGCCTGCCTGATCGGGCGCCAGGTTCACCCGCGGTTCAGCCTCTTTGACTACAAACGTAATCAGAGAGGCGATCGCGGGAGTGAGGCGAATGAGGGAAGTACGCAAGACGATCGTCGTCGCCGCGCTCGCGGTGGCTTTCCTCGATCTAGAGGCGCGCTTGCCGGTTGCGCACCTAATCGACTGGCTGAGCCGCCTGTCGCATCCCGCGTTGATACCGACCTAGCGCCCTGCGTCGCTTCGCCGCATAAGGCGCGGCGATGACCATCACCCTCATCCTTGCACGCGCCGACAACGGCGTGATCGGCCGCGATGGCGGCCTGCCGTGGCGCCTGCCCGCCGATCTCAAGCGCTTCAAGGCGCTGACCATGGGCAAGCCGATGATCATGGGCCGCAAGACCTTCGAGAGTTTCCCGGCGCCGCTCCCCGGCCGCCGCCACATCGTCATGACGCGCGACCCTGAATGGCATGCCGAAGGCGCCGAAGTCGCGCATTCGCCCGGCCAGGCGCTACGGCTCTCGGGCGGCGAGGCGATGGTGATCGGCGGTGCGGAAATCTTCGCCCAGTTCGCCGACCGCGCCGAGCGCGTAGAGCTTACCGAAGTTCATGGCGCACCCGACGGCGACACCATCGTGCCCGCCTTCACCGGCTGGCGCGAGATCGCGCGCGAAGACCATATCGCGACCGATGATCGCCCGGCCTACAGTTTCGTCACGCTGGAGCGCTGATCAGCGCTCGAATCGGTAAGGATCGAATCCCGGCGCAGCCGGATCGGCGCTCCCGGCAAGGTCGGCGGCGATGATCTCGGCGGCGAGTGCGGCGAAGCTGACGCCGTTGCCGCCGAACCCGCTCGCCAGCCACAAACGCTCGTGGTTGCGCGCGCGGCCGATCGCGGGAAGCCCGTCGGGGGAGGCGCCGAAGGTCGCCGCCCAGCGCCGGTCGACCGCGATCGGCGCAGCGCCGGTCAGCGCGGCGAGCTTGCCCGCGATCCTCCCCGCCTTTTCGCCGAGCAACGCATCGCGGCGCGCCGAATCGCTGAAATCCTCGTCCTCGCCGCCGGCGATGATCCGCCCCTCGGCATCGGTGCGCGCGTAGAGATAGGGATCGGCCGCCTGCCAGATCATCGCCTCCTCGCGCCACAGCGGCGCGATGCCGGGTGCGCTGGCGATTGCATAGCTCGACAGCAGCGAAAAGGCGGGTGGCAGGAACAGCCGGGCGCGCTCATAGCCCGGCGCCAGGATTACGCGATCGGCTGCGATACGAAAATTTTCGCCGGTCAGCGCGATGCCGCGATCGACGCTTTCGATCGCCAGCACGTCGCGCGGCCAGCTCACCGTCGTCCCGGCCAAGCTCGCGCGGGCGAGCAGCGCGAGCGTCAGCCGCACCGGATCGACCGCGAAGCCATCATCCGACACCAGCGCGGCACAGGGCGCGATGCCGAACCGGTCGCCGATCGCTTCGGCGTCGTACCACGCGCTCGGCAGTCCGGCAGCGCGACGCATCTCGCCTTCGCGCGCCAGCGCCTCGTCTGGCAGCAGCGCGCCCTCGAGATAGACGACCGGCCGCGGCGTCGCCCTTCCGTCGAGCCCTTCGGCCTCGATCCGCTTCCGCAGTCGGACCACCGCCTCATGCACCCGCCGCCAGCGTCCCACCGCCGCATCGCGGCCGATCTCGCGCGCGAGATGCGACAGGGGCACGTCCATTTCCCACATCACCAGCGCGGTCGAGGCGGCGGTGCTGCCGTGTGCGGGCGGGCGGCGGTCGAGTAGCGCGACCCGGGCGCCGTCGCTCGCCAGCCGCTCGGCGATCATCGCGCCCATCACCCCGGCGCCGACAATCGCGACATCGGCGCGGTCGGGCAGTGAATCGGCGGCAAATTCGGGATCGGCGTCGAGCCAGGCGGGGCTGCCGCTGCGCAGATCGTGGTTTTCGGTGAACTCCATCGCCGCGACAACGCGGGTTGCCCCGCTTGGCTCCGGCGCGGCGCGACCCTATAGCCGCGGGCATGGAGCGGCTCGACGGCGGCTCGGCGGTTCCGGCGCATTTGCGCGGCGGGATTGTCGCGCTGGGCAATTTCGATGGTTTTCATCTGGGTCACCAGGCGGTGGTTGGCCGCGCGGTGGCGCGCGCGCGCGCCGAGGGGCGGCCGGCATTGGTCGCGACCTTCGATCCGCATCCGGTGCGCTTCTTCAAACCCGACGTGCCGCCTTTCCGGCTGACCACGCTCGACCAGCGCGAGCGGCTGTTCGGCGCGGCGGGGGCGGACGCGATGATCGTGTTCCACTTCGACGCCGCGCTTGCCGCACTGACCGCCGAGCAGTTCGTGACCGAGTGGTTGCTGGGGCTGATCGGCGCGGGCGGGGTCGTCACCGGCGACGACTTCACCTTCGGCAAGGGTCGGGGCGGAAATGTCGAGGTGTTGGCTGAACTTGGTGACGAGCATGGCTTCTCGGTCGATACTGTCAGCGCGGTGGCCGATCACGGCGAAGTGGTGTCGTCGAGCCGGATTCGCGACCTGCTCCAGGTGGGCGATCCGCGCGGCGCGGCCGAGCTGCTGACGCGGCCGTTCGCGATCCAGGGCGTTGTCGAGCATGGCGACAAGCGCGGGCGGACGATCGGCTATCCCACCGCTAATCTTTCGCTCGGCAGCTATCTGCGGCCGCGCTACGGGATTTATGCGGTGCGCGGTCGGCTGCCCGACGGACGCGTTTTGGACGGGGCGGCAAGCCTGGGGATTCGGCCGACGTTCGAGCCGCCCAAGGAATTGCTCGAGCCGTATTTCTTCGATTTTTCGGGCGATCTCTATGGGCAGACGATCGAGGTCGAGCTGATCGAGTTTTTGCGGCCCGAGGCGAAGTTCGACACGCTCGACGCGCTGACCACACAGATGGAGGCGGATTGCGCGCAGGCGCGGGCGATCCTGTCATCCCCCTCCCTTGCAGGGAGGGGAGGTCTTCTCTCCGGCATTGCTTTCCTCTAAGGCCCGCGCACTCATGAGCGACGCACCCGACACCCCCAAGCGCGACTGGCGCGATACCGTCTTCCTGCCGAAGACCGATTTCCCCATGAAGGCGGGGCTCGCCGCCAAGGAGCCGGGGATTCTCGACCGCTGGCAGCGGATCGGCGTTTACGATCGCCTGCGCGAGCAACGCGCCGACGCCAAGCGCTTCATCCTCCACGACGGCCCGCCTTACGCCAATGGCGACATCCATATGGGCCATGCGATGAACAAGGTGCTGAAGGACATCATCGTCCGCTCGCAGTCGCTGATGGGCAAGAACGCGCCTTATGTGCCTGGCTGGGATTGCCACGGCCTGCCGATCGAATGGAAGGTCGAGGAAGCCTATCGCGCCAAGAAGCTCGACAAGGATCAAGTGCCCGTCGCGCAGTTCCGCGCCGAATGCCGCGCTTATGCCGAGAAATGGGTTGCGGTGCAGCGCGCGCAGTTCGAACGGCTGGGCGTGATGGGCGATTGGGATGATCCCTATCTGACGATGAAGTTCGAGGCCGAGGCTTCGATCGTGGGCGAGCTGCTCAAGTTCGCCGAGAGCGGCCAGCTCTATCGCGGCGCCAAGCCGGTGATGTGGTCGCCCGTCGAAAAGACCGCGCTCGCCGAGGCCGAGGTCGAATATGACGACGTCGTCTCGACCCAGATCGACGTCGCGTTCGAGATCGTCGAGGCGCCGAATGCGCCCGAATTGGTCGGCGCGCATGCTGTGATCTGGACGACGACGCCGTGGACGATCCCGGTGAACCAGGCGTTGGCCTATGGGGAGGAGATCGAATATCTGCTTGTGACCAACGGCGACAGAAAGTGCGTCGTTGCGGCGATGCTCTTCCCGTCGTTTGCTTCTAGGACCGAGCGAGCCGGTGCTCCTTGGAGCCAGGCGACAGATGAGGCCGGGGCGCCAGTCATTATCAAAGGCTGGCAACTTGCCGGGGCCAAGGCACGCCATCCGATCTACAACTACCTTCGTCACCCCGGCGAAAGCCGGGGTCGGGCTTCTTCTTCCGAGCAGGGAGAAGGCAGCCTTGCCCCGAATCAAGTCCGGGGCGACGATGGGAATGCGGCGGCACTCGCCTTCTTCGCCAAGCCGCGGCCGTTGCTGCCGGGCGATTTCGTTACCACCGATGCCGGTACCGGGCTCGTCCATCTCGCGCCCGATCATGGCGAGGACGATTTCCTGCTGTGCAAGCAATATGGCATCGATCCGGTGTTCGCGGTCGATGCGGCGGGCTTCTATCGTCCGGACTGGGCGTGGCTCGGCGGGCAGGGCAGCGTCATCAACAAGAAGTTCGTGAGCGCGGACGGGCCGATCTGCACGGACCTGCGCGCGGCCGGCGCGCTGCTCGCCGCGTCGGACGATTTCGCGCACAGCTATCCGCATTCGTGGCGCTCCAAGGCCAAGGTGATCTTCCGCTGCACCCCGCAATGGTTCATCCCGATGGACCGAAGCGCGACCAGCGAACAGCCGGGGGCTGTTCGCAGCGCGGAGGTCGGCGAGCAAAGCGAGCCGTCGGTCGCAAGCGCTGCGCTCTCGCGTGCTTCGACGAGCTCAGCACGAACGGAAGGCATGGACAGCGCGTCTCCCTCCGCCGTTCGTCCTGAGCCTGTCGAAGGACGGGCCCAGAGTGCTGGCCGAGCTTCCAATGCTCCCACCCTCCGCGATCTCGCGCTCGACTCGATCGAGCGGACGCGGTGGGTGCCGGCGCGATCGAAGAATCGCATCCGCGCGATGGTCGAGGGGCGGCCGGATTGGGTTATCAGCCGCCAGCGCGCTTGGGGCGTGCCGATCGCGCTCTACGTCAATCGCGGGACCGGCGAGTATCTCAACGATCCGGCGGTCAACGAACGAATCGTCGAGGCCTTTCGGCAGGGCGGCGCGGACGCGTGGTTCACCGCGGATCATCAGGCGCTGCTCGGCCCCGAGCACAATCTCGCTGATTACGAGCCGCAGAACGACATTCTCGACGTGTGGTTCGACTCCGGGTCGACCCACGCCTTCGTGATCGAGGCGCGCTACGGCGAGGGCGTGCGTGCCGACCTCTATCTCGAAGGCTCGGACCAGCATCGCGGCTGGTTCCAGTCGTCGCTGCTCGAAAGCTGTGGCACCCGCGGGCGGGCACCGTATGACGCGGTCCTCACCCACGGCTTCGCGCTCGATGGTCAGGGCCGGAAGATGTCGAAGAGCCTCGGCAACGTCGTCGATCCCCTGAAGGTCATCCAGGAATCGGGCGCCGACATCCTGCGCATGTGGGTCTCCTCGACCGATTATTTCGAGGACGTCCGCATCGGCAAGGAAGTGCTCGGCACCGCCTCGGACGCCTATCGCAAGCTGCGCAACACGTTCCGCTACCTGCTCGGCGCGCTCGACGGGTTCGACGAAGGCGAGAAGCTCGACATCCACCAGATGCCCGAGCTCGAACTGTATGTGCTCCACCTGCTCGGCAAGCTCGACGTCGAACTGCGCCAGGCGGCGGAGAATTTCGAGTTCAACCGCTATCTGCGGCTGCTGACCGATTTCGCGCAGGACGACCTGTCGGCCCTCTATTTCGATATCCGCAAGGATTCGCTCTATTGCGACGCGGTCGACGATCCCAAGCGCCGCGCGGCGCGCACTGTGTTCGACCTGCTTTTCCATGCGCTGGTGCGCTATGCCGCGCCGATCCTGTGCTTCACTGCCGAGGAAGTGTGGCAGGCGCGCTTCCCGAGCGAGGACGGGTCGGTGCATTTCCTCGAATGGCCCGAGCTGCCGGCGCTGCCCGGCGATGACGCGATCAGCACCAATTGGGCCGACGTTCGTGCCTTGCGCGAGCAGGTGACCGAGGCGATCGAGCCGCTGCGACGCGAAAAGGTGATCCGCTCCAGCCTCGAGGCCGAAGTGACGGTGCCGTCGCTGCCGCTTCCGGCCGACGCGCTTGCCGAGGTGTTCATCGTCGCGAAAGTCGCTAAGGGGGATGTCGTGAGCGTGACGCGAACCGATTACGACAAATGCGGCCGCTGCTGGCGGCTGCTGCCCGAGGTGGCAGCGGACGGTGCGCTGTGCGATCGCTGCGCCGCGGTGGTCGCATGAACCGCGCGATCCGCCTTTGGGGCTTCGCGACGGCGGGGCTGGTGTTCGTGCTCGATCAGGCGATCAAGCTCGCCGTCACCGGGCCGCTGCACCTCGATTACAACGGCGCGGTGCTGAAGATCCTGCCGATCTTCAACCTGCGTTTCGTCGCCAATATCGGTGTGTCGCTGGGGCTGCTTCAGGCGAACAGCGACACCAGCCGCTGGCTGCTCGTCGCGCTGACCGCCGCGATCGCGATCGGCGTGACGGTGTGGATGCTGCGCGAGAAATATCGCGGCGACGTCGTCGCGCTCGGCCTGGTGCTCGGCGGTGCGCTCGGCAACATCCTCGATCGCATGCGGCTGGGCTATGTCGTCGATTATGCCGACCTGCATTTCGGTGCGTGGCGACCCTTTTTGGTCTTCAATCTCGGCGACGCGGCGATTACGATAGGCGTTCTGATCCTTTTGGGGCGTGCGCTGCTCATGCGCGACAAGCCGAAGGCGCCGCGTGCTTCTGTGGAGAATATCAATGCGTAAGATGGTGCCGATCGCCTGCGGGCTGGTGTTGGCGGCGGGCCTCGCGGGATGCGCGGGCAGCAAGGGGATCGGCGGCGGCCCCAACGAGTTCGAGGTTGCGCGCGAAGCGCCGCTGGTCATCCCGCCCGATTTCACGCTGAAGCCGCCGCAGCCGGGCGCCGCGCGCCCGCAGGAGGTCGATCCCAGCCGCGAGGCGCTCGCCGCGATGTTCGGCGGTCCGGCCGCGCGCAGCGCCGGCGAAACCGCTGCGCTCAACGTCGCCGGCCAGGATTCCGCCGATCCGGGCATCCGCTCCGAAGTCGGCGATCCCGATACCAAGGTCGTCAACATGGGCTCGACCACCCGTGACATCGAAGCCGCACCCGCCGGCGACGGCCAGGAGGCGAGCACGACGGCGCAATAATCGCCGCAGCCGTCGGACACAAAAAGGGGGAGCGGCGCGCCGCTCCCCCTCTTCGTTTGAGCTATCGGGCGGAATTCAGAAGTTCACCCCGACATAAGCGAGCACGGTCGAGCCGCGATTGAGCTTTTCGGCGAACTTGCCTTGCAGCGCGGGCACGTAAGCGCTGCTGATGTCGGTATCCATATAGGTCACGCCAACCTTGAACGGTCCGCCGACTGCCTCGGCATTGAGCGACCAGTCGAGATAGCTGTTGTCGGTCGAATCGAGGTTGAGCAGGCCGAGCGAACCCTTGGTGTACCCGACATGCGCGGTCAGCGTCACCGGCGTGCCGGGAATACCCGAGCCGACCTGACCGTAGATGTAGGTGTTGTCGTCCTTGCCCGAGGTGAAGTCGAGGCCTTTCTGGCCGCCCCAGGCATAGTTGACGCCGACCTTGGTCGACACCGGGCCGAGCGCATAGCTGACCGAGGCATATGGCTCGAAAAAGTCGGTGTTCACGCCGCTGTCGCCGCCCGGATAATAATAATAGAGCAGACCCGCGTCGAAGCCGATGCCGCTGTCGAGCGTCTTGGTGTAGCCGCCGTACAGATCGACCTCGGCGCCGCCATAGCCCGGCAGCGAGACCTTGTCGTCGATCGACGAAACGAACGTGCCGACATAGAAACCAGTCGACGAGTTGACGTTGAGCGTGCCTTGCACCGCGCCGTCGCCGTCCGATTGGGTAATGCCGCGGAAGCGATAGTCCGACACCAGCGTGACGTTGCCGGTAATCGTGAACGGCTTGGGCGGCGCGGTATCCTGCGCGAACGCAGGCGTGGTGGTGGCGGCGAGCAGCAGCGCGCCGAGAGAGATCGTGGAGATGCGCATCATGTCCCTTTCAAGAGGTGCTTTGCGACGTCCCCGCCTGCCGCCGCTCAGGCCGATCGCATCATATTCTGGGCAGCGCCCTGCGTGCGCACATTCCCCGAGCAGCGACATAATAGTGCCGGTTCCTGCTGCGTTGCACAATAGGATTTCGCCGCCTTAGTGTCACAAACCTCGATCTGTTGCGCATTCGCAACAGACGGTCAGGCGGGAGGCTGCTGTGGCAGCGTCCGGACGTGGACGTCACGCTGCGGGAACGGGATTTCGATGTCGTGCTCCTTGAACAGCCACCATAGCCGATTGAGCACGTCCGAGCGGACATTGCCGACGCCGCCTTCGGGATCGGTGATCCAAGCGAGGATTTCGTGATCGACCGAGCTGTCGCCGAACGCTTCGAGCCACACCGTCGGCTTCGGCTCCTTGAGGACGCGGGGCGATTCGATCGCGGCGCGCATCATCAGTTCCTGCGCCAGCTTGAGGTCGCAATCGTACGACACGCCGACGGGAATGCGCACGCGGACCTTGCGATCGGTGTACGACCAGTTCTCGACCTCCTGGGTCATCAGATTCTCATTGGGAATCAGATGCTCCTTTCCATCGCGGGTGACGACCGAGACCGCGCGCACGCCGATCTTGTTGACCCAGCCGAAGCTGTCGCCGACGACGATCACGTCGCCGGGCTTGATCGATCGATCCATCAGCAGGATGATCCCGGCGATCAGGTTGCCGACCGTCTTCTGCATGCCGAAGCCGACCGCGAGGCCGAGCGCGCCGGAGAAGAAAGCGAAAGTCGTCAGATCGATCTGCAGCAGGTCGATGACGATGAAGAAGGCGACGATCACCACCGCAATGCCGGCGAGTTTCTGAATCAGCAGCTTCTGCGTCGGATCGAAGCTCTGCGCCTTGGCGATCGAATGCGCGATGACACGGTTGGCGAGGCGGACGAGTGCGAACAGCACGATCCCCCCGATCGCGATGACCATCGCCGACAGTAGCGAGACGTGGCGCGATCCGATGCTGAACCCGATCGAATCGAGCAAGGCGAGCAGGTTGAAATTGCTCGTCGCGTTGCGAATCGTGTTGGACAGGACGAGGACGAATAGCGCCGCCGCGACCAGCCATGTCGCCCAGCGCGGCATTTGCAATCCGCGCAGGATCGCACGGACGCACAGCGACACGCTGGCCGCCATTGCCAGCCCGATGACGATCGCCGCCGGCGTGCTCCACACCCAGGCATTGGCGAGGAAAGCGAGCAACAACGCCGCGACCGCGTGGCGAAGCATGATGCCGAGGCGATCGCCAAGACCCTCGCGCTGTGCCCCGGCATAGCGATGCCACAACGCGGTGAGCCGCGGACCGAGCACCCGGCCCACCATCCAGCCGCACAGCAAGGCGACAAAGACGAGGCCGCACGCGATCGCGGCCTGAATCAGCTCATCGGCACCGGGCAGCGTGATGCCGTTGCCCTGGAGCCAGCGAGCCGCGGCGTTCATGCGCGCTTTTTCCGGAAGATCGCGAACGCTTGGTCGAGATCGGCGATCAGATCATCCGCGTCTTCGAGTCCGATGTGCAGCCGCACCAGCGGACCGCCGAAATCGGTCTCGGCGACGCTGCGTATCGGATCGCAGGGAATCGCGAGGCTTTCATAGCCGCCCCAGCTGAACCCGATCCCGAACAGGTCGAGCGCGTCGATGAACGCGGCACGCGAGGTTTCGTCACCATCGGCAAGTGCGAAGGCGAACAAGCCCGAGGCGCCGCGGAAGTCGCGCGCGAACAGTTCGTGGCCGGGGCAGGAGGGAAGGGCGGGATGGAGCACCCGCGCGACCTCGGGCCGCTCGGCAAGCCATTCGGCGACCGCCAGCGCGCTCTTCTCGTGCTGCGCCAGCCTCACGGCCATCGTGCGGATGCCGCGCGTCCCGAGCCAGGCATCGTCGGGCCCCGCCATCTGGCCGAGCTGATAGGTCGTCGCGCGCAACCGGGGGAACCATTCCTCGTTGGCAGTGACCGACCCGAGCATCGCGTCCGAATGACCGACGACATATTTGGTCGCGGCGAGGATAGTGAGGTCGATGCCCTTCTCGATCGCGGGGAAATAGAGCGGCGTTGCCCAGGTGTTGTCGAGCAGCGTCACCAGCCCGCGTGCCTTGGCAGCGGCAACGATCGCGGGCACGTCCTGCACCTCGAAGGTCAGGCTGCCTGGGCTTTCGAGGAAGATCGCGCGCGTGTTGTCGCCGATCAGCCCGGCAATGTCCGCACCGATCAGCGGATCGTAGAGCCGCGTCGTCATGCCGAAACGCTTGAGCAGCCCGTTCGCCAGCGCGCGGGTCGGCTCATAGGCGCTGTCGACCAGCAGCAGTTCGTCGCCGGGGCCGAGTACCGACAGCAACGCCATCGAAACCGCTGCCACGCCGGAAGTGTAAAGCAGCGTCCCCGCCGCGCCGGGCTCGAGCTCGGTCAGCGCATCGGCCATCGTCCACTGCGTCGGCGTACCGCGGCGGCCGTAATAGAGCTTGTGCGTGGTGTCGCCGCGCCCGGTTTCGCGCATTTCGGCGATCGAGTCGTAGAGGACGGTCGAGGCGCGCCAGACGGGGGTGTTGACGATCCCTTGCGTCCACTCCTTGCGCCGTCCCGCGGTCACCGCACGCGTCGCGGGCTTGACGTCCTTCTTGTCGCTCATGCCGGTCCTACCGCCTTGGGGGCGGACGGCGTGGCCCCCCATTCCGCCCACGAACCATCGTACAGCGCGATTTCGTGCCCGAGCAGATGCGCGCCGAACACCAACGCGGCGGCGGTAATGCCTGAGCCACAGGTCGCGACCAGCGGTTTGTCCAGATCGAGACCCTTATCGGCGAAGGCGCGCGCGCGCGCGTGGCCCTGCTTCCAGGTGCCGTCTTCGTTGAACAGCCTCGCGTAATGCACGTTGCGCGCGCCGGGGATATGGCCGGCCTCGGTATTTGGTCGGCTCTCGGGCTCGCGGCCTTCGAAGCGGGCGGGGGAGCGCGCGTCGGCGACTTGTTCGGTATGGCTGTCGAGATTGGCGATCATCGCGGCGAGATCGCGCACGCTTTCGCGGTTGCCGGTGGGTTTGAAGTCACCGGGTTCGGGCAGATCGAAGCCGTAGCCGATCGGTCGATGCTCGGCGCGCCACTTGGCGAAGCCGCCGTCGAGCACCGCCACGTCGCGCACGCCGAACAGCCGCAACAGCCACCAGCCGCGCGCGGCGCTGTGCAGCGGCGAATCGTCGTAGACGACGACGCGGCTGCCGCTGTCGATCCCGAGCCGCGACACACGCTCGGCTGCCACCGCGTCGGGCGGCACCATCGAGGGCAGCGAGCTGGTTGCGTCGGCGAACCTGGCGAGGTCCATATAAGCCGCGCCGGCGATATGATCGGCAGCATATTCGGCGCGCGAATCGCGATGATGCTCGGGAAGATAATAGCTGGCATCGACCACGCGGAGATCGGGATCGTCGAGATGCGCGGCCAGCCAGTCGGTCGAAACGAGGGAGTTCATAGGCGCCGACCCTAGACGCGGCAATCGGGATCGTCGAGGCGGTCGAGAAACGCCCGTGCCGAGGCGCGGAGCGCGCGCTGATCGGCGTCGGCCATCCTTTCCCAACTTCGATAGGGCATGGCGAGGCGTGGGTTGTCGCCGAGCTTGCCTTGATTGCGCGCGAGGAAATCCCAGTAGAGCGCGTTGAACGGGCAGGCGTCGTCGCCGGTGCGCTGCCTGACGTCGTAACGGCAGCGCCGGCAATAATCGGACATGCGGCTGATGTACGCGCCCGAGGCGGCATAGGGCTTCGAGCCGAGCAGGCCGCCGTCGCCGAACTGGCTCATGCCGAGCGTGTTGGGCAGCTCGACCCATTCATAGGCATCGGCATAGACTTCCAGATACCATTCATGGACCTGGTGCGGGTCGGCGCCGATCAGCAATGCGAAATTCCCCGTGATCATCAGACGCTGGATATGGTGGGCGTAGGCGCGCTCCAGCGTCTGGCCGATCGCCTGCGACAGACAGTGCATGTCGGTCTCGCCGGTCCAGTAGAAGGCGGGCAGATCGCGCTTGGCGCCGAGGAAATTACGGCGGGCGTAATCGGGGCCCTCGCGCCAATAGATGCCGCGGACATATTCGCGCCAGCCGATGATCTGGCGGATGAAGCCCTCGGCGGCGTTGAGCGGCACGTCGCCGTCCCGCCAGCGCTCCGCGACCTTGCGGCACAGATCGAGCGGGTCGAGCAGGCCGGTGTTGATGTAGGGGGAGAGGATCGAGTGCCACAGGAACGGCTCGTCGGTGAGCATCGCGTCCTGATAATCGCCGAAGCGGGGAAGCGCGTCTTTGAGGAATTGGCGCTGCTGGCGCATCGCTTCCTCGTGGGTGACCGCGAAATCGAAATCGTCGAGGCTGCCGGGATGATCGGCAAAGCGCGTCGCGACAAGGTCGATCACCGCTCGCGTCGTTTCGTCGGGGCGGAAGGCGATCGGGCGCGGCATGAGGAGGTCGCGCTCGGCGGGCTTGCGGTTGTCGCTGTCGTAATTCCACTGCCCGCCGGCGGGCTTGCCGTCTTCCATCAACAGCCCGGTTTCGCGGCGCATCTCGCGATAGAAATATTCCATGCGGAGCTGCTTGCGGCCCTCGGCCCAGGCGTCGAACGCCGCGTGGCTAGCGATGAAGCGGGTGTCGGCGCGGATTTCCACCGGGAGGCCGAACAGCGTCTCCCAGCTTTCGAGCATCGCGGCCACGCGCCATTCACCCGCCTCGGTGACGATAATCCGATCGGGCGCGTGGCGGTCGATCGCGCGCGCCAGCTCGCCAGTGAAGCTGCCTGCGTTGTCGGGGTCGTTGAGCACGACGTAATCGATCGTCCAGCCGAGGTCGCGCAGCCGTGTTGCATGGTGGCGCATCGCGGCGAGGATGAAGGCGAGCTTCTTCTTGTGGTGGCGGACATAGGTCGTCTCCTCGGCGACCTCCATCATCAGCACCACCGCCTCTGCCGGATCGATGCCGTTTAGCGAGGTGATCGCCGGGGTGAGCTGGTCGCCCAGGATCGGGATCAGGATCGTCATTGCCGCCGTTCCATTTCGCGCGCCCGCGTCCTACATCGCCGACCATGACACCCAAGCATCTCGGCCAGACCTCGTCGCTTCCCGCCAGCCCGGACGCGGCGGAGCTCGATTATGTTCCCAATCCGCGCCCCGGCCAGCTCTATCTGGTCCGCTTCGCCGTGCCCGAATTCACCTCGCTGTGCCCGGTCACCGGCCAGCCCGATTTCGCTCACCTGGTGATCGACTATGCGCCCGGCGAGACGATCGTCGAATCGAAGTCGCTCAAGCTCTTTCTCGGTGCGTTCCGCAATCATGCGGCCTTCCATGAGGATTGCACGGTCGGCATCGGCCAGCGGCTGTTCGACGAGATGAAACCGCGCTGGCTGCGTATCGGCGGCTATTGGTATCCGCGCGGCGGCATCCCGATCGACGTGTTCTGGCAATCGGGCGCGCCTCCCGAGGGGCTGTGGCTCCCCGATCAGGGAGTTCCCGGATATCGCGGCCGAGGCTGACACGGCACCTACGCCCCTTGACTCAGGTTAGTTCGATTCGGTAATGTTGCAGCGCAGCATCGCTGCAACCTTCGTCCGTTTTAATCGTTCGGCATCCAGGAGTTTAGGTCGGGCTGTAGCCCTTGTTGCGTTCGCGAAAGGATCGACATGGCGTTCTCGTTGGATGGTTCCCCTGTGACGAGGCATCTGGCGTTGATCGGCAACTTCCTGCCGCGTAAATGCGGTATCGCGACCTATACCACCGACACCTACAACGCGCTCAAGGCGCGTTTCCCCGACATGCAGGTCGACGTCTATGCGATGGACGACCGCCCTGGTGCATATGACTATCCGCCGGAGGTCACGCGTTCGATCCTGCAGAACGAGCGCCTCGCCTATCTCGAGGCCGGCCGCGCGATCGAGGCGAGCGGCGCACAGGCGGTGTGGCTGCAACACGAATACGGCATCTTCGGCGGCGCGGCGGGCGATCTGATCCTCGCGCTGCTCGACCGTGTTTCGGTGCCGCTGATCGTCACGCTGCACACCGTCCTCGAACAGCCGAGCCCCGACGAGCGTCGTGTACTCGAGGCGCTGCTCAAGCGCGCATCGCGCGTCGTGGTGATGGCCGAGAAGGGCCGCGAGATCCTCACGCGCGTCTATCGCGCCGATCCGCGCAAGGTGGTGATGATCCCGCACGGCGTGCACGATCGCCCGCTGGTCGATCCCGACGCAATGAAGCCGCGCTTCGACTGGCAAGGTCGCAAGGTCGTCCTCACCTTCGGTCTGCTCGCGCCTGGCAAGGGGATCGAGACGCTGATCGAGGCGCTGCCCGCGATCGTCGCCGCCGAGCCGACGACGCTCTATGTGCTGGTCGGCGCGACGCACCCCCACCTCGTCGCGCATGAGGGCGAAGCCTATCGCGACCGCCTCAAGGCGCTCGCTGCCGATCTCGGCGTCGACGGCAATATCGCATTCGTTGACCGCTTCGTCGAACAGGACGAGTTGCTCGATTATCTCCAGGCCGCCGACGTTTACGTTACGCCGTATACCAATCCCGCGCAGATCACCTCGGGCACGCTGTCCTACGCGGTCGGCGTCGGCAAGGCGGTGGTGTCGACGCCTTATGTCCACGCGACCGAAATTCTCGCCGATGATCACGGCCGGCTGGTGCCGTTCGGCGACAGCGCGGCGATGGCCGGGGAGATCGCCGATCTGCTGGCGCATGACGATGCGCGCCGTTCGCTGTCCGAGCGCGCTTATGCACGCGGCCGGACGATGACCTATCCGCGCCTTGCCGAAACCGCGCTCGTCGAAATCGACGCGATGGTCGCGGCACGCCCGAAGCGGCTCACCCGCGCGACGCCGCGCCTCACCCCGCTCAAGCCCGATCTCGCCGCAGTCGAGCGAATGAGCGATGCGACCGGCATGCTGCAGCATTCGATCTATTCGGTCCCCGATCGCCGCCACGGCTATTGCATCGACGACAATGCCCGCGCGCTGATGCTGGTGACGCAGATGCCCGAGCTCGACGAGAGCGTTCGCGACAAATGGACCACGATCTACGCCTCGTTCGTCCAATATGCCTGGAACCCCGATGCGCGGCGTTTCCGCAACTTCATGAATTACGATCGCACCTGGTGCGAGGATATGGGGTCGGAAGATTCGAACGGCCGCACGCTCTGGGCGCTCGGCACCGTCGCGCGCGATGCGCGAATAGTGAAGCACCGCGATTGGGCGGGCTCGATGTTCGACATGACTGCCGAGCTGGCCCTCGATCTTGGCAGCCCACGGGCGCAAGCGTTCGCGATGCTCGGCGCCGCGGCGATGCTGGAAGTTCGTCCCGAGCACGATCTGGCACGCCGGATCATCAGCCGGTTCGGCGACGAGCTGATGACGCTGCTCGAAACAACGCGCCGCCCCGAATGGTCCTGGTTCGAAATCGTGCTCGCCTACGACAACGCCCGCTTGCCCGGTGCGCTGATTCGCGGCGGCGAGGCGCTCGGTCGCGACGACATGATCGCGCGCGGCATCGAGACGCTCGACTGGATCGTCGCGCGCCAGACCTCGCCCGAAGGCCGCTTCCGCGCGATCGGCACCGAGAGCTTTGGCCAAGCCTATGCCGAACCCGCCGCGTTCGACCAGCAGCCGCTCGAGGCGCAGGCGACGATTGATGCCTGCGCGTCGGCCTTCGCCGTGACGCATGATCGCCGCTGGATCGCCGAGGCCGAGCGAGCCTATCGCTGGTTCCTCGGTTCGAACGACCTCGATCTGCCGCTCGCCTCGCCGCAGGACGGTGGCTGCTTCGACGGCTTGATGCCGCACGGTCTCAACCGCAATCAGGGTGCCGAGTCGATTATCGCGCTGCAAATGGCGTCGTGCGCGATTTCCACCCTTTCAAACGAAGCCGGAACCGTGGCAGGAGCCGACCGCGCCGTCGCGTAGCATTGTCGCTCGCGAATGCGTTTCTAGTCGGGTACCGGGGCGGGAATGGCCGAGCTTTATTATCATTCGTTGCGGCTGCATGCCGATCCTTCGCGCGTCGTGGTGCGTCCGTTCCAGATCGGCTGGCAGTCCAACGGATCGGCGCCGAGCCGCGCCGAACGGCTGGTCCGCGAAGTCCTCGATATGTCCTCGTCGGAGGCGCGCACCCAGCTCGAGCGGGTGCTCAAGGATTTCGAGGCGCGTCACTGGCAGACCCGCCGCGTGTTCATGACGCGTTATGACGAAATCGAGGAAGAGCTCGGTCTCGACGGCGCCGAGATCGGCGACGAACGCCGCCAGTTGATCGGCGCCTATTTCTGCCACGAATATTCCTATGCCGCCGCGGCGCTGATGAACCCCAGCGCGGTGCCGCATTTCGATCAGTCGGGCATGCCACCAGGCTCCCTGCGAATCCTGATGTCGCTGCGTTCGGTCGGCGAAGGGCATATCTCCTCGGTTGCCTTTCGCGAGGGCATCATCACCGACAAGGGCGAATTGAAGCTCGCGCCCGAGCCGCCCTTCGCCACCGCGACGGACGTGACCGGCAAGCAGGAAATGCACATTCCCGAAGGTCCGGTGACGGTCTATCGGCATCGCGATTCGACGCTGTCGGGCACGGTGATCTTCCCGATCACCAAGGCGCAGTCGAACGGGCTCGAGGATCTGCGTCTCGTCCGCTTCGACCATGACGATCACAGCTACGAATGGCTGGGCACATACACCGCCTATAACGGCTCGCAGATCCAGTCGGAATTGATGCGCACGCGCGATTTCCGCGCCTTCGATCTCGTGCCGATGACGGGTTCGGCGTCGCGCAACAAGGGGATGGCGCTGTTTCCGCGCAAGGTGAACGGCAAGTACATGATGATTGGCAGGCAGGACGGCGAGAACCTGTTCCTGCTCGAATCGGACGACGTCACGCATTGGGACGAGGGGCAGAAGCTGTTGACCCCCGAATATCCCTGGGAGTTCGTCCAGATCGGCAATTGCGGCCCGCCGATCGAGCTCGACGAGGGCTGGCTGCTGCTCACCCACGGCGTCGGCGCGATGCGCAAATATTCGATCGGCGCGGTGCTGCTCGACAAGAACGATCCGTCGAAGGTGCTGGGCCGCACGCGCGATCCGATCCTGGCGGCGGCCGACGAAGACCGCGAGGGCTATGTGCCCAACGTCGTGTATTCGTGCGGTGCGCTGCGCCATGAGGACACGCTGTTCATTCCCTACGGCGTGGCGGATTCCTCGGTCGCCTTCGCCTTCGCGCCGATCAGCGCGATCCTCTCGGCGATGTGAGCTAGCCGCGCACCAGCATCCGCGTCCGGCGATACAGCCACGCGAGCAACGCGATGAAGACGACCGTCCCGCCGATCAGCGCATAGGGCTCGAACCCGTCGCCGACCACGGCCAGCGGCGCATCGCTGCCCGACGCGGCGACGATCCCGGCGAACACGACGCCCCAAAGCGATTCGCCGACGATCAGGCCGGTCGCGGTCAGCACGCCCATGCGGCGGGCGAATTCGGGGTTCGACGTGCGATCGGCCCAGCGATCGTAGAACAGCCCGACGACCGACCCGACCACCGTCGGCAGGATCAAGCTTATCGGCAGGTAGATGCCCATGCCGACGCCGAGCGGCGGTAGGCGCAGTAGCTTCAGACGCCCGAGCACCTCGTCGAGGATGATGAGCGCGACCCCGGTCAGCGCGCCATAGCCGATCATCTGCGCATTGAGGCTGCCGCCGAGCACGCCCTTGGCGAGCGCCGAGATCAGCGCGGCCTGCGGGGCGGGCAGGGCGTTGGGCCCGGCATTGGGCGCCCCGGCAAAGCCGAACGCGGTGTTGAGCAGGTTCATCACCACCGGGATGACCAGCGCGCCGAACACGACGCCGATGACAAGCGCGACCTGCTGCTTCCACGGCGTCGCGCCGACCAGCTCGCCGGTTTTTAGGTCCTGCAGATTGTCGTTGGAGATCGTCGCCACGCCGAACACCACGCCGGTGACGATCAACGCATAGGCGACCAAGGCGGCGGTCATGTCGGGCGGTGTGTGGCGACCGAACATGCCGACCAGCATCAGCGCCGCGCCGACCACCGAGAGGATACCGATCCCCGATACGGGCGAGTTGGACGCGCCGATCAGGCCAGCCATGTAGCCGCATACCGCGGCGATCATCAGCCCGATCACCGCCACGAACACCAGCGCGCCGGCGATCACCATCACCGCCGATGCGGCGATCGGTCCGCCGGCGATCACGCTCCACAACAGCCAGGCGATCGGGAAGAGCATCGCCACCGAGCCGACGCCGACGATCCAGATCGGCAGATCGCGCTCGGTCAGCGCGAGCGCCTCGCCGTCGCGTCGCGCCGCGCTCGCGGCCATCGCCGATCGAATGCCGCCGATCACCGGCCCGGCGATCTTGACCAGCGTCCAGATCGCCGCGACGCCGATCACGCCCGCGCCGAAGAAGCGCACGTCCTGCGAAAAGATCGCGCTCGCCCAGTCGGCGGTGCTCGATCCCGGCATCGGGTGATGCGCGGTCAGGATCGGCAGCAGCACCCACCAGCCGATCACCATGCCCAGCCCCATCGCCGCGCCGACCGAAATGCCGACGAGATGGCCGACGCCGACCAACGCCATCGACAAGCTGCCCGAAATGCCCGTCGCCCCTGCGCCGGTCTTGAAATAGGTGGCCGCTTCACTGACCGCGAGCCGCGTCTGCGTCAGGATCGCGAACAGCGTCGAGACGACGCCGTTCCACACCAGCACCGATAGGCCCTTGGCGCTCTCTTCCGCGCCCTCGCGGCTGCCCGATCCGACGCGCAACACCTCGGCCGCCGCGCGGCCTTCGGGGTAGGGCAGGTCGGTATCGACGACCAGTGCCCGGCGCAGCGGCACGGAGAACAACACGCCGAGAATGCCACCGGTGCCGGTGATCAGCGCGGTCGTCCAATAAGGGAAGCCCTGCCACCAGCCGATCATGACGAGGCCGGGCAGAACGAAGATGATCGCCGCCAGCGTCCCCGCCGCGCTCGCCACCGTCTGAACGATGTTGTTTTCGAGGATCGTCGAATCCTTGAATCCGCGCAGCACCGCCATCGAGATCACCGCCGCGGGGATCGAGGTGGCGAAGGTCAGGCCGACCTTGAGCCCGAGATAGACATTGGCCGCGGTGAACAGCAGCGTGATCAGTCCGCCAAGGATGATTCCCCGCAAGGTGAGTTCGGCAAGTGGCCTGGCGGCAATGCGGTCGTCGGTCATCATGCTCCCCTCACTCGGTACGAGCGACGGTGTTGCAAGAAAATTGCGCGAGGGGAAGGGCTCAGCGATGCGCAGGGCCATGGTGTGCGCGGGTGAAGTGGAGAAAGTGGAGACCGTCGCAGTGTTTTGCCGCGGATTGCGCCTGGAATGCACCCGCTCTGCGACCGGAACGCGCCGGTGCGGCGACATGCGCGCCACACCAGCGCGACACCTACGCGCCGGAAAAGCGACGACGGCGCGTCTCGGTAGCGCCAGCCTCGCGCCGGTCGAGCGCCCGCGATGCGCGCTCGAGCGCGACGCCGGCGAGGCAGACGCTTTAGGGGGCAATCCATCGAGCAGGATAGATCAGAAGAATTCCAACTTTGGAAGCATGTTAGTGCCACGGCGGTGGTCGGAGCGGTACTCTTTCGCGCCCCGGTCTCCCGTCGCCCCGAATTTGAGCCGGAGCTATGGAGGTCAATGGTAATGGCCTCAGGCGGCGACACTTTCCGAAAAATCGTCGGCGGCGCGGCGCAGGCCGGTGAGACGCTGATCGACCACGCCGAAATCGCGTTCCAGCGCGCCGATCTCGGAAGCGACCGTTTCGGTATCCTCGCGGATCGCGGCGATCGTGTTCGACATCGAATCGGCGGCGAGCGCGGTTTCGTCGACCGCCGCGGTGATCGCGGTGACGGTCTGCGCCTGGACCTCCATCGCCTGACGGATGCGGTCGGCACTTTCCTGCACCTCGGCGACGGTGTCGCGGATCGAGGCGTTGGTCGCGACGGTGGAGTGCGTGGCGGACTGGATCGCGGCGATCTTGGCGGCGATGTCGTCGGTGGCGCGTGCGGTCTGGTTGGCGAGGCTCTTCACTTCCTGCGCGACCACGGCGAAGCCGCGCCCGGCGTCACCCGCGCGCGCGGCCTCGATCGTTGCGTTGAGCGCAAGGAGGTTAGTCTGCCCGGCAATGTCGCGGATCAGCCCGAGGATCGATTCGATCGACTTGGCGTGATCGGAAAGCATTTCCGACATGCCGACCGCGGTGCCCGCCTGGCCTGAGGCCTTGGTGGCGATCTCGGCGGCCGCCTCGACCTCGGCGCGCGCATCCTCGATCGCGCGGATGAGGCCGGCGGCAGTCT